>NZ_JBVHQF010000007.1:4295-139083 GCF_055567555.1 Streptomyces sp. NPDC026522
ACCACCCTGGCTGCCCTGACTGCCCTGGGCTCCGGTACCGCCCTGGTTGCCCTGCGCCCCGGCACCGCCCTGATTTCCTTGGCTGCCCTGGGTTCCCGCAGTCCCCTGATTTCCCTGCGCCCCGGCGTCCCCTTGACTGCCCTGCGCCCCGAGACCACCCTGACTGCCCTGGGCACCGGTACCACCCTGGCTGCCCTGACTGCCCTGGGCTCCGGTACCGCCCTGGTTGCCCTGCGCCCCGGCACCGCCCTGATTTCCTTGGCTGCCCTGGGTTCCGGCGACCCCCTGACTTCCCTGCGGGCCTGCCCCGCCCTGATTGCCCTGGGCCCCGGTTCCCTGAGAACCCTGGCTGCCTTGGGAGCCCTGAATGCCTTGGGAGCCCTGGGACCCGGTGCCCTGGCTGCCCTGCGTGCCCTGGAATCCTTGCGTGCCCTGAAAGCCCTGGCTGCCCTGGGAGCCCTGAGTGCCCTGGGACCCGGTGCCCTGGGAGCCCTGAGTGCCCTGGAATCCTTGCGTGCCTTGGAACCCCTGTGTGCCCTGAAAGCCCTGGCTGCCCTGCGTGCCCTGGAACCCCTGCGTGCCCTGGAACCCCTGTGTGCCCTGAAAGCCCTGGCTGCCCTGCGTGCCCTGGAACCCCTGCGTGCCCTGGTTGCCTTGGGGGCCCTGGGGGCCTGGTGGGTGGGGGTGCGGGCGCGGGTGGTCATGAGGCTTGCCATTGCCCGTCCCATGACCGCCGTCGTCACCATGGCCACCATGGCCACCGTCATCACCAGGCCCGCCTGGTTCGTCAGCATGGCCACCATGACCGCCGTCGTCACCGTGGCCACCGTCACCAGGGCCGCCTGGTTCGTCGCCATGGCCACCGTCGTCACCATGGCCACCATGGCCACCGTCGTCCCGAGGCCCGCCTGGTTCGTCACCGTGGCCACCGTCGTCACCATGGTCCCCATGACCACCGTCGTCACCGTGACCGCCGTCTTCATCGGCCCCCCGCGGTGGGCGGGGCTCGAAGGCGGCACTCACAGCACCGTTCGAGCCTGGCACACCGATGGAGTAATCGACGGACGTGGCTGTCGCGTTGGCCGGAGCGGTCGTTGACGAACCGAGATTGACGAGCAAGCCAAGAGTTCCCGACGCCGCGAGCGTAGTGACGGCCCGGACCCACGATCTACGAAGAGACTGACGCTTCATGACGGAACCTTCCCGCAGGCTGAAAACCGATACGCCGAGGGGGGGTGACGGGTCACACGGGCATGCCACACCATCACGTCGGACGGCATGAATGAGCGCCCAGGCTGTGGCGCAGACGTGCCAGCAGCAGTGTGCCGGGACCCGATTCCACGCCGACCGTTGACAGCGCATGTCGCCGCACTTCATTCAATTGGCGTACGGGCCTGCATTCGGGCTGCTCGTCCTTCGCTCCTGAGGTCTGTCCGGGGCTGAACGACAGGAATAGATGCCCTCCGCCGGGCATGCGTCGTCCGACGGCAGCATCCCCCCCGCCACCACCTCGGCCCACGACGGCGCCGCCGCGTCCCTGTCGGAGAGCAGCGGTGCGTCGGTCGGCCACTGGATGCCCAGGTCAGGATCGAGCGGATGGACCGCGTGCTCGGCGGTCGGCCGGTACGTCGTCGAGCACAGGTACGTCAGGGTCGCGTCGTCGGTGAGTGCGCAGAAACCATGGCCCAGCCCCTCCGAGAGATAGACCGCCCGACGCTCGATGTCGTCCAGCCGGATGCCCTCCCAACGGCCGAAGGTGGCCGAGCCGACCCTCAGGTCGACCACCACGTCCCACACCGCACCGCGCACACAGGTGACGTACTTGGCCTGCCCGGGCGGCACGTCGGCGAAGTGGATGCCGCGCACCACGCCCTTGGCGGATACCGAGAGATTGGCCTGGGCCAGTGGTAGCGGCCTGCCCACCGCCTCCGCCAGCCGGTCGAAGCGGTACCACTCGGTGAACAGCCCGCGCTGGTCGCCGTGCACCTGCGGGACGATCTCGAACGCGCCGGCGATCGTCAACTCGCGGATCTTCACCGCTCACCCTCATCAAGCAGCCCGAGAAGGTACTGGCCGTAGCCGCTGTGGAGCAGCGGTTTTGCCAGCAGGCGCAGTTGGGAGTCGCCGACGAGTCCGGACCGCCAGACCGTCTCTTCGACGCAGCCGACCTTGAGGCCCTGCCGCTCTTCGATCACCCGGACGAACTCCGAGGCCTGCACCATCGAGGCGAAGGTTCCGGTGTCCAGCCAGGCCGTGCCCCGGTCGAGCGGGGTGACGTAGAGCTCACCGGTGTCCAGATAGGCCCGGTTGACCTCCGTGATCTCCAACTCCCCACGAGCGCTGGGGCGAAGGCCCTGGGCGATCTCCACCGCCCGGTTGTCGTAGAAGTACAGTCCGGGCACCGCGTACCTGGATCGCGGACGGGCCGGCTTCTCCTCGATGCTCAGCACCTGGCCCAGCTCGTCGAACTCCACCACCCCGTACGCCGACGGATCGGCGACGGGGTAGGCGAACACCCTGCCCCCCTTCATGTCGGAGTGTTGGGCGAGCCTGGTGCCGAGGCCGCTGCCGTGGAAGATGTTGTCGCCAAGGATCAGCGCGACAGGGCCGTCCCCGATGAAATCCGCACCGAGCACGAGGGCTTGCGCGATGCCCTCCGGGCGTGCCTGCACCGCGTACTCAAGGCGGAGGCCCCATTGGCTGCCGTCGCCGAGCAGGCGGTAGAACTGGGGCTGGTCGTCGGCCGTGGTGACGATCAGGATTTCACTGATGCCGGCCATGACCAGGGTAGAAATAGGATAGTAAATCATCGGTTTGTCGAAGACCGGCAGCAGTTGTTTGGATACCGATCGAGTAAGCGGCCACAAGCGGGAACCAGTGCCACCGGCCAACAGAATGCCTCGCATGGCGACAGCGTATGACTTTGACGGTCGATTCGGCCGCAAGCCGAGTGGCGCTAGAATCTGCCCACTATGCGCATCCTGGTTACCGGCGGCGCCGGGTTTATCGGTTCCGAGTTCGTTCGCTCCGTGCTGAGTGCGGACTCCGAGAGCAGAATTACCGTCCTGGACAACTTCACCTACTCGGGCGTCGAGGAAAACCTCGCGCCGGTGGCTCACCATCCCGGGTACGCCTGCGTGCGCGGTGACATCTGCGACGTGGAGACGGTGGACGCCGTGATGCCGGGCCACGACGCGGTGGTCCACTTCGCCGCCGAGTCCCACGTGGACCGCTCGATCGACGGCGCGGCAGCGTTCGTACGGACCAACGTGACCGGCACCCAGGTGCTGCTGGATGCCGCCCGCAGGCACGGCGTCGGCCGGTTCGTGCACGTCTCCACCGACGAGGTGTACGGCTCGATCGGCAAGGGCTCATGGACGGAGGAGTCGCCGCTCGCCCCCAACTCGCCGTACTCCGCGTCAAAGGCCGGCTCCGACCTGCTGGCCCTCGCCTGCCATCGCACGCACGGCCTGGATGTGGTGGTGACCCGCTGCTCCAACAACTACGGGTCCCACCAGTTCCCGGAGAAGGTCATCCCCCTCTTCACCACGCACCTGCTCGAGGGGAAGAAGGTGCCACTGTACGGGGACGGTGGCAACGTCCGCGACTGGCTGCACGTCTCCGACCACTGCCACGCCATCGAACTGGTGCTCCGCGGAGGCCGGGCCGGCGAGGTCTACCACATCGGCGGCGGAAGCGAGATCACGAACAAGGAGCTCACCGGCATGCTGCTCGAGGCGACCGGAAACGGCTGGGACATGGTCCGGCACGTGCCCGACCGCAAGGGACACGACCGGCGCTACTCCCTCGACATCACCAAGATCCAACGAGAGTTGGGCTACCGGCCGCGGATCTCCTTCGCGGACGGCCTGGCCGCGACCGTCGATTGGTATCGCGACAACCGTGCCTGGTGGGAGCCGCTGAAGAGCCGGGCGGCACTGTCGTGACCCGCTGGCTGGTCACCGGCTCCGGCGGGATGCTCGGTCGCGACGTGCGGACCCTGCTGACAGACCGGCAGTTCACCGCGCTCGATCACGCCGCCCTCGACATCACCGACCCGGAGGCCGTCCGCACCGCAGTCTCCGGTCACGACGTGGTGATCAACTGCGCCGCCTGGACGGACGTCGACGGCGCCGAGGCCGCCGAGGCCACCGCCACCGCCGTCAACGGAACGGGTGTGCGCCACCTGGCTCACGCCTGCCGGGACAGCGGCGCTCGACTGCTGCATGTCTCCACCGACTACGTCCTGCCGGGAGACGGCACCGAGCCGTACTCCGAGTCGGCCCCGACCGGGCCGGTCAACGCGTACGGCCGCAGCAAGCTGGCCGGCGAACGGGCGGTTGCCGAACTTCTGCCCGATACCGGCTACATCGTGCGTACCGCCTGGCTGTACGGCGAGCACGGCCGAAACTTCGTCGCCACCCTGCTCGGCCTGGCCGCCCGCAGGAGTACCGTCGAAGTCGTCAACGACCAGTACGGGCAGCCAACTTGGACGCACGATCTGGCTGGTCTCCTGGTGATGCTCGGCCACGCCGACAAGGCCCCGCCAGGTGTCTACCACGCCACCGCGACCGGCCGCACCACCTGGTACGGCCTGGCCCGCGCGGCATACGAACTCAGCGGACTCGATCCGGACCGCATCCGCCCGACCGCATCGGCGGCGTTCCCGCGCCCTGCCCGCCGGCCCGCCTTCAGCGTCCTCGGCCACGCCCGCTGGGCCGCGGCGGGCCTGCCCGTTCTCCCGCACTGGCGCACATCACTCGCCGAGGCCCTGCACCGACCCTCGTTCACCGCCCTCGTGCACCAGTAGGCGCCGGGAAGAGCGGCGGCGCGGAACTCAGCCTTTGGTCAGGACGAGCTCCGTGTTCCGGCCCTCCGCGGTGCCCGACGGCGTCGACCGGGCGCCCGGTGCGTTGCAGCCCAGTTCCCGGTAGAGCGCCGCCTGGCCCGTCTGGGCGAAGACTGTCGGCCGGACGGACGGCCGGGCACGCCGGGCCGGGGGCCCGGATGCCCGGCCGCCACAGCCGGCCGACGGGAGATCAGCGCTCGGGACAGGTCTTCCAGGCGAAGTGGTAGACGGTCCGGATGTCACCGTCCGCTGAGTCCATCGCGACGAAGCTGTTGGTCTTCGCCGGGTCGGAGGTGCCCGCGTTGACGCGCAGTTCGGTGTTGATGTTGAAGTTGCGCTGCACGCCGCACGGCGCCCACACCAGTTGGTCCCAGTCGGTGGAGTCCGTCACCTGCCAGTCGTTGTCGAACGCGCCGTTGAACGTGTGCGTCCTGCTCGCCGTGTCGGGCGACCCCTGGAAGTAGTAGGACGCCTTCTGCGTCGCTCGCGCGCCGCGCTCCAGATGCGCGTAACCGCGGTAGTCGGCGCTCGCGACGGCGTAGGAGTAGCCCTGCGGGACGTGGACGATCAGGTTGATCTGGCAGTTCTTGCGGAAGTCGGTCGGCTGGGCGCCTACGCCCACCTGCGCCAGGTACTGGCTGTAGGTGACCGTGAAGGCGGTGTGGTCGGGGGCGAGGGCGACCGCCGCGGTGCCGAGCGGGCAGCCGGAGCCGTTGACGGACGCGACGTCGATCACGATCTTGTCGGGCGGCGGGGTGAAGGGGGTGGGAGCGGCCGGGGCCAGTGCTGAGCCGGCGAGGAGCGCGGCGGTCGCACCGCCCACGAATAAGACACCGGGCATGATGCTCCGATCGGTTGTCGGTGGCCTTGCCTGATGTGGGGGACGTCCGGCCGCGTGGCGGAGCGGGTTGCGGACCGCTTCGGATAGTAGGGAGCAAGTCACCGGCGCAGTAGGGCGGATACCGGCCGAAGAACCGGCCCGGGCGCGGTGGTCGCGGGGCCGGCTGTCAAGATCGACGGCATGGACGACCGGTCCGCGATCCGCCGTCCCGGCGGAACAGGAGGAAAGCACATGACGCGGCACACCCACGACGGCCCGCGGACGGACGGGGCGGCTCTCCCCCGGCCCTTCGACGGGGCGTTCGCGGCGGATCCCCACGCCGTGTACCGGCGGCTGCGCGAACAGGGATCGGTCCACCGGATCGCGCTGCCCGACGGCTCGCCGGTATGGCTGGTCACCCACGAGGCGGACGTCCGGGAGGGCCTCGCCGACCCCCGGCTGTCCGTCAACAAGCGTCACTCCACCACCGGTTACACGGGCTTCTCGCTGCCCTCCGCGCTCGACCGCAACCTGCTGAACATCGATCCGGAGGATCACCGGCGGCTGCGCCGCCTCGTGTCCCACGGCTTCACCCCCCGCCGCGTCGAGCAGCTGCGGGACAGCGTGCGGGCCATCGTGGACGACCTGCTGACGGGGCTGGCGGCGGAGCTGGATGCCCGCGGCGAGGCGGATGCCGTCGCCGCCTTCGCCAAACCGCTCCCGCTGCGCGTGATCGGTTCGCTGCTGGGGGTGCCGGACGCCGACCAGGACCGGTTCTCGGGCTGGGTCACCGGCATGCTCGCGCCGCGCGGGCGCGAGGAACTCGTGGAGGCGATCGGCCGGATCCACCGGTTCCTGATCGCTCTCGTGGCCGGCCGCCGCTCCGGTCCCGGGGACGACATGCTCTCCGACCTGATCGCCGCGCGCGACGAGGGGGACCGGCTCAGCGAGGACGAACTCGTCTCGCTGGCCTTCCTGATCCTGCTGGCCGGCAGCGAGAACGTCCAGCACGTCATCGCCAACGGCCTGCTCACCCTGCTCGCGCACCCGGACCAGCTGGCCGAACTGCGCGAGCGGCCCGACCTGTTCCCCGCCGCGGTGGAGGAACTCCTGCGCCACGCCCAGCCCATCCAGACGACCATCCGGCGCTTCGCCACCGAGCCCGTCGAGTTCGGCGGCGTCCTGATCCCGGCCGGGGACACGGTGCTGCTCTGCCTGGCGTCGGCCCACCGGGACCCGGCCCGGTACCCGGACCCCGACCGCTTCGACATCCACCGGGCGGACCCGGCCCACCTGGCCCTCGGGCAGGGCATGCACTACTGCCTCGGCGCCCCGCTCGCCCGGCTCCAGATCACCCTCGCCCTGCGCACCCTGCTCGACCG
The DNA here is from genome assembly GCF_055567555.1 of Streptomyces sp. NPDC026522. NCBI lineage: Bacteria > Bacillati > Actinomycetota > Actinomycetes > Kitasatosporales > Streptomycetaceae > Streptomyces > Streptomyces sp. NPDC026522. Next base: position 11,347 of record NZ_JBVHQF010000007.1, read on the forward strand.
CTTCCCCGCGCTGCGCACGGCCCGCCCGGCCGGACAGCTCCGCTGGACGACGACGTTCCGCTTCCACGCCCTGCGGGAACTGCCGGTCACGACCGCCCCTTAGGGAGTGTCCGGGTCCACCGGGAGCATCCGGGCCATCAGCAGGGCGACGTCGTCGTGGTCGCCGGGGCGGCGCAGCGCCCGTAGCAGCAGGTCACAGGTGTCCTCCAGGGGGCGGTGCGGGCCGGCCAGGAGGCTGAGCAGGAGATCGAGGCGCTCGTCGAGGGACTGGTCGCGGGTCTCCACGAGCCCGTCGGTGTACAGGACCAGCTGGTCGTCGGGGGCGAGGGCGAGCCGGGTGGTGTGGAAGGGGACGCCACCGACCCCGAGCGGCGCGCCGGTGGGCAGGTCGAGCAGTTCCGGCAGCCGGCCGGGGCGCATCAGGACCGGTGGCAGGTGCCCGGCGAGCGAGATGTGGCATTCGGCGCGCAGCGGGTCGTAGACGGCGTAGGCGCAGGTGGTGATCGTGTGCTCCATCCCGGCGGCGGCCTGGTCGAGGTACTGCAGCACCAGCGCGGGGTCGAGGTCGAGCTGGGTCAGGGTCCGGGTGGCGGTGCGCAGCTGCCCCATCGTGGCGGCGGCCGCGATGCCGCTGCCCATGACGTCACCGATGACGAGGGCGGTCTTCTCGTCGGCCAGCGGGATGACGTCGAACCAGTCGCCGCCGATCTCGCTGGTGGCCCCGGACGGCTGGTAGCGGTGGGCGATCTCCAGGCCCAGCCGGTTCGCCGGCTGGTGCGGAAGCAGGTTGCGCTGGAGGGTGAGGGCGGCGTGCCGCTGGTTCTGGAACAGCCGGGCGTTGTCGACGCAGACGGCCGCGCGGGCGGCCAGTTCGACCGCCAGGGTGACGTCGTCGTCGTCGAACGGGGCGGGCGTACGGGCGCGCATCAGGCCGACGGCGCCGATCACCTCGCCGCGGGCCACCAGCGGCACCGCCAGGTAGGAGTGCAGCCCCGCCGCGGCCAGCAGGGCGGCCGCGTTGTCGTCCCGGGCGATACGGCGCAGGTCCGGTCCGGTCACCCGGGCCACGAGGACGGGGCGGCCGGTGTTCACGCACTTGGTCACCACCCGGTCGGTGTCGTACTGGGCGAGTTCGCCGGTCTGGTCGGTGGCCTGCGCCGCCCCGGTGGGGTAGGCGGCGACCACCGCCAGGGCCCGGAACCGGGCCGGTCCGGCCGGTTCGCCGGTGGTGCGGCGGCCGTGCAGGACGCTGTCGAGGACGTCCACCGTGGCGACGTCGGCGAGCTGCGGAACGCACACCTCGGCCAGTTCCCGTGCGGTCTGTTCCAGGTCGAGGGTGGTGCCGATGCGTACGGAGGCGTCCGCCACCACCGCGAGGCGCCGACGGGCGCGGGCGGCGTCCGCGGCCGCCCGGTGCTGATCGGTCACGTCGACCACGGAGACCGCCACGCCGAGGACGTGCCCGGCCGGGTCGTCGAGCCGGTAGTAGGACACGGACCACGCCCGGTCCTGCGGGTCGGCCGGGGTACGGCCGACCACGAACTGGTCCAGCAGCGGCACGCCCGTGGTGAGCACCTGCCGCATGTCGGACTCGATGGCCTCCGCGTCCAGGAACGGCAGCGCCTCGCCGACGGTCCGGCCGAGGTGCTCGGCGGCGGGCAGGCCGTTGATGTGCTCCAGGGCCGGGTTGACCAGCACGTACCGCAGCTCGGTGTCGGTGACGCCGAGGCCGATCGGGGACTGGGAGACCAGCCGCAGGGAGAGCGCCAGATCGCGCTCGACGCGCCGGAGCGTGGGGTGGTCGGTGGCGATGCCGAGGGCGTAGAAGTCTCCCAGGTCGTCCTGGAGCCGCATGTTGCGGAACTCCACCAGCCGGGTGCTGCCGTCCTTGTGCCGGACGGGGAAGCTCCCGGCCCAGCGCCGGCCGCTCTTCATCACCTGGGTGAACAGCTCGACCACCAGGCCGCGGTTCTCCGTCGACACCAGCAGCGCGGCCGCGGGCCGGCCGAGCGCCTCCTCGGCCGAGAAGCCGAATAGGTCCTCGGCCTGCGGGCTCCAGAACACGATGCGGCCGCGGGCGTCCAGGACCACCGCGGCGAGGCTCAGTACGTCGAGCAGGCCGCCCGGTGCCGCCGGATCCGCCTCCGTGCTGTGGATCTCGGCCCGGAACGCGTCGGACGTGCTCATGGCCCGAACCCTTTCCGCTCACTCCCTGGCGCACCGTGTGCCGGCCCAGACCACCGGCTCCGCTCCTCCAAACCCTCCCACCGTCTCTCCGTACCGGCGACCCGGCTCCCGGCCGTCAGGCCAGTGCCGCCCGGACCGCGGCCTCGGCGTGGATGCGCGCGGTCGGGAAGACCGGTACGGGGCTGTCCTGCGGGCCGATGAGCAGCTCGATCTCGGTGCAGCCGAGCACGATCCCCTGGGCGCCGGCGGCGACCAGTTCCCCGATCACGTTCCGGTACGCCGTCCGTGACTCCGCGCGCACGATGCCCCGGCAGAGCTCCTCGTAGATGACCCGGTGGACCAGGTCCCGTCCGGCGGCGTCGGGGACGAGGACCTGGAGGCCGCCCGCTTCGAGCCGGCCGCGGTAGAAGTCCTGCTCCATGGTGAAGGCGGTCCCCAGCAGCCCGACCCGGCGCGGCCCCTGCTCCCGGACGGCGTCGGCGGTGGCGTCGGCCAGGTGGAGCAGGGGCACGCTGAGCGCCTGCTGGATGCGGTCGGCGACCTTGTGCATGGTGTTCGTGCACAGGAGCACCAGGTCGGCCCCGGCCGCCTCAAGGGACCGGGCGGCCGCTGCGAGGAGTTCGCCCGCGTCGTCCCAGCGGGCCTGCGCCTGGAGTTCCTCGATCTCCGCGAAGTCCACCGAGTAGACGACGCACCGCGCCGAGTGGAGGCCGCCGAAGCGGTCGCGGGTCAGCTCGTTGAGCAGCCGGTAGTACTCGGCGGTCGATTCCCAGCTCATGCCGCCGAGCAACCCGATGGTCTTCATCCGCGTACTCCCGTGCCCGCAGTGGAATCCATAAGGCTGAGAGCGTAACAACCCTCTGTTTATAAGCATCCCTTTGGGATGGGTGCTGCTTTCTGCTGAACCGGCCCGCCGCCCGGCGTCGCGGGTCCGCCCGGCGGGCACGCAGCACGCGTGACCCCTCTCGCCCTGCGCCCGGCGGCCCCGCTCCGCACCGCCTCCCGCCGCGCGCTGCTCGCCGGCTCGGCGGGCAACCTCGTCGAGTGGTACGAGTTCGGGGTCTACGGCTGCTTCGCGACCGTGATCGCGGCCCAGTTCTTCACCCCGCGGGCGGGAACCGCGGCGGGCGCCCCGGCACTGGTGGCGACCTACGCCTCCTTCGCCCTCGCGTTCTTCTTCCGGCCCGTCGGAGCGCTGCTGTTCGGCCGGCTGGGAGACCGGCTCGGCCGGCGGCCCGTGCTGGTCCTGGTGGTGGGCCTCATGACGCTGGCCACCACCTTGATCGGGCTGCTGCCCACCCGGGCCGCCATCGGTCCCGCCGCGCCCTGGCTGCTCACGCTGCTGCGGGTGCTGCAAGGGCTGTCCGCGGGCGGGGAGTTCGGCGGCGCCGTGGCGCTGATGACGGAGTCCGCCCCGTCGGGCCGGCGCGGGCTGTACGGGGCGTGGCAGTCCTTCACGGTCGCCCTCGGGCTGCTCGCGGGCGCGGCGACGGCCGCCGCCGTGGCCTCCGCACTGCCCGGCGAGGCCCTGAACGCGTGGGGGTGGCGGATCCCGTTCCTGCTCGCCCTGCCGCTCGGCGGGGTCGCGCTGTGGCTGCGTACGGCGCTGGAGGAGCCGCCGCCCGCAGCCGCGCCGACGGTGACGGGGGCGCGGGCGCGCCGGGAGCGGCCCGCGCGCGCCGTGGCACTCGCCGTCGCCCGGGTGATGGGGTGGTCGGCGGCCGGGTACACCTTCCTCGTCGTCCTGCCCTCCTACCTCCAGTCCGTCCTGGGCTCCTCGGTACGCGAGGCCCTGGTCGCCACCGCCCTCGCGAACCTCGGCTTCGCGGCCTGCGTACTGCCCGCGGGGCGGCTCAGCGACCGGACCGGCCGGCGGCCGGTGATGCTCGGCGGGGCGCTGGCCGTCGTACTGCTGGCGTTCCCGCTGTTGCACCTGCTGCGCGACCCCGCCCTTCCCCCCGCGGCGCGGGCCGGCTCCCTGTTGGTGGCGGGCGCGCTCGTCGGCCTGATGGCCGGGCCGGGACCGGCGATGCTGGCCGAGATGTTCCCGCGCGACGTGCGCTGCACCGGACTGGGGCTGGCCTACTCGCTCGCCAACGCGGTGTTCTCGGGCTGCGCCGGTCTCGTCATCACCGCGGCCGTCGCGGCGACGGGCGATGCCTCCGTACCGGCCTGGTACGCCGCCTCGGCGTGCGCGGTCAGCGCGCTCGCCCTGTCCACCCTGAGCGCCGACGGCCACCGGGAGCCGCTGCGATGAGGGTGATCGGCCTGATGTCGGGGACCTCGTACGACGCCGTCGACGCCGCGGCCGCCGACCTCGGGCCTGACCGCGGGGACGGGATCCTGCACCTGACACCGCTGGGCATGATCAGCGAACCGTACGCCGCGGACCTACGGGCGGAGCTGGCGGCCGCACTGCCGCCCGCGGCGACCACGATGGCCGGCGTCTGCCGCCTGGACACCCGCATCGGGCAGGCCTTCGCCCGGCTCGCGGTCCGCGCCGACCGGGAACTGTGCGACGGACGGGCGGAGTTGATCGCCTCGCACGGCCAGACCGGGTACCACTGGGTGCAGGACGGCCGGGTGCGCGGCACGCTCCAGCTCGGCGAGCCGGCCTGGATCGCCGAGAGCAGCGGCTGCCCCGTCGTCTCGGGCTTCCGTCCGCGGGACGTGGCGGCGGGCGGTCAGGGCGCACCCCTGGTGAGCCTGGTCGACCTGATGCTGCTGCGCGGGCGGCCCGGCGTCCCGGCCGCACTGAACATCGGGGGGATCGCGAACCTGACGGTGATCCCGCCGGGCGGGGACCCGGTGGCCTTCGACACCGGCCCGGGCAACGCGCTGATCGACGCCGCGGTGCGCGAGCTGAGCGGCGGCCGGCTGGCGTACGACGAGGACGGCGCCCTCGCCGCGGCCGGGCGCGTCCAGCTGCCCCTGCTGGAGCGGCTGCTGGACGAGCCGTACTATGCGATGCCCTGGCCCAAGACGACCGGCAAGGAACTCTTCCACCACGCCTACCTGCGCCGCGCGCTGGCCGGCGCGGGCATCCGCGAGCTCCTGCCCGAGGACCTCGTGGCCACGCTGACCCGGCTCACCGCCACGACGATCGCCGCCGCGCTGCGCCCGTTGGGCGCCACGGAGGTGTTCGCCTCGGGAGGGGGCGTCCGCAATCCGACGCTGACGGCGATGCTGCGGACGGAACTGGGTCCCGTCGCGCTGCGCACCTCGCAGGAGCTGGGCCTGCCGGCCGCGGCGAAGGAGGCGTACGCGTTCGCGGTGCTGGGATACCTCACGCTGCACGGGCTGCCCGGCAACGCTCCCCGGTGCACGGGGGCGGCCGGCCCGCGCGTCCTGGGGTCGATCACCCCGGGCCGCCGCGCCCTGCGCCTGCCCCCGGCCCCGGTGGCCGTCCCGCACTCCCTGGTCGTGCACCCGCCGCGCGCGTGACGGGCCGGGGGTCAGAGGGCCGGCTCGGTGCGGGCGGCCCGGCCGAGGGGGGCGAGGGCGAGCAGGAAGAGCAGGCCGCCCACCGGCAGCAGGTCCAGGCTGACCGCCATGGCCACGACGCCCGCCACGATCAGCGCCGGACGCCGGGCTTCGGTCCGCCGCAGCGCCGCCAGCCACGTCGTCAGCAGCACGAGGCCCACGTAGAAGAGCAGCGGGCCGACGGAGTAGACGGCGGGCGTGACCCCCGGATGGCTCTGCACCCTGTCGAAGAGCTCGTTCATGGCGTCCCGGTCCGCGCTCAGGAAGCCGACGACGAGGTCGATCACGGCTTGCGCCGTGACCGCCACGACACCGGCCAGCCCGGCCGCCGCGCCGGCGCCGGCGAACCACCGGCCGGCCGGCCCGCGCCCGTGGGCCGACCGCCGGCGCAGTTCCAGGAAGACGGGGGCGAAGGCGAGGACGCCCGCGAGGAGGGCGAGATGACCCGCGGACCAGGCGAGGCCGGGGCCGTGGACGTCGTCGGTGAGCCGGATCAGCCCGTAGAGGGTCATGCAGAGCGGTCCTACGGCGAATGCGGCCCCCGGCCACTTGTTCTTGGTCATGCACTGATCATCTTGGGCACGTCCGGACCTCGCGTCGGGGAAGCCCCGGGGCCGACCCCGAGACGTCCCCGAGCCCTCCCGGGGCGGTACCCCCGAGGCCTGCCCCGAAGCCGCGGTACGGGGGCCCGGCGCTCATCTCCTACCGCCCCTCACATCCCGTCCCGCCGCGACGTGTTGAGCGGGGGCCGGGCGCGCCAGGAGTGCGCGGGGTGGACGAGGGGCCAGTGGTGGTCCCAGTGGGCGCGGCGGCGGTGGCGGCCGTGGTGGTGTTCGTGGCGGGCGGGGGCGCTGCGCGCCAGGATGACCAGGGCGGCCGTGAGGGCCGCCAGTTCTATGTGGTCCGGGCGGCCGCGGACCACCTTGATCCGGCGTATCACCAGGTCACCGGGAGGGTCTTGGGTCCGCGGATCAGGGCGCCCGGCTGCCATTGCATCTGCTCCGGCGGCACCGCCAGCGCGAGCTTCGGGTAGCGGTCGAGGAGGGTGGCGACGATGATCTCGGACTCCATCCGGGCCAGCATCGAGCCGACGCAGTGGTGGGGGCCGTTGCCGAAGGCCATGTGCGCGATGGGGCCGCGGTCGAAGTCCAGCGTGTCGGGGTCCGGGAAGACCTCCGGGTCGCGGTTGGCGGCGAGGTACGAGGAGTAGACGACCTCGCCCTGCCGGATCAGCACCCCGCCCAGCTCGACGTCCCGCGTGGCGACCCTCGGGATGCCGACGCCGCTGCGGTGCGGGATGTAGCGCAGCAGTTCGTCGACGGCCTGCGGGATCAGCTCCGGTTCGGCGCGCAGCCGGGCGAGGTGGTCCGGATGGGTGAGCAGGGCGTAGATCATGTTGGCGCTGTTGTTGCGCACCGCGTGGGCCCCGCTCACCAGGATCGCGGTGGCGAGGGAGACCGCCTCCGCCTCGGTGATCTCCCCGGCGTCGGCGGCCGAGGCGAGGACGGCGGCGAGGTCCTCGCCCGGCTCGTCGGCCGGCTCCGCGCGGCGCAGCGCGAGGAGGGCGACGACGCTCTCGCGGACGGTCTTCATCGCGTCGGCGCTGCGCTCCGGGGCCGGACCGGGCGTCATGATCACGTTCGCCCAGGAGGTCATGCCCTCGCGCATGTCCTGCGGCATTCCGAGGAGGTCGGCGACGGCCGCGAGCGGGAAGGGCCCGTGCAGGTGCTCAACGAGGTCGGCGGGCGAGCCGTGGCGTTCCATCTCGTCCAGCAGCCGGTCGGCGGTGGCCTGCACGGTGGGCCGCAGCCGCTGCATGCTCTTGCCGGTGAAGGCCCGCGCCACCACGCGGCGCATGTCGTTCAGGCGCGGGGGGTCGGCGTAGTTCAGGGACGCCTGCTGCGAGGCGATCGCGTGCGGCGAGGAGCTGGTGATCGTGCGCCCGACCAGTTCCTGTCTGCTGAAGCGCGGGTCGGTGGTGGCCGCCTTGACGTCGGCGTAGCGCGCCATCAGCCAGGCGCTGCCCTCACCGAACGGCAACCGCACCCGGGCGGCCTTGCCCTCCCGGAGCCGGGCGTGCAGGAACGGGTCGAATTCCAGGGCTTCGAGGTCATCCAGCTTCCAGCAGTGCACCGGACCGTCCGGAACCGGGTCCGCACGCGTCCCCAGGGCCGTGTCGGGGTCTGTCGTCATGGTTCTCTCCCAGCCTTGATGTCACTCCTGGTAGGCGAATGCGCCGGGGAATCCGGCTCACGATCCCTTCCCGGCACCGGCTCGCTCCGCTGCCTGCGCCCGCGACTCTCACCGCAATGGCCCACGTCACCCGCGGGTCAGTCCGACGAGCGGAACCGGCACGGGTCCGTGAGGCTTTGTCGGGAAATGAAAGGAGAGCCGACTGTGGCGACTCTGTGCAGGCCAACGGTGCACGTGCCCGAGCACGTGATCACCATGGAGCAGACCCTGGATCTGGCCCGGTCCGTTCACGCCGATCACCCGCAGCTCGATCTGGCCCTGCGACTGATCCGGAACACCGGCGTCGAGAAGCGGCACATCGTGCGCCCCATCGAGGAGACCTTGCAGCACCCGGGCCTCGAACAGCGCAACGCCGTGTACGAGGCCGAGGCCAAGGCGCGGGTACCGGCGGTGGTCCGCGCGGCCCTCGACGACGCGCAGCTGCGTCCCCACGACATCGATCTGATCATCTTCGTGTCGTGCACCGGCTTCCTGATGCCGTCGCTGACCGCCTGGATGATCAACTCGATGGGCTTCCGCACCGATACCCGGCAGCTCCCCATCGCCCAGCTGGGGTGCGCGGCGGGCGGTGCGGCGGTGAACCGGGCGCACGACTTCTGCACCGCCTACCCGGAGGCGAACGCGCTCATCGTCTCCTGCGAGTTCTGCTCGCTCTGCTACCAGCCGAGCGACCTGGAGGTCGGCAACCTGCTCTCCAACGGCCTCTTCGGCGACGGCGTCGGCGCCGCCGCCGTCCGCGGCCGGGGCGGCACGGGCGTGGACCTCCACCGCAACGGGTCGTACATCATCCCGGAGACGGAGGACTGGATCATGTACGACGTCAAGGCCACCGGGTTCCACTTCAAGCTCGACCGGCGCGTTCCGGGAACGATGGAACCGCTCGCCCCGTCACTCAAACGCCTCGCCAAGGCACACGGGTGGGACGCCGCCGCACTGGATTTCTACATCATCCACGCAGGTGGCCCAAGGATCCTGGACGACCTCAGCAAGTACCTCGGTGTGCCTGCCGAAGCATTCCGCTTCAGTCGGGCCACACTGACCGAATACGGCAACATCGCAAGCGCCGTGGTCCTGGACGCCCTGCGCCGGCTCTTCGACGAGAACGGCACCGTGGACGCCGCCAAGGGCATGCTCGCCGGGTTCGGGCCCGGCATCACCGCCGAGATCTCACTCGGGAGCTGGGTTTCGGAGCCCGCGGTCCCGTGAGGGAGGAATCCGAACGATGCTGAAGGACGGCCCCGCCACCTCTAGGCCACCCGTCACGCACTGGCCCGCCCTGGACCTGGCCGGGGTCGACTTCGACCCCGTCCTCGCCGAGCTGATGCGCGCGGGGCCGATCACCCGTATCAAACTGCCCAACGGAACCGGGTGGGCCTGGCTCGTCTGCCGGTACGACGACGTGCGGATGGTCGCCAACGACCCCCGGTTCAGCCGCAAGCTCGTCATGGAGCACGACGTCACCCGGCTGGCCCCCCACTTCATTCCGGCTCCCGGCGCGGTCGGTCTCGAGGACCCGCCCGACCACACCCGGCTGCGCCGCACCGTCGCCGCCGCGTTCACCACCGCGGGGGTGGAGCGCCTGCGGGCCCGGGCGCAGCGGATGCTGGACGAACTCGTCGGCGCCATCCTGCGCGACGGCCCGCCCGCGGACCTCACGGAGCGGCTGCTTGCGCCGTTCCCGCTCGCGGTGGTCTGCGAGCTGATGGGCGTTCCGGCCGAGGACCGCCCGCAGGTCCACGAATGGACCACGATGATCCTGTCCTCCGCGCACGGCGCGGAGCGCAGCGAGCAGGCGAAGACGCGGATGTGCGGTTACCTGGGCGAGCGGCTGCGGGCCGGCCGCGGCGCCACCGGCGACGGCGACGAGGCCGGCGACGTGATCGGCCTGCTGGCGGGGGCGGTCGAGGCCGGCGAGGTCACCGAGGAGGAGGCCGTCGGGGTGGCCCTGCTCCTGCAGATCGGCGGCGAGGCCGTCACCAACAACGCCGGCAACATGGTGTACATCCTGCTCACCCGGCCGGAGCTGATGGACAGGCTGCGCGCCGAGCCGGACCTGCGGCCCACCGCGATCAACGAACTCCTGCGCTACATCCCGCACCGCAACTCGGTCGGACTCTCCCGGATCGCCCTGGAGGACGTCGAGGTCGCCGGTCAGGTCATCCGCGCGGGCGAGGCGGTGTACGTCTCCTACCTCGCCGCGAACCGGGACCCGGAGGTCTTCCCAGACCCCGACGAGATCCGGCCGGACCGTACGCCCAACGCACACGTCGCCTTCGGCTACGGGCCGCACTTCTGCCCCGGCAACATGCTGGCCCGGCTGGAGTCCGAGCTCCTCCTGAACGCGCTGCTGGACCGTTTCCCCGACCCGCGGTTCGCGGTGCCGGTGGAGGAACTGGGCTGGCGGCCGGGTGCACTCATCCGCGGCCCCGAGGCGCTGCCGGTGACCTGGTCGTGACGGCGCACGTGGCCCGGGACGGGCTGCTGGTGCCGCCCGGGCACGGCCGCACCCTGCACACCGCCGCCCAGCAGGTCACCTTCAAGGTCACGGGCGAGGACTCACGGGTCGCCTCCAGCTTCGAGGTCGTCGTACCGCCCGGATTCGACGTCGGGGCGCACCTCCACACCCGCAGCGAGGAGCTGTTCTACGTCCTGGAGGGTGAACTCGACGTGATGGCGTTCGAGCCTCGCGTCCGTTCCGGCGACGACTGGCGACGCTGGGAGTCGCTCGACGGCCGCCAGGTCGTCCGGGCGACCCCGGGGACGGTCATCGTCGTACCGCCCGGCTGTCCGCACGCCTTCGCCAACCCCACGGGGGAGCCGGCCCGGATGTTCTTCCAGGCCTCTCCCCCGCCCGACCACGAACGGTACTTCGAGGAGCTCCTCGAACTGCTCGACGGCAACGCCGCACCGGACGCCTCGGCGATCCGGGAACTGCGGGCGCGCTACGACATCGAGCAGCTGACACCACTGCGCCACGGCCCGTCCTGACCGGCCGCGACCGGCTGACCGGTCGCGGCCCGGACACCGCTCACCCTCGCCAACCCATCACCACGCTCGGGAGACTCAATGCTGCGCACCCGCCGTACGCTTCGCACCGCGTCGTACGCACTGGCCGCCACGGTGGTCGCCTCCGCCTCGCTCGCCGCGGGCCCCGCCCAGGCCGCCGCCGAACCCCTGCCGTCCCACTGGTGCTACGTCAACGGCCAGGAGGCCCGTCCCGGACCGGTGGTGGAGGGCACGGACGGCCCGGACACCATCGTGTGCGAGAACGACGTCGAGAACGCCATCATCGACGGCAAGGGCGGCAACGACAACATCCGGGTGAAGGGCATGCTCATCGACGCCCAGGTGCTCGGCGGCGAGGGCGACGACACGCTCCAGGTCAACAACCTCTTCCCGCGCAACGGCAATTCGACGGTGCGCGGCGGCCTGGGCAACGACACGATCATCACCGCCCTCGTCGCCGGCACGGCGGCGCACGGAGCCGCCGTCTACGGCGACCACGGTGACGACAAGATCACCACCGGCAGCGTGATGGGCCAGCCCGGCGAGTACGAGCGCGGCGGCGGCCAGGTCTTCGGCAACGACGGCAACGACGTGATCCGCACGGGCAACGTCGACCTGGGCGGCCGGGTCCTCGGCGGTGCCAACGACGACGTCATCGAGCCCAAGTCGGTGGGCTCGGAATCCGCCGGCATCATCCTGGGCGGTCCCGGCGACGACCAGGTCCGCGGCCAGAACGACGCCGTCCTGACCATCGGACCCGGCTACGGACAGGTCGACGGCGGCATCGGCACCAACCACTGCAAGGTGAAGCACTTCTCGACCGGCGACCGGATCCGCAGCTCAGTCGCGAACTGCCTCTGATCCCCGGTGCTCCCCGGGGCTCGGGTGGCGCCGCGCCACCGAGAGTCCCTCGGGCAGCATGAACCACGTCAGGACGGCTCCGGCGGCGAAGACCGCGGCCGACGCCGTGAACGCGGCGTGACAGCCCTCCACAGCAGCCCGGGCCGCGGTGAGCGGCCCGGGCTGCCGGTGCGTGGCCAGGTAGCCGGCGGTCGCAGCGGCCGCGACCGTGCTCATCAGGGCCGTGCCGATGGAACCGCCGACCTGGCGCATCGAGTTGACGGTGGCGGAGCCGACTCCGGCCTCCCCGGGCGCGATGCCCGCCGTGGCGAGGTTCATGGCCGTCGCGGTCACCACTCCCACACCGAGGCCGGCCGCGATCTGGGCCGGCAGCACCTCGGCCGCGTAGGACCCGTCGACGGAGAGCCGGGTCAGCCAGGCCATCCCGGCCGCCGCCAGCAGCATCCCGGCGGCCACGCGGGTGCGGCCGCCGACCTTGCGGAGCAGGGCCGTGCCGCTGCCCATCGCGCTGAACATGATGGCGCCGGACATCGGCAGGAAGGCCAGACCGGTCCTGGCCGGACCGTAGCCGCGGGTGTGCTGGAGGTAGAACGTCAGGAACAGGAACACCCCGAAGGTGGCGACGCCGGCGATGAACACGGCCAGCAGGGCCGCGCCCCGGACCCGGTCGAGCACGATCCGCAGCGGCAGCAGCGGATGCGGGGAGCGGGCCTGCCACGCGGCGAACGCGGCGAGCAGCAGGACGCCGACGCAGAGCAGACCCCCGGTGCGCACGGAGGCCCAGCCGTCGGAGCCCGCCCCGGCGAGCCCGTAGACGAAGCAGAACAGGCCGGTCGAGGCCAGGGCGGTACCGGGCAGGTCCAGCCGGGTCCGGGCGGCGGCGGGCTGCGGCGGGAGCAGCAGGAGCGCCCCGACCACGGCGGCGACGGCGAAGAGCACGTTCACGTACAGGGTGGAGCGCCAGCTGAGGTGCTCGGTGAGCACGCCGCCCAGCAGCAGTCCCACGGCCCCGCCGGAGGAGGCCAGGGCCCCGAACACGCCGAAGGCCCGGCCCCGGTCCGCGGGGGTGGTGAACGTGGTCGTGAGCAGGGAGAGGGCCGCGGGCGCCAGCAGGGCCGCGAAGACGCCCTGGCAGGCGCGGGCGCCGACCAGCAGACCGAAGGTGGCCGCGGAACCGCCGACCGCGGAGGACACCGCGAAACCGACCTGGCCGATGACGAAGGCCCGGCGGCGGCCGAACAGGTCGGCGAGTCTGCCGCCGAGCAGCAGCAGACTGCCGAAGGCCATGGCGTACGCGGTCACCACCCACTGGCGCTGGCCGTCGGAGAAACCGATGTCGGTCTGGGCCGAGGGCAGGGCGATGTTCACGATGGTGGCGTCCAGGACGACCATGACCTGGGCGAGGCCGATCACCGCCAGGATCCACCAGCGGCGCGGATCGGGCCGCGGTGCGGCGCCCGGCGCGTCGGCGGCGGTGCTGGTTCCGGGACCGGTGGGTTCTGTGGACACGGTGGCCCTCCAAGGATTCCACTCGTACTGGCGGACGGGGTGTCTGCTTCGACAGTGGGCGAGCGGAGCCCCCGGGCCGGGCCCCTGGCCCGTACGCCACGCCACGATGCCGTCCGGACGGACCAGCGCGCCGGGCCGGCAGGGGCCGTGACCGGGGGTGACGCGTGGGCGCGTGGAACGGCGGGGCGGGTCGATCCCGTAGGCTCGGCGGATGGCGAAGTACTTCGATGTGCACCCCGAGAACCCCCAGCAGCGCACGATCGGCAACGTGGCCGACAGCATCCGCTCCGGCGCGCTGGTCGCGTACCCGACCGATTCCCTGTACGCGCTGGGCTGCCAGCTGGGCAACCGTGACGGTCTCGACCGGATCCGCTCCATCCGCGGCCTCGACGACCGGCACCACTTCACCCTGGTCTGCCAGAACTTCGCCCAGCTGGGGCAGTTCGTGCAGATCGACAACGACGTGTTCCGGGCGATCAAGGCGGCCACGCCGGGCAGCTACACCTTCATCCTGCCCGCCACCAAGGAAGTGCCGCGCCAGCTGCTGCACCCGAAGAAGAAGACGGTCGGCGTCCGCATCCCGGACCACACCGTCGTCCAGGCCCTGCTCGCGGAGATCGGCGAACCGCTGCTGTCCAGCAGCCTGCTGCTGCCCGACGAGCCCGAGCCGCTGACGCAGGGCTGGGAGATCAAGGAGCGGCTCGACCACGTCGTGGACATCGTCGTGGACTCGGGCGACTGCGGGACGAAGCCGACCACGGTCATCGACTTCTCGGGCGGCGGAGCCGAGATCGTCCGCTACGGCGCGGGCGACACGGCCCGCTTCGAGTAGCCGCTCCGCGCGGCCCGCCCGGCGCGGCCCGCCGGCCCTTACCGGCTCCCGGGCCTGGGGCCCAGTTTGATCCACTGGGCCGTGCTCGGGACGCCCTTCGCGTTGAGCAGGAACAGCATGTAGTAGCCGGGCGGGGCATCGGCGGCGGTGGGCGGGGTACGCAGCGTGAGGGTGTCGCCGCGGGTCGCGGTCAGGCGCAGCTCCAGGTGCCGCTGGCTGGTGTTCACGGCGTGCGTGACGGTCGTCGGGGCCAGCAGGACGGCGCGCGTCACGTCCCCGGGGGTGGAGGTGCGGACGGTGAACTCGGCGTCGTAGGCCAGTTCGCCGCGCGGCGCCCGGTCGAGGGCGGGCCGGGGGCCCCGGTGCAGGTAGGGCGGCTCGTAGAGCTCCACGCTGCCGTCCATCCCGTCCGCGACGTCGGGGTCGTTGGCGATCTGCTGGAGTTCGTCGCCGGTGATCATCACCCGACCGTCGGGCATGACGAGGGCGTTGGAGTGGTAGCCCCGGGGCAGCCGCTGGGCCGGTCCCAGGGTCCAGCGGCCGTGCGCGTCACGCAGTTCGATCTGCCGGTACTTGAGGTCCGCCTTGGGATTGAACGGCCCGTAACCGTAGTTCCGGGTGTCGAGCGCCCCGTTGACGGTGAGCAGGGTGCCGTCCGGCAGGATCAAGGTGTCGTCCTGGGTGCGGCCGAACGCCCGGGGGGTGTCGGTGCTCCAGGCGCCGCCGGTCAGCCGGTAGGTGGCGGGGTCGTGCGGGTCGCCGCCGAGCACCAGTACGGAGTCCGGGCCGCGCAGGCCCGCGGGCAGCGGTACGGCGGAGCCGTAGCCGCGGAAGTCGGCCGGCCGCCGGGGCAGGTCCGTACGCGTCTGCTTGACCGGGTCGAAGACCCACTGCTGATCGGCGTCGCGGCCGAGCCCGTAGATCATGCCGTCCCGCAGCGAGAACAGGTGCGGGTAGTCGTTGCGGAACGGGGCGTCCGCCGCGAACCGCTCGACGGGGACGCCCGCCGGGATGTCGTACGGACGCCAGGGCACCCGGTGTCCGCGCGCCGGGAAGCGCTCCACCACCGGGGTGGGGTGCCCCGTGCCGCGCTCGTCCTGGCCGGACATGATGAACTGCCGGCCGTCGGCGCCGGTGACCACGGAGGGGTACCAGCGGCCGACCGCCATGTCGCGGTTGCGGAACCAGGTCTCGGTCCAGGGGTCGAAGACGAAGGAGAGCCTGGCGCCCGTACCGCCCTTCCCGCCGCCGTTGCCGCCGAAGACGCCGACCATGCCGTTGGGCAGGAAGGAGTGGCCGGCGCAGAAGAAGGGGGCGGGGCGCGGGGCGTACGTGCCGTCCGGCATCAGTACGGTCGGCGGCGGCACGTTCTTGAACGCCGGGCCGCCGGTGCCCTTGGCCGGGTCCCACAGGTAGGCCCGGCCGGCGTTGGTGCGGCCGATCCGGTCGGTGGGGCCGGTCTCCTTGGTGGGGTTGACCTCCACCCGTTCGAAGGAGAAGAGCAGCACCTTGCCGGTGGGCAGCTGTGCCACGTGCACGCCGAAGTCGGGGGAGGGGAAGTACTCCGTGAAGCGGCCGAAGAGCCGGGCGGCGAAGCCGGCGTTGAGCTGCTGTTGCGAGGCGCGCAGTGCGGCGAGGCCGGCGGTGCGCCTCGACTGCGGGTACTCGCGCATCGCGTCGGCGGCCTTCCTGCGGCCGGCATGGGCCCGGGCGTGGTCCTCGCCGATCACGGCGGCCTCACCGGGTAGCGCGGCCCCGCCCGGACGGGGCCCGGCGCCGCTGCGGTGGTGGGTGTCGTCGTGGGCGGGGGCGGCGGCGAGGGCGGGCGCGGCGGCGGCGAGGACGCCGGAGGCCAGCAGGGCCGTCGCGAGCAGGCGCAGGGACGGGACGGGCCGCCCGCGCGGGGTGGACCGATCGGCGGATCCGGGGGCTTGGGACATGGGACTCCTCGCAGCGACCACCGACAAAGCGCCCATGGTAGGAGGATCCGGGCACTTGCCCGTGTGTGACCCGGCCGGTGACCGGGCCGGTTCCCCGAACGGCCCGCGGCCGCCCGGGTGGGGCTCCGGGAACGGGGGGGCGGGGGGGTGGTCCTGTCGCCACCGCGGATCCGGGTGCCAGCGGGATCGAGGTACCGGGCCGCCGCGCGCGACGATCTGCTGGTCCGGAAGATCTCCGAGGGGGAAGAGGAAGAGATGCGCTCGTTCAGGAAACCCGTGCGGTGGGCGGCGACCGCGCTGTGTGGTGTGCTGGCCGCCGCGGCCCTGCCGGCCGGCGCGGCCCGGGCCGCGACAACGGAGGCCGCTCCTGGCGTACCGGACCGGTACCGCCACCAGTCGCTCGACTGGCACCCGTGCGCGACCGGCCCGGCGGAGTGCGCCACGATGACCGTGCCGCGGGACTGGTACCACCCGGGCTCCGGACCGGACCTCCACGTGGAGGTGGACCGGCTGCGCGCGGCGGATCCGGCCGGGCGCCGGGGCGTGCTCGTGGTGGCGGCGGGCGGCCCCGGCGCTGCGGGGCTCGGCCGGGCCGCGCGACTGGCCTCGTACAGCCCCGGGCTGGCGCGGGCGTACGACATCGTCGGCTTCGACCAGCGCGGTGTCGGCGCGAGCACCCGGGTCGCCTGCTCGGACCAGGGCACGGTCGACGCCCTGTTCGGGAGCGGCGACCTGCGCGACCACTCCCCCGAGGCCGTCCGGCGGACCGTCGAGCGGGCGCGGGGCTTCGTGGCGGACTGCCGGCGCCGCTCCGGCGACCTGCTGCCGTACATCACCACCGATCAGGCGGTGCACGACGTGGACCTGTACCGGGAGCTGCTGGGCGCCGCGAAGGTCTCCTACTACGGTCCGTCCTACGCGAGCTTCCTGGGCGCCTACTACGCCACCGAGTTCCCGCGCCGGGTGGACCGGGTGGTGCTCGACAGCGTCGTGGACTTCACCGGTACCTGGCAGTCCTTCATGACCGGTCAGCCGAGGAGCTTCCAGCGCAGGTTCGAGGAGGACTTCCTGCCGTGGCTGGCGGCGCACGACGCCACCTACCACCAGGGCGCCACCCCCGCCGAGGCCGGGGCCGGTTTCGAGCGGCTGCGGGCCGCCCTGCGCGCGCGGCCGCTCGACATCGAGGGAACGGTCGTCACGCCCAACCACCTCGACGCGGCGGCGACGAACGCGATCTACAACGCGCGGGAGGGATTCCCGGTCCTCGCGACGCTGCTCGGCGTCCTCGCGGACCCCGACGCGGCCGCGGCGGACGTACGCAAGGCCGTCGCCGCGCGGCTCGCGCACCCCTTGGGCGCCGACTTCGCCGCCGACTTCTTCTCGGTCACCTGCGGGGACACCCCGTGGACGCGGGACGCCCGTTACTGGGAGGAGCACAGCGCCCGGGCCACGGACTCCCACCCGCTGGCCGGGGCGCGCGAGCTGGCCTTCGCCTCGGTCTGCGCGAACTGGCCGCGCGCCCGGACGCCCCGCGTCCGGGTCACCGGCGAGGGACTGCCGCCCGTGCTCATGCTGAACTCGACGCACGACCCCGCGACGTACTACGAATCCGCGGTGCGCGCCCACCACGGACTGGCCGGCTCGCGGCTGCTCACGGTGGACGGCGGCGACCACGGCCAGTTCCAGAACCGCAATCCCTGCGTCGACGCCCGGGTGGAAGCCTTCCTGCTGGACGGCGACCTGCCGGCCGAGGGCACCCGCTGCGCGGGCGGGCCGCTGCCGGACCCGGCGGGCGGACCCGCCGGCCCCTGACGACGGCTCCCGGCCGCCGCCGCTACCAGCGGACGGGGAGCCGGCTCACGCCCCTCATCAGGCTGCCCGCCAGCCACACCGGGGAGCCGCCGGCCGGATCCTCGGCCAGATCCGGGAAGCGCTCCAGGAGGCTCCGGATCGCGATCCGGCCCTCCATCCGGGCCAGCGGGGCGCCGAGGCAGAAGTGCAGCCCGTGGCCGAAGGCGAGGTGGCCCTGCGGGGCCCGGTGGATGTCGAAGGTGTCGGGCTCCTCGAACCGCCCGGGGTCGCGGTCGGCGCCGGCCAGCGAGACGAGGACGGTGTCCCCGGCCGGGATGACGACGCCGCCGAGCTCCAGGTCCTGGCCCGCGTAGCGGTAGGTGGCGTTCTGCACGGGGCCGTCGTAGCGGAGCATCTCCTCGACCGCGCCGGGCAGGAGTCCGTCGAAGTCCGCCCGCAGCTCCGCAAGTTGCGCCGGGTGGGCGAGCAGGGCCCGGACGCCGTTGGAGATGAGGTTGACCGTGGTCTCATGGCCCGCGACGAGCAGCAGGAAGGCCATCCCGATCAGCTCCTCCCCGGACAGGGAGTCACCGTCCTCGTCGCGGGTGCGGATCAGGGCGCTGAGCAGGTCCTCGCCGGGGTCCTTCGCCTTGGCCTCGACCAGCTCGGCGAGATAGGCGCTGAGCTGCTCGTGGGCGACGCCGGCCGGGCCGGCCTGGCTGGGGGCCACCACCTCGTTGGACCAGTGGCGGAAGCGCTCGCGGTCCAGGTCGGGCACGCCGAGGAGTTCGCAGATCACGGTCATGGGCAGCGGGAAGGCGAGTGTCTTGATCAGATCGCCGGTGCGCTCCGGCCGGGCCGCCATCACGTCCAGGAGTTCGTCGGTGATCGCCTGGACACGGGGCCGCATGGACTCCATGCGGCGCGCGGTGAACTCGCGCGCGACCAGGCGGCGCAGCCGGGTGTGGTGCGGCGGATCGGCTTCCAGCATGTTCGCGTTGGCCGGCGTCGCCACTATTTCGGGGAACAGGTCCGTCTCGCGCCAGTCCTTGAGCAGGGCGGGGTGGTTGAGCGCCTGGCGCGCCTCCTCGTGCCCCACGACCAACCAGCTCGGCCCGGACAGCCGGTCGTTCATGATGACCTGGTGGACCGGGCCGCTTTCGCGGAGTCCGGCGTAAAAGGTGTACGGATCGGCGTTGAAGTTCTCGGCACCGGAACTGATGTCTACTACAGGCATCGCTCCACAGTACGGCGGCCGGGCCGCCGGGAACGCGCTGTTTCCGGCCAGTCGGCCCGGCCGGCCCACCGTCCGCCGGGCTCACCGCTCAGCAGGCCGCCCACGTACCGAGGGCGAAGCCGGCGCCGGCGCGCCGCACTTCCACGGCACCGGAACCGCCGAAGTGTGCGGGTATCACCAGTTCCCGCTCATCCACGGCCCGTTCGAGGATCCGGCGGCGAGTGGCCGCGGCCTGGGTCCGGTCCAGGCAGAAGCAGCTGTTGTGCTGGGGGTGCAGGATCTGTACCGGGCTGTGCAGCAAGTCACCGACGAACACCGCCCGGTCGCCGCCGGAGTCGAGCCGGAGGACGCTGGAGCCGGGGGTGTGACCGGGTGCGGACTCCAGTACGAGGTGTTCGTCGATGCGGTGGCTGTCCCGCCAGAGCACCGCCTGTCCGGCGCGGTGCACGGGCTGGATGCTGTCCTCGTACATCAGCCGGTCGTCCTCCCGCAGGCCCCCGGCGTACGCGTTGCCCGGCCCGTAGTGGAAATCGTCGGCGGCGGGGATCAGGTACCGGGCGTTCGGAAAGGCAGGGGTCCACTCGCCGGCCGCGCCGACGGTGTTGCCGCCGACGTGATCGCCGTGCACGTGCGTGTTGACGACGACGTCCACGTCCTCGGGGCGGACCCCGGCCCGTGCCAGCCGGCCGAGGAGGTCGCCCCGCCAGTGGTGGAACATCGGCGAGGAGGGCCGCTCGCGCATGTCGCCGACCCCGGTGTCCACCAGTACGGATGCATCCGCTCATGGGGGAGCTGCCGGCCGTCGTCCATCTGCCGAACCGGGTCGGCGCGCACGCGGAACTCCGCTCGGCGATCGACCTGTTGGGCGGCGAGCTGGCCGATCAGCGGCCCGGGGCGTGCGTCGCCGTCCCCAGCCTGCTCGACCTGCTGCTGGTCTACATGATCCGGTCCTGGATGGCGGACGCCGCGACCGGGGCGTGGCCCGCCGTGCTGGGCGACCCCGTGGCGGCCGCGGCGCTGCGGGCGCTGCACTCCGACCCGTCCGCCGCGTCGACCAACGACCGCCTGGCCGCCGAAGCCGGCGTCTCGTGCCCGACGCTGGCCCGCCGGTTCACGGCCCTGGTGGGCCGGCCACCGATGGCCTACCTGACCTGGTGGCGGCTGACGTTGGCGGCGACGCTGCTGCGCGACACCCCGGACCCGCTGGCGGCCATCGCCCGCCGGGTCGGCTACGGCACCCCGTACGCCTTCTCGCACGCCTTCAACCGGGAGTTCGGCACGACCCCGGGGCGCTACCGGGACCGGGCCCGGCGGACCGGCGCGACCGGCTCCGGGACCGCCTAACGCAGCGTGGTCACCCGCTGGTCGACGAGCTGGTAGCGGGCCGCCGCCACCGAGAGCCGGCCGGTGGCTATGCGGTGGGCGATGTCGGGGTCGGCGGCCAGCAGGTCGCGGGTGCGGCGGGCGTGGGCGTCGATGGTGGCGTCCACGCGGGCGTCGCCCTGCTGCGAACGGTCGATCGAGGGACGTATCTGGTCGGCCAGGTACTGGACGTGCGCCGGCAGCGGCTCGCCGGTCTCCTCCGCACGGACGGCGGCCCCGACCGCTCCGCAGGACTGGTGGCCCAGTACCAGCACCAGGGGGATCGCCAGTTCCAGTACGCCGAACGCGATGCTCCCCCGCACGGCTTCGTCCAGCACCTCGCCCGCCGACCGTACGGTGAGCAGGTCGCCGAGCCCCTGGTCGAAGACGAGTTCCGGGGGGACGCGGGAGTCGACGCAGCCCAGCACGATGGCGAACGGGTGCTGGGCCCGGGTGAGCTCGACGCGCAAGGAGGGGGACTCGTGCGGGTGTTCCTGCCGGTACGTGCGCCAGCGCCGGTTGCCCGCCGCCAGTTCGCGCAGGGCCTCGGCGGGGGTGCTCGGGCGCTGCCGTGCCGGCGGGCCGGCCGGGGTGGCGGAGGCCGGGAAGGCCGAACCGAGGCCGAGCACCGAACCGGTGGCCGCCGCTCCCGCGGCGGCGGTGCGCAGCACGGTCCGGCGACTGGGCGCACGGGTGGACGTGCGCTCGGAGCACACGAATGTGTTCGAATCCATCGCCGGACGGTATCCCGGCAGACCCGCGTACCCCCGGCCGCGGCCCCGCTATTGGCGCGATCGTTCCGGGGACTCGGCTCGATCCCGTGCGACGTCTCAACCCGCGGACGGAGCGGCGCCGCGGACGCCGCCCGGATGGGACGGCGTCCACCGGCTCAGCGGGCCGGGCACTGCTTCCAGGCGAAGTGGTACTTCGTGCTGATGCTGCCGTCGGTCGAGTCCACCGTGATGTAACTGGTCTTCGTACTGTCCGAGGTGCCGACCTCGGCCCGTAGTTCGGTGTTGATGTTGAAGTTGCGCTGGGCGCCGCAGGGGGCGAAGACCAGGGACTCGATGCCCGTGGTGTCGGTGGTCTGCCAGTTGTCGGCCATCGCGCCGCGGAAGGTGTGGGTGCGGTAGGCGGTCTGGCTCATGCCCTGGAAGTAGTAGCTGGCCTTCTGGGTGCCGACGGCCCCGGGCTGCAGTTCGCCGTAGCCGCGGTAGTCGACCTTCGACACGGCGTAGGTGTAGCCCTGGGGTACGTGGACGAGCAGGGAAAGGAGGCAGTTCTTGCGGCCCTCGGTCGCGGGGACGCCCCCGCCGGCCTGGGCCAGGTACTCGCTGTAGGTGACGGTGAAGGCCGAATTGTCCGGGGCCACGGCGACGGAGGCGGAGCCGGGCCGGCAGCCCGAGCCGTTGACGGAGGCGACGTCCACGGTCACCTTCTCCGGGGGCGTCGGCACGCTCGCCCCGGCACCCGGGGCGAGCGTGGCGAGGGCGCCGGTCACGACGGCTGCGGTCAGCGTGGTGCGAAGTGAGTTGATCACATCGCCATGGAAGCGTCCGGCAGCGACGCGAGCCCGTCGGCAGGTACGGGGACTCACCCCGATGGACGGCCCCGTTCACCGAAGAAACGATTATGTGGAGCACGGCGATGGTCCGTACGGCCCAGCCCTGTCGCCACCGGAAAACCCGTGGACCTTTCCGGTCACGGCACTAGCCTGGCGGCATGAGTACCCGAACGTTCCGCGTGACCGTCCGAGGCGCCTTCGACCGGCTCACCGACGCCCAGCGCGCCCAACTGGCCGCCGCTGCGCCCGAGCACGACCTGATGCGCGCGGGCTTCACCACCGAGGGCGACCTGACCTACGACCTCTCGCGCGACTGCTTCACCTTCCGCTTCCTCGACTCGGGCGAGGCGGAGGCGGACATCCTGGACGCCACCGCGCGGGCCGAACTGGCGGCGGAGGGCTGGCTCACGGACCGCGGATACGGCTACAAGCGCCTCAAGGTCCAGGCGCAGGACATGTCGCTGGCACCCCTGAGCAAGCGCCAGCGCCGGGCCGCGGCCCGCGAGCACACGGCCTGACGCGGCGGGTCCCGGTCTCCGCACGGCGTGGTCGGGCGGCCCGTTCCGCCTCGAAGCCGCCGACCGAGCCGGAAAATGAGGTGCACCCGGGCCGCACCGGCAGGCAGGCTGCGCCGGTGGACCGTGAACAGATCTCCCGCATCGCCCATGCCGACCATCCGATCAAGGCTCCCCTCGACGACGCATCCGTGCGCCGGCTCCTGGACCGCGGCGTCCCGCGCGCCGACGCCCGGGTGCTCGACCTCGGCTGCGGCACCGCGGAATGGCTGCTGCGCGCCCTGGACGCCCATCCCCGGCTGTACGCCGAGGGCGTCGACATCTCCGCGGAAGCCCTGGCGCAGGCCGGCCGGGCCGCGACCGGCCTCGGCGTACGCGAACGCCTCGTGCTCCACCACCGGCCGGCCGCGGACTTCACCTCGGAGCAGCCGTTCGACCTCGTACTCAGCGTCGGGGCCGCGCACGCCTTCGGCGGCCTGCTCCCCACCCTCGCCGCCGCAGGCGCACACCTGGCCCCCGGCGGCCGGGTCCTGATCGGCGAGGGCTTCTGGGAGCGCGAACCTTCCCGGGAAGCCGTCGAGGTGCTCGGGGACTTCACCGACCTGGCCACCACCGTGGACCGGGTCGTCGCCGCCGGGTGGACCCCCGTCGGCGGGCACGTCAGCACGCGCCGCGAACTGGACGACTACGAATGGGCCTGTTGGGGGTCGCTGGCGTCATGGGCCCTTGACCGTCCCGACGATCCCGACGCCTCCCAGGCCCTCGAAACGGCCGCCACCCGGCGCTCCGAATGGCTGCGCGGCTACCGGGAGTCCTGGGGCTTCGTCTCCCTGATCCTGCGCCGGACGGCGGGCTGACCCGGCGCCGGGCCCCTCGCCGGTCCGCACGCCCCCTTCAACCTCTGAACTCCCTTGCGGATGAGGGGGTTTACCGGCTCCATCTCTTGACGGCCCTCATGGCGGGGAGCACAGTGACGGGCGACCTTCCTTTGAGAGCGCTCTCAGTAGGGGGTCACAGCCAGCCCGCAACTCCCCCCACCGCGCCCCGAGGCGCACGCAGAGAGGGCACCCACCCATGCGCGAGACATCCGGCAGAAGGCGCCGCCCGCCCATCCGGCGTTCCGTCATAGCCGCCCTGAGCACGATGGCCGTCGCGGTGGCGGCCGCCGCCGCGGCGGTGGCCGCCACCCCGCCCGCGAACGCCGCCGCTCCCCCTGCCCCGGCCGGCTGGTCCCAGGTGTTCCTGGACGACTTCAACGGGGCCGCCGGCTCCGGCGTGAACACCGCCGACTGGCAGTACACGACCGGTCGCGGCTACCCGGGCGGCCCCACCGGCTTCGGGACCGGCGAGATCGAGACGATGA
This sequence comes from Streptomyces sp. NPDC026522, assembly GCF_055567555.1. Classification (NCBI taxonomy): domain Bacteria; kingdom Bacillati; phylum Actinomycetota; class Actinomycetes; order Kitasatosporales; family Streptomycetaceae; genus Streptomyces; species Streptomyces sp. NPDC026522. The sequence goes on from NZ_JBVHQF010000007.1 coordinate 35,250, forward strand.
CGGCGGATCCGGCCAACGTCTCGCTCGACGGCGCCGGCAACCTCCGGATCACTCCCCGCCGGGACGCGGCCGGCAACTGGACCTCGGCCCGGGTGGAGAGCAGGCGCTCCGACTTCCAGCCCCCGGCGGGCGGCACCCTGCGCACCGAGGCCCGGATCCAGCTGCCGAACGTCACCGGCCCGGCGGCGAAGGGGTACTGGCCGGCGTTCTGGATGCTCGGGGCCCCGTACCGGGGCAACTGGTGGAACTGGCCCGGCATCGGCGAGCTGGACATCATGGAGAACGTGCAGGGCCTCAACAACGAGTGGGCCACCATGCACTGCGGCACCAGCCCGGGCGGCCCGTGCAACGAGACCTCCGGGATCGGCGGCCAGCGCGCCTGCTCCGGCACCACCTGCCAGGGCGGCTTCCACACCTACGCGGTGGAGTGGGACCGGTCCACGGCCGTGGAGGAGATGCGCTTCTACCTCGACGGCGTCAACTTCCACACGGTGAAGGCGAATCAGGTCGACGCCGCCACCTGGGCGAACGCCACGAACCACGGCTACTTCATCATCCTGAACGTCGCCATGGGCGGCGGTTTCCCCGACGCCTTCGGCGGCGGCCCGGACGCCGGTACCGAACCCGGTCACCCGATGGTGGTCGACTACGTCTCCGTACTCCAGCGCACGGGCGGCACCACCACACCGCCCACCACACCGCCCACCGGCGCCCGGGACGCCTACGCCGCCATCCAGGCGGAGTCGTACGACGACCAGGCGGGTACGGCCAAGGAGGCCACTTCGGACTCCGGCGGCGGCCAGAACCTCGCCGCGCTGGCGAACGGCGACTGGGCCGTGTACCGGGGCGTCGACTTCGGCGCGGGCGCGGCCCGGCAGTTCTACGGGCGGGTCGCGAGCGGCGCGGCGGCCGGGGTGAGCGGTCTCGTGGAAGTCCGGGTCGACAGCCGTACGAACCCGCCGGTCGGCAGCTTCTCCGTCGCCGGGACCGGTGGCTGGCAGAGCTGGCGTACGGTCCCGGCCAACATCAGCTCCGTCACCGGCACCCACGACGTCTTTCTGACCTTCACCAGCGGCCAGCCCGCCGACTTCGTGAACGTGAACTGGTTCAACTTCGGCCACTGACCGGGCCGTACCGCCGGGCACCCCCGGCGGTACGGGTTAACCTGCTGCGCGGCAAAGGCAACCGCCGTCGGCCACATGAGGAGCGCCCGTGCCTGAACAGCAGCTTCGTGTCCCCGGGGACCGCCCCACCCTGGAGGCCGTTGCGGCATTGGCCGGGGTGTCCCGGGCGACGGTGTCCCGCGTGGTCAACGGCGGCGACGGGGTGCGCGCACACCTGGTGGACAAGGTCCGCGAGGCCGTGCGCGAGCTCGGTTACGTACCCAACCACGCGGCCCGCACCCTGGTCACCCGGCGCACCGGGGCGGTTGCCGTGATCATCCCCGAACCGGAGATACGGATCTTCTCCGACCCGTTCTTCTCCCGCCAGATACGCGGCATCAGCCGGGAACTCACCGCGCACGACGCACAGTTGGTACTGCTGCTGGTGGAGAACCGGGGGGACTACGCCCGGATCGAGCGGTACCTGGCGGGCGGCCACGTCGACGGGGCGCTCGCCTTCTCGCTGCACACGGACGATCCGCTGCCCGAGATCACCCGGCGGATCGGCATGCCCACGGTCTACGGCGGCCGGCCCGGCTGGACGGCCGGCCCCGGAGGCCCGGCCGCGGCCTACGTCGATGCCGACAACCGGGGCGGCGCCCGGGAGGCGGTGCGTCACTTGCTCGCCCGGGGCCGCCGGTGCGTGGCGCACATCGCGGGACCGCTCGACCAGACGTCGGCGATCGACCGGCTCGACGGGTACCGGGACGTACTGGTCGCAGGCGATCCTGCGCTGGTCGAGGCGGGTGACTTCACCACGGCCGGCGGGGCCCGCGCGATGCGGGAGCTGCTGGAGCGCCGGCCGGCCCTGGACGCGGTGTTCGCCGCGAACGACCTGATGGCGACGGGCGCCCTCGCGGTGCTGCGCGAGCGCGGCCTGGACGTGCCCGGGGACGTGGCGGTGGTCGGCTTCGATGACACCGAGCGGGTGGCCGAGGTGGCGGATCCGCCGCTGACGACGGTCCGCCAGGACGTCGAGGGGATGGGACGCCTGATGGCCCGGCTGCTGCTGGGCACGCTGGACTCGCCGCAGCCACCGCAGGCCGTGATCACGCCGACCGTGCTGGTCCGGCGGGCCTCGGCCTGACGCCGGGGCCGCCGGTCAGTCGGGGGCGTCGCTGCTGATGCGGGCCTCGGCCTGACGCCGGGGCCGCCGGTCAGTCGGGGGCGTCGCTGCTGATGCGGGCCTCGGCCCGGCCGGTCCGGGCCGAGACGTCCAGGGTGTGCGGGGAGGCCGGGTCGTCGAGGGCCGGGGCGACCTCGCACATGCCCGAGCCCGCTCGGGCGGTGACCCGGAAGCCGGTGGCCGGGGGGAAGGTGAGGTCGAGCCGGCCCGCGCCGACGCGGGCGGTGACCTGGTCGGGCGGGGCCAGGAACGCGGCCAGCGCGCGGCCGGAGTCCGCCGTGATGTCGGCGCGGGCCGTGGTCAGGCCGGTGGCGGTGATGGTGCCGGAGCCGGCCCGGGCGGTCAGGGCGCCGCGCAGGCCGACGAGGTTCAGGGTGCCGGAGCCGACGGACGCGTCGACGGGGCCCGCCATGCCGCTGATGCGGGCCCGGCCCGAGCCTGCTGACAGCCGTACCGGGATGCCGGCCGGCACGGTCACCGCGAGCCGGATGTCGCAACCGGACCCGGGGTCCGGCCCACCGGCATCACCGGGATGGGCCGGCCCGTCGAGATCGCCGGGATCGCCGGGGCAGCGGGCGGCCAGCCGCAGGGTGTCACCGACCCTGCGCTCCTCGATGACGGGCGGCCGGGCGGACCAGCCGAGCTCCGCCCGGTAGCCGACGGCCTCGCCGTCGCGCGGGGTCACGGTGATGTCCGCGGTGCGGCCGACGATCTCCAGGGCCCGCACGGGCGCCGCGCCGCTGTCGCCGGCCAGGACCCGGCTGTGCCGCAGGGTCTGCGTCCACGCCTGCCGGCCGGCCGGCCCGAGGACCAGCAGCGCGCCGGCCAGCGCCGCGAGGAGCCAGGCCCGCCGGTGCGTCCGGCGGCCCGGGGCCGCCGGCGCGGGCGGGTCGGCCGAGGTCACGGGGTGCCGTCCAGGAAGCGCAGGACCGCGAGCACCCGCCGGTGCGCGCCCTCGGCCGGAGGCAGGTCCAGCTTGGCGAAGATGTTGTTGATGTGCTTGGCCACCGCGCTCTCGCTGACGACGAGTCCGGTGGCGATGCCGGCGTTGGAGCGGCCTTCCGCCATCAGGGCCAGCACCTCGCGTTCGCGCGGGGTCAGCCGCTCCAGCGGGTCCGGTCCGCCGCCCCGGCGCAGCAGGAGCTGGGCGACGACCTGGGGGTCGAGTGCGGTACCGCCGGCCGCGACCCGGCGCAGGGCGTCGATGAACTCCTCGACGTCGGCGACGCGTTGTTTGAGGAGGTAGCCGATGCCCGCGCTGTTCTCACCCGACAGCAGGTCGGCGGCGTAGCGTTCCTCCACGTACTGCGAGAGCAGCAGGACGGCGGTTCCCGGGCTCTGCTGACGGATCATCAGTGCCGCGCGGACCCCTTCGTCGGTGAAACCGGGTGGCATGCGTACGTCGAGCAGCGCGAGGTCGGGCCGGTGTTCCTCGACGGCGGCGAGCACCGCTTCGGCGTCGCCGGCTTCGGCGGCCACTTCGAACCCGGCCATTTCGAGGACTTTGACGAGTCCTATGCGCAGCAGGACGGAATCCTCGGCGATCACGGCGCGCACGGCAGCTCCACGGTGATGACGGTCGGGCCCCCGGGAGGGCTGTCGATCTTGATCGTTCCGTCGACCGACCCTACCCGCTTGCGCAGACCGGTCAGTCCGGTGCCGGAGGCCGGCTCCGCGCCGCCCACCCCGTCGTCGGTGACGGTGACGCGCAGCAGGTCCGTGCGGCCGCCGGGGACCCGCCGCACCCGGACGGTGCAGCGGCCGGCCCGGGCGTGTTTGGCGACGTTGGCGAGGGCCTCGGAGACCACGAAGTAGGCGACGGCCTCCACGGTCGGGCCGGGGCGTTCGGCGATGTGGACGGACAGGTCGACGGGGAGCGGGGCGCGGGCGGCGATGCCGGAGAGCGCCGCGTCGAGCCCGCGGTCCTCCAGTACCGCCGGGTGCAGGCCCCGTACCAGGTTGTTCAGTTCCTCGATCGCCTCCTTCGCCTCGCGGTGGGCCTCGTCGATGACGGCCTTGGCCTCGGGCGGCAGGCCGGGGAGCGCCGCGCGGGCGATCCCGAGGTTCATGGCGAGGGAGACCAGGCGCTGTTGGGCGCCGTCGTGCAGGTCCCGTTCGATGCGGCGGCGTTCGAGGTCGGCGGCGTCCAGTACGCCGGCCCGGCTCTCGGCGAGGTCCTCGACGCGGCGCAGCAGCTCGCTCGCGCGGTTGGGGCCGAGCAGGGCGGCCGCGGCGAGGGCGTCGAGCCGGGTGATCAGGGCGGCCGCCCAGGGGGCGGCGAGGAGGGCCAGGCCGCCGCCGACGGTGATGACGTCGTACTGCCCGGTCCAGCCGGAAGTGCCCCCTGCGCCGTGTCCGGGCAGCAGGAAGGACCATCCGTACACGGTGGCGCAGACGGCGCCGGCGGCCCAGCCGAGGACGAGGGCGGCGCCCGCGACGGCGACGAGTGGGCTGACGAGGAGGTGGTATCCCTGCTGCCGCCACGTCGCCTCGGACCGCAGCCGCTCGGCCGCCCCGCGCGGGGTCCACCACGGGTGCTCGCGCACGACCGCCGGGACGTCGAGGCCGAGCAGCGACCGGAAGCGGCTGCGCTGGAGGGGGGTGAGCAGGGGGCAGAGCACCGGCGCGGCGACCAGCGGCACCGGATCGTGCCCGGGGAACACCGTGAGGACGGTGACCGCGGCGAGGACGGGAAGCGCGGGCAGGATGGCGGCCGCCGCGAAGGCGGTGTTGCGCCAGGCCCACGCCGACCAGGGGGTGTGTGCGGCGGCCCAGGTGAACGAACGCCTCAGCGCGCCGCGAAGTGCCATGTCCCATACGGTAATCGCACTGATCAGGGCGGTGCGACCACGCTGGTACCCGTACGGGGGTGGTGCCGGCACCACCCCCGGTTCGGACCGTGGTGCTACTGATCTCCGCCGCTGCGGGAACGAGAGTAGCGGTGTGCCCCGCGGACGGACCGCCGGGCCGGAAGGACACCTCGGCCATGGCTCTCACCGCCCCGTACTTCCCCGCCGCCCGCCGGACGACCGGCCGCCGGACGCTCGGCGGGACGACTGCCCGCCGCACCGCGCCGGGCGTCGCCGCGGTGTTCACCGGGGCCGGGGTGGCGCTGGTGCCGTGGATGGTCGTGCTGGCGGGGACCCTGCCCGGGACGGCCGGGGTGTCCCACTGGGCCACGGCCTGGATCGGCCTGGACGCGATGCTCGCGGCCGGACTGGTCGGGACCGGGATGCTGCTGCGCCGACGGGATCCCCGCACCGCTCCGGTGGCGGCCGCGACGGCCGCGCTGCTGGCGGTCGACGCCTGGTTCGACGTCACGACCTCGCTCGGCAGCAGCGGCCAGGGGCTGGCGCTGCTGCTGGCGGCGGGGGCGGAGCTGCCGCTCGCGGTGGCCTGCGCCGCGGTGGCCGCTCGGCGCGCCGGCTGACCGGCGCCCCGGCTGACCGGACCGGCAGCACCCGCCCCCCGCGGGGCGCCGGTCAGACCAGGCCCAGTCCGCGCGGCGGGACGAAGAGGTGCGCGGCCCGGTGTTCGGCGGCCACCAGGGCTGCCGCGAGGCCGAATTCCGCGTCCTCGGTCCGTGCCAGTCTGCGTTCGTGGTCACCGCACCGCTCGCACTCCGGCGCCCAGTCGGGCAACAGGCTCTCGTGGCTGGTGGCCAGGTGACGGGCGAGCCGGATCCGCGAGCCCGGGCCGCTGTCGACGGGGTCCCAGTCGACCCCCTGCTGCCCCGTGAGCCACATTTCCTCGGTGACCCGCTCGATGCGCTTCATGGACCGGTAGAGGCGGAAACAGTCGGTGCAGTCGAACATCCAGGCCGGCGGCAGCGGCCACACGTCCCGAGGGTCGAGTTCATCGGCGCTCATGCCGCCACGGTAGTGCCGCCGCCCTGCCGCGTGCAGCCGATCGGCCGCACTTCCCCGTCCCCCAACGGGGGCGCGTCAGCGCGGAGTTGACCGGCGCCGCAGATGCCTGCGGCGCCCCCTGGTACGGGGGCGCCGGCCGGGCCGTCGCGGCGGGTGCGGTGCCGCGCTGCCGACTACTCGATGACGAGCTCGACGGGGATGTTGCCGCGGGTCGCCTTGGAGTACGGGCAGACCTCGTGCGCCTGCTTGACCAGCAGGGCGCCGGTCTCGCCCGCGAGGGACTCGGGGAGCTCGATGCGCAGGGTGACGGCCAGACCGAAGCCGGAGCCGTCCTGGCCGATGGAGGTCTCGGCGGTGACCGAGATGTCCCCGGTGTCGACCTTGGCCTGCCGGCCGACCAGGCCGAGCGCACTGGCGAAGCAGGCGGCGTAGCCGGCCGCGAAGAGCTGCTCGGGGTTGGTGCCCTGCCCGTTGCCGCCGAGCGCCGGCGGCATGGCCAGCGCCAGGTCGATCTGGCCGTCGGAGCTGACTGCGCGGCCCTCACGGCCGTTGGCGGTGGCGACAGCGGTGTACAGCGCTTCCATCGGAGTTCCTCTCGGGAAGGGGCAAGACGGTCCGGGTGAACCTCGGCGACCGGTGACCCGATCGCCTCCATCAGTAGAGCACGCAATTCAGTTGTGCACAACTAAGTCGCTTACAAGTCGCTACGCGGTACACTGGCCGACATGACCCAGCAGCCCGCCGCCCCCCTCCGCGACCAGGACTTCCTGCGACTGGACGGGCAGATCTGCTTCGCGCTCAACGCCGCGAGCCGCGCCTTCGGCGGCCTCTACCGGGTCGTCCTCAAGGATCTCGGCCTGACCTACCCGCAGTACCTGGTGATGCTGGTACTGTGGGAGCACGGCGAGACGCCCGTCAAGCAGCTCGGACAGCACCTGCGGCTCGATTCGGGCACGCTGTCGCCGCTGCTCAAGCGGCTCGAAGCGGCCGGCCTGATCCGGCGCGAGCGCAGCACCGAGGACGAGCGCTCGGTCCACGCCGTACTGACCGACGAGGGCGCCGCACTGCGGGCCCGCGCCGTTGAGGTGCCCCGCCGCATCGCAGCGGCCACCGGGTTCGAGCTGGCGGAGATCCGCGAGCTCCAGACGCGCCTGAGCCGCCTGACGGCAGCCCTCGACGCCGCCGCGCTCGACGCGGAGCTCTGACGCCGGGACGGCCCGGCGGGCGCCGCTCCCGTCAGGCGTCCTTCTCCATGGTGGGCCGCAGCCGCTCCAGCAGGGCGTAGAGCGTCGCGCCCTCCTCCTCGTCCAGGGTGTCGAGCGCGCCGTGGGTCGCCTGCATCTCCTCGCGCACGCGCCGGATGATGTCACGGCCCTCCTGCGTGGCGACGACGTTCTTCACGCGCCGGTCGACCGGAGACGGCTCGCGCCGCACCAGCTCGCGCGCCTCCAGCCGGTCGACGATGCCGGTGACGTTGGACGCGTCACACACCAGCAGGGTGGCGAGACCGCGCATCGGCACCGGCCCCTCCAGCTGGGCGAGGACCCGCGCCTGCGTGGAGGTGAGGCCGTAGCGGGCGGCGGCGGCCGCGAAATCCCGCCACTGGGCGGTACCGATGGCGGCGAGCAGCTCCAGGAGCTGGAGCTTGGTCGGGCGGTGGGGGACGGCCGGTCCGGCGGTGGCACTCATGCCGCCGAGGGTACCAAGAAGGTTGACATTATCAATTGTTTACTTGACCTCCTTAACTATTGGCGTCTACCTTCGTCCAAGTACTTGATGAGATAAAACATCTGCGATCTGAAGCGTTAAGAAGGTCCTGCCAGCCATGAGCACCGCCGCATCCGCCCCCTCCGCCGCCGGGCCCAGGAACGAGACGGTCATCGTCTTCGCCCTGAGCCTCGCCGCCATGGTCGTGTCGATGATGCAGACCCTGCCCGTTCCGATCCTGGGTCTGATCCGCAACGACCTCGGCACCTCGACCGCCAACGTCAGCTGGGTGACCACCGCCACCCTGCTGTCCGCCGCCGTCTTCACCCCGCTGCTGGGCCGCTTCGGCGACCAGCACGGCAAGAAGCCGACCCTGGTGGCCGTACTCGCCGTCATGGTCGCGGGTTCCGTCGTCGCCGCTCTGGCCACCTCGCTGCCGCTGCTCATCCTGGGCCGGGTCCTCCAGGGCGCGGCCACCGCGATCTTCCCGCTGGCCCTCTCGGTACTGCGCGAAGAGGTCCGGCCGCAGAAGCTGCCGGGCGCCATGGCCCTGGTCAGCGGCACGCTCGCGTTCGGCAGCGGCCTGGCGCTGGTCGCCACCGGCCTGCTGACCTCGGGTGACGGTGCCGACTACCGCAACGCCTTCTGGATGGCGACCGGCTTCGCGACGCTCGCCCTCCTGGCGGTCGTGTTCCTGGTCCCGGCCACCCGCCACAAGACCGGCGGCCGCACCGACTTCCTGGGCGCGCTGACCCTGGGCGTCGCCCTGCTGCTGCTCCTGCTGCCCATCTCGCAGGGCCACGAGTGGGGCTGGTCCTCCGGCCGTACGCTCGGCAGCTTCGCCGGCGCCGCCGTCATGACGGCCGTCTGGGTCCTGGTCGAGCGCAAGGTGCGCGAGCCCCTGGTCGACATGCGGATGTTCGTCCACCGCCCGGTGCTGATGGCCAACCTGGCCGGGATCCTCGTCGGCTTCGGCATGTTCGCGAACTTCCTGGGCGTCTCCTACCTCGTGCAGATGCCGAAGGCGCTGACCGGGTACGGATTCGACGCGTCGATCCTGCGCGCCTCCGTCCAGTTCCTGCTGCCCGGTGCGATCGTCTCGCTGCTCGCCTCGCCCATCGGCGGCCAGCTGGTCCGCCACCGCGGCCCGCGCATCGCGCTCGCCCTGGCCGCCGGGCTCGGCGCCGTCGGCTTCGGCTGGCTGGCCCTCGACCACGGCAACACCGTCTCGGTGATCGGCGCCGGCGTCATCGTCGGTGCGGCCGTCAGCTTCGGCTACGCGGCCATGCCCGCCGTCATCATGGCGAGCGTCCCGCACCACCAGAGCGGCATCGCCAACGGCATCAACTCGATCTCCCGCTCGACCGGCAGCGCGATCGGCAGCGCCATCGTCACCACGATCCTGGCCTCCAAGACCATCGAGCACCTCCCGCCGGGCGTTCCCGCCGTGCCCGCCGAGTCCGGTTTCACCCTGACGTTCGGCATCGGCGCGGCGGCCTTCGCCCTGGTCGCCCTGATCAGCTGGATCGGCCTGCGCAAGGGCCACGGCCCCCGCGTGACGGAGCCCGTCGCCTCCGGCGAGGCAACGGCCCCGGCCCCGAAGGTGGCCGAGACGGCCGACGCCGTCTGAGCCCCGCCCGTACACCGAACCGCCCCCGGCCCTCCCGGTCCGGGGGCGGTTCGCGTCTTCCGGCTGGTTCTTCCGGGGCGGCCTGCGCTGCCCGCGCGGGTGGCGCGCGGTGGGACGGGCCCGGCTGGGTAGGCTTCCCGGGACAGCGGGCGGAGTTCGGGGCGGGGTGGGGTCATGGGTCGTCAGGCGGGCCTGCGGGGTGCGGCGGTGGCCGTGGCGCTGCTGCTGGGGCTGTCCGGATGCGGTCAGTCCGGCGGGAGCCCGGCCGACCGGAGCCCCGGCGGCGGTCCCCCGGCCGGCGGTGACGCGAAGCCCGCGGCCGGGGACGTACTGCCCGGGATGGTCAGCGCGGCCGTGGCCCGGACCCAACTGGCGGCCCTGGTGGTCGGCAAGCCCGGTACGATGGCCGGCTACAGCCGCGACAAGTTCACGCACTGGGCCGAGCAGGGCAACAAGTGCGACACCCGCGAGGTCGTCCTCAGGCGCGACGGCAAGAACGTCACCCAGGACGCCGAGTGCCGGGCGGTGTCCGGCACCTGGAAGAGCCTGTACGACGGCGCGGACATCAGCGACGCGGCGAAGCTGGACATCGACCACATGGTCCCGCTCGCCGAGGGCTGGCGCTCCGGCGCCGCCGCCTGGGACGCCGCGAAGCGCAAGGCCTTCGCCAACGACCTGACGCGCCCCCAGCTGCTGGCCGTCTCGGCGGCCGCCAACCGTTCGAAGGGCGACCAGAGCCCGGACCTGTGGCAGCCGCCGGACAAGACGAGCTGGTGCCAGTACGGGCGCGCCTGGACCACCGTCAAGTCCTATTACGGGCTGACCGTCACCCCACCGGAGAAGGCCATGCTCACCACGATGATCGACACCTGCGCCTCATGACCGGGCGGCGGCAGTGGGAGGACACCGTCCCGGCCGGACCCGGCGGCGCCATGACCGACGAGGTAGGCGTGATCACCGGGGACCTCACGCTGCGTACTGTCGCCGGGCCGGACGGGAAGGTCCGCTTCGAGATCCAGTACCTCGACGCCGACGAGTGGTACACGCTCACGGGCAGTCCCGTCGCCCACGGTGACCCGTACGCCCTCCACCTGGCGGCCCTGCGGGCGGTCCGCGCGGGCGGCGGCGCCGTGGCCCCGCACCCCGGCGCCTGACCGGCCCGCCACCGGTCGGCGGGAACGCGCTGGTCAGCGCGACTGCGGGCTGACAGACTGAGGTGGCTCCATCACCCCCAGGAGGACCTATGGCCGACGAGACCGACACCCCGCAGGACGAATCCCCCGCCGAGGAGGCCAAGCGCAAGTTCCGCGAAGCCCTGGAGCGCAACGCGGCGAACGCGCATTCCCAGCAGGCCCACCAGAGCCGGGCGAAGGTACAGGGCGCCAGCAGCGGCCCGGGCGGCAAGAACAAGAAGGTGCGTCGCAAGACCGGCTGACGCGTTCCGCCGGGCGGCCCGGACCCCGCGCGGGGTGCGCCGCCCAGCGGGCGGGTCGCCCACCGGTCCGCGGATCGTTGGGCCGCATGGGTGACGGGCGATAACCCCCGGGCAGGTCGGTAGTTGATCTGGACGTACCCGCCGGGGACAGCTCATGCGACAGAAGGATTCCTCACCATGCTCAAGAAGTTCATGGCCACCGCCGCGGTCACCGCTTCCGTAGTCGGCGCCGGAGCCGTCGCCGCCTCCCCGGCGATGGCGATCGGCAACGACAACGGCGTGAACACCGTCAACGGCAACGGCGCCGCGCAGATCTACGGCAACCAGAAGACCGAGGGCGCCATGAGCCCGCAGCTGAGCCTGGTCCAGGGTTCGCTGAACAAGCTCTGCGTCGGCCTGCCCGCCAAGGTCAACGCCCAGTCGCTGATCGCCCTGCTCAACATCGGTGTCCAGGACATCAACGTCCTGTCCAACCCGCAGAACCAGCAGTGCACCGAGAACTCCACCCAGGCCAAGGGCGACGAGTCCCTGTCTCACATCCTGGACAACATCCCGGTCCTCTCCGGCAACCTGTCCGCCGGCAGCTGACCAGTTCTCACCCCGGACCGGCGTGACGGCCTTCGCCGTCACGCCGGTCCGGCGTTTGCGCAAGCCGGACGCGCCAAAAGCAACAGCTTTGGTCTAGACCTTGACAGGTTCAGACCAGTTTCGCTTCAGTGGCCGTAGTTGCCCCCCACGGCAATTCCCCCCATTGAAGGAGCAGTTCCGTGATCCGTGCGCTACGCCGCCGCGCCCTGTCCATGGCCGCGGCCGCCGCCGTGACCCTCGGCCTCGCCATCGCCCTGCCCGCCTCCCCCGCCGCCGCGGCCCCCGCCTGTGCGGGCTCCTGGGCCGCCTCCGCCGTCTACACGAACGGCATGAGCGCCTCGTACGCCGGGCACAACTGGCAGGCCAAGTGGTGGACCCAGGGCGAGACGCCGGGCACCACCGGACAGTGGGGGGTCTGGTCGGACCAGGGCGCCTGCGCTGGCGGCGGCCAGGACCCGGACCCGGGCCCCGGCGACCCGTCGGGATTCGTCGTCAGCGAGGCCCAGTTCAACCGGATGTTCCCGAACCGGAACCCCTTCTACACCTACAACGGGCTGGTCGCCGCGCTCTCGGCGTACCCCGCCTTCGCGCACACCGGCGACGACACCGTCAAACGGCGCGAGGCCGCCGCCTTCCTCGCCAACGTCTCCCACGAGACCGGCGGGCTGGTCTACATCGTGGAGCAGAACACCGCCAACTACCCGCACTACTGCGACGCCTCCCAGCCCTACGGCTGCCCGGCCGGGCAGGCCGCCTACTACGGCCGCGGCCCCATCCAGCTGAGCTGGAACTTCAACTACAAGGCGGCGGGCGACGCGCTCGGCATCAACCTCCTCGCCAACCCCTACCTGGTCGAACAGGACCCGGCCGTCGCGATGAAGACGGCGCTCTGGTACTGGAACACGCAGAACGGCCCGGGCACCATGACCGCCCACACCGCCATGGTGAGCGGCGCCGGGTTCGGCGAGACGATCCGCTCCATCAACGGCTCCCTGGAGTGCAACGGCGGCAATCCGGCGCAGGTCCAGAGCCGGGTGAACGCCTACCAGAGCTTCACCCAGGTGCTGGGCGTCACCCCGGGCGACCACCTCACCTGCTGACCCGGCCTCAGCCCGGCCTCAGCCCGTGCGCAGGGCCGTCGCCAGCTGGGCCCGGGAACGGACGTCGAGCTTCTGGTAGATGCGGGTCAGCCGGGACTCCACCGTCTTCACGCTGAGGAAGAGCTTCGCGGCCGCCTCCTGGTTGCTGGCGCCCTGGCTGACGAGCAGCGCGAGGCGGGTCTCGGCCTCGGTCAGCGCCGCCACCCCGGGATGCCGGACGGCGGCTTCCGGGGCGCTCTCGCGCGCGAGGTCCAGCCAGGGTTTCGCACCGGCCCGGTCGAACACCTCGGCCGCCTCGCGCAGCGCGGTACGGGCCGGGGCGCGGCGCCGCCGACGGCGTTCGACGCGGGCCAGGGCCAGGAGCGTACGGCCGCGTTCGAGGGGCAGGCCGAGCACGTCGAACCGCCGGGCCGTGGCCTCCAGCAGGGCCACGGCCGCCTCGGCGTCGCCCTGCGCGGACAGGCACAGGCCCCGGGCCCGGTCGAGGGCGGCCAGCACGCTGGGGCGCCCGAGCGAGCGGGCCACCGTACGGACGGAGTCCACCAGTTCGGCGGCCTCCCCGGGGGCGTCGGCCGCGACCAGGGCTTCGGCGAGTTCTCCGTGCCAGCGCAGGATCGAGGGGTCGACCACCTTCTGGGCCGCTTCCAGGCCGGCCACCCGGCGCAGCGTGGCCACCGCCTTCGCGGCGTCACCCGTGGCCAGTTCGACCAGGCCGAGGGCGTACAGGGAGCGGGAGAGGAAGACCTGGTCGTGCTCCTCCTCGGAGGCCTGGATGCCGCGCCGGGCGTAGCCGGCGGCCCGGGCGAAACTGCCGCCGGTGGCCTCGGCCATGGCGGCGACGTACCAGGCGGGACCGGGCGAGAGGCCCGCCTCGATGGTCAGCTCCAGGGCGCGCCGGGCGTGCGCCGCTCCGGCCGCGCACCGGCCGCGCCGCAGTTCGACCTCGGTGAGGCTGCGCAGCACCTCGAAGACGTCCTCGGCGGAGCCGGTGCGCCGTACCGCGGGGAGCAGGACGAGCAGCTGCCGGTGGGCGTCCTCCAGACGGTCGTCGAAGAGGGCGTGGCGGACGGCGAGGTACTGCGGCGCGTTGCGCATGCCGAGCGGTACTTCGGGGGCGGGCAGGGCGAGCGCCTCCGCGAGGATGTCCTCGGCCCCCGGGTCGCCGAGGATGCGGCCCATGCGGGCCCGTACGGTCAGCGCCATGGCTTCGGCCACCTGGTCGCCGCCGAGCGCGGCCAGGGCGCCGGCCTCGGCGGCGGCGTCCCGGGACCGTACGGGGTCGCCGTCGCTGAGGTTGTGCTTCCAGGCGACCCGCAGCCGGACGGCGGCCAGCAGCGCGGGGTCCCCGACGGCGTCGTCGATGGCGTACGCGAAGGTCTCGTCGAGGTCGGCCAGGGCCTGCCCGGCGGCGTCGATCACGGCGAGGCGGGCGCGTACCCGGTCGGCGGGCGAGGCGTCGCGGGCGAGGACGGCGCGGGTGGCGCGCCGGGCGAGGTCGGCGCGGCCCGCCCAGCCCGCGTCCTCGGCGGCCGTGACGAGCCGGGCCAGTTCCTCCCCGGGCCGGCCGGAGGGGGTGCGTTCGGCGGCGAGCAGCCCGAGTTCGGCGGCGAGGGCGCGCTGGCCGCGGCGCCGGCAGGCCGCGGCGGCGTCGCTGATCTCGGCGGCGAGGCGGGCGTCGGGGGTGTCCACGGCCAGCGCCCGGTGCCGTACGGCCTGGACCGGGTCGTCCACGGCGGCGGCGAGCGCGGCGTGCCCGGCGGCCCGCTCGGGCCAGCCCGCGTCGGCGGCCAGTGCCGTGGGCAGCGCGCCGGCGGTGAAGCGGACGGCGCCGTCCTCCCCCACGGTGACCAGTGCGGCCCGTTCCGCCTCGGCGAGTTCGGCTTCGGCGTCGGGACGGCCGGCCCGGCGCAGCAGGGCGGTGGTGGGGCGGGCGGCGAGGGCGGCGAGGAGCAGGGTGCGGCGGGCCCGTGCCGGGGCTTCGGCGAGCAGCCGCCGGGCGACTTCGCGGGCCTGCCCGGAGACCGGCAGGGTATCGGCGTGGTGGGCGCCGGGGCCGCCGCCGTCGCGGGAGCCGGCGGCTTCGGTCAGGGAGTGGCCGAGGGCGAGGGCGAGGCGCGGGTTGCCGCCGCTGGCCTGGTGGATGCGGCCGGCGAGCCGGGCGGGCAGCCCGTGGCGCACGAGCAGTTCGGCGACTTCCTCCGCGCCGAGCGGGGGCACCCGGACGGCTGGGGTGGCGGCCCCGCACAGCGCTCCGGCGACGGGCTCGCCGCCCTGGACGCATTCGGCGACCAGGACCTTGACGCGCGGTGGGGTGAGACGCAGGGCGAAGCGCAGCAGGGCGGTGCTCTCGGCGTCGAGCCACTGGGCGTTGTCGATGACGAGGAGGACGGGATTGCGGGCGGCGAGGGTGCGCAGCACCTCGACGACGGCGAGGCGCAGTGCGACGTGGTCGCGCCCGGCGCCCGGGGTGTCGGTCTCGCGGCGCAACAGGGCGATCGCGGTGCGCTGGGGCCCGGCGAGCCGTTCGAGCACGGCACCGGGGACGGAGGCGAGCAGGGCGGCGGCCGAGGCCTCGGGTATGTGCTGGTCGGCGGCTTCCGGGGCGAGGTGGAGCACCGTCTCCCGGCGGGCTCCGGCGGCGGCCGCGACGGCGCGCACCACCTCGGTCTTGCCGGCGCCGGCCGGTCCGGTGAGGATCGACCGGCCGTGGGTGGTCAGCGCGCGGTCGACCGCCGCGATGAGTTCCCCGTGCCCGACGCTCCCGTGTCCGACGCTTGTGTCAGCGTTCCCCGTCGCCGCCACGCAGAGCCACCAGCCTTTCGCGCCCCTGTCCTGTGCTTTTCCTGTGAGACGCGACAATACGAGGTCGGCCGCCGGGCGGACCCCCTTTGTGACGCAGAAATCAGCCGACCGGCCGGAATGCCCGAAGGACCTGCCGGTACGGGAGGTATCGGCAGGTCCGTGGGCTGGATTGGTCCGTACCAGCGGGTCCGTCAGGGCCGGGGTTGGGGGGCTCCGGCTGCCTGACGGACCGGGGTGGGAGCCGGGCTCAGAAGCCGAGGCTCCAGGAGTCGACGTAGCCGGTGTCGGCGGCGGCGACGTCCTGGACGCGCAGCTGCCAGGTGCCGTTGGCGACCAGGGCGGAGGCGTCCACGGTGTACGTGGTGAACACGTTGTCCGCGCTGTCGCCGGAGGAGCTCTGCAGCCGCTTGACGGTGCCGTTCGGGGCGACCAGGTCGATGACGAGGTCGCCGCGGTAGGTGTGCTTGATGTCGACGTTCACCTTGAGGGCGGCCGGGGCGTTGCCGGTGATGCCGGAGACGGTGACCGAGGAGGTGACGGCGGGGCCGTTGTCCGGGATCGCGACGTCGGTGGTGTTCTCGAACACCGGGGTGACCGGCGTGGAGATGACGGCGTTGACGGTGGCGGCCGCGTCGGCCAGGCCGGCGCCGCAGCCGCCGGTGCAGGTACCGGCGAGCGGCCGGGCGTTGGCCTTGATGGCCGACTTGATCTGCGCCGGAGTGAGGGACGGCTTGGCGGCCACCAGGAGGGCGGCGAGGCCCGCGACGTGCGGGGAGGCCATGCTGGTGCCCTGGTACGGCTTGTAGATCTCCGCGCCCGGGGTGGTGGCACCGTCGTTCAGCGAGGAGAGGATGCCGTTCTCGGGGGTGGTGACGGTGCCGGGAGTGTCGGTGGCGCGGCGCGTCTCACCGCCGGGAGCGGTGATGTCGATGCGGGTACCGAAGTTGGAGTAGAAGGAGCGGTCGCCGGTGCGGTTGGAGGCCGCGACGGTGATCACGTTGTTGCAGCTGGCGGGGGTGAAGCCCGACGCGTCCGCGTTGCTGTTGCCGGCGGCGACCACGACGGTGGTGCCGCGGGCGACGGCCGCGTTGATGGCGTTCTGGTAGCTGGTGCCGCAGGTGCCCGAGCCGCCGAGGCTCATGTTGATGACCTTGGCGGGCGTGGCGTTCGCCGGGACGCCGGGGACGGAGCCGCCGGAGGCCCAGGTGATGGCGTCGACGATGTCCGAGGTGGCGCCGCCGCACTTGCCGAGGACCCGGACGGGCTGGATCTTCGCGTTGTACGCGATGCCGGCGACGCCCTTGGCGTTGTTGGCGGCCGCGGCGATGGTGCCGGCGACGTGGGTGCCGTGCCAGGAGGAACCGCTGGCCGTCGAGCCGGTGCCGCACTCGCCCGCCGCGCTCCAGTCGCCCTGGTCGGCCGGGTTGTTGTCGCGGCCGTTGCCGTCGCGGGCGGCGGTGGAGTCGCTGATGAAGTCGTATCCCGCGACGATGTTGGGGGCGACGTCGGAGTGGGCCACGTAGCCGGTGTCGATCACGGCGACCGTGACGCCGGAGCCGGTCGTCTTGTCCCAGGCGGCGGGCACGTTCATGCCGGCGGTGGACTCGAAGAGGTCCCACTGCTTGGCGTACTCGGTGTCGTTCGGGGTGGCCATGGCGTAGGCGCGGGCGTCCGGCTCGACGTAGGCGACGTCCGGGTCGGAGCGGAACTGGGCCATGACGTCGGCCGCGTCGGCGGGGGCGGTCGCACCGCCCAGGCTGACGAGGGCGGCGCCGGTTCCGAGGCGGCGGTCGAACTTCGCCTTCTTGCCGGCCTTCTTGGCCTTGGCAGCGGCGTCGGCCGCGGCCGCGGTGTTGGAGCCGGCCTCGGCGGCGGAGGGCTTGTAGCCGACGATCAGGTTCTGCACGGGCGCGGCACCCGGGACGGCGGGGGCCGCGGCGGCCCGGAGGGTGGTGGCGGGGTCCGAGGAGCCGGTCACGGCCACGGAGGCGGTGGCGGTGGCTGCCAGCAGGGTGACGGACATGGCCGCCACGGATATGAGCCGGCGTCTGGATGCGTGCACGTGTTCCCTTTCGCGGGCCGTTTCCGGGCAGGCCGGAGCGGCCGGTTCGAGCTGTGTGGGAGGTGAGCCGGCGGCCGGGGCGGGCCGGGAGCGGGCTGGTCAGACCCGCTCCGGACACCACCGCGCGCCGCGTTGCCCGGCCGCGACGGCGGGGCAGGGCAACGGCGGTACCGGCGATCCCGCCCGGCCGCGCAAGGCTTCGCACCATGTGGGGTTGGTACGGGGGCAGTTCGTGGCGGGGGAAGACCGCCGGTGGGCAGACAGTAGGCAACACCGGGATGAACTCGATACGGGGAAAACCCTTGTCCGGCCTCTCTCCTCGGCGAAGAGGCTACCGGGGCGGGTGGAGTGCTCGGAAATACGTCCAGCTGGTCTCGTTGGGCCCGGTCCACTTCTCCGGGGCGCGGGCGAACTCCGGGTGGTGTGCCGCGATGTACGCGCGGGTCCGGTCCGGGGCTTCCTCGTAGGAGGTGAGTTTGCGGCCGCGACAGTGGAAGGTGAGGCCGCCGGGGCGCGGGCCCTGTTCCATCCAGGGCAGCCACGGCGACATGCGGGTCCAGGACATGGTGGCCGGGACGCTGGGCGCGTCGGTGGTCAGGACGGACGCGGGGGCGAAGAACTGGAACAGCTCCAGGGCCCGGTAGGTGTCGTCGGCGGAGTTCAGCGGGTACTGGGCGACGGGCAGCGGCGAGGGGTAGGCCAGGGGGATCTCCAGGCTGAAGCAGACCTGGTCGCCGAGTTCCGTCAGCGGGACGGGGAACGGGCGCCAGCTCTGGTTGGCCGGGTCGTTCCAGACGTGGACGACCGGTTTGTCCTGCCAGGTCTCCAGGATCTCGCGGGTTGCCGGGTCCAGGTAGAAGGCCGCCTCGCGGGTGAGGAGCTGGTACGTGCCCTCCTCCTCGCCCGGCACGAGCCGGGCCAGGTTGAGGCCCTCGAAGCCGAAGAGGTGCCGGTAGGGCTCTCCCGGCGACCAGGAGTGGACATCACCGGTCCACCAGAAGGCCACCTCACCGCCGTCGAGCGAGGCGCGGGTGCGGGCGAAGGCCTGGAAGCTCTCTTCTGGAGTCATACCGGGTACTCTGCGCGGCCGCCACCGGGCCGGGCAAGGACGCCACCGCCAACCGGCCACCGGGCAGACGGATGTGCGACAGGACCGGGGCAGTGACGGGCGGCCGCCGCGGCCGGCGCCGGCGGCCCGGACGCGCACCGGGGAACGGCGCGGCCCGGCAGGCGCTGCCGTCCGGCCCACCGATGCCAGGTTGACTCCGGCGGCGGGCACCGGCAACCGTGGCCGCCATGGGGAACGAACACCGACTGCTCGCGCTGCTGGTCTGCCTGGTCCTGGGGGGCGGGCTGACGGCCGCCGTGCTCGGGGCGTCATGGGCCGCCGGGTCGCGCGCGGGCTCCGTCGCGGCGGACTTCGCCGCCCCGCGCGACATGCTTCCCGAACCCGGCCTGCGGTCCGCCGGGCCGGACGCCTCGACCGGTACGGTGACGCTGGATTGCGGTCGCAACGGCGAAGGGCACTACAACCAGGACAACCTGGTGGTCTCGCCGGGGCTGCGGGCGGGCGCCCACCACACCCACGCCTACGTGGGCAACCTCTCCACCGACGCGCTGTCCACGGACGCCTCCCTCGCGGGCGCTCCCACCAGTTGTGCGGGCGGCGACCGGTCGACGTACTACTGGCCGGTGCTGCGCCGCACCGACCGCCGCCCGGGCCGGGATCCGCACGAGAGCGCGGCGGGGCACGGCAACGCGGGCGAGATCCTGCCGGAGGCGGCGGTGACGGTGGAGTTCCGCGGCAGCCCGGCCGGCAAGGTGGTGCCGATGCCCCGGTTCCTGCGCGCGGTGACCGGCGACGCCGTCGCGTACACGGCGGGCGGCGGCGCTGACGTCCGGGCCCGCTGGGGCTGTTCCGGCTCCCCGGGACTGGCCTCCGCGCACTACCCGCGCTGTCCGGCCGGGCAGCGCGTCACCCGGACCCTGGTGTTCCCGAGCTGCTGGAACGGGCTGGACACCGACAGCCCCGGCCACCGCTCGCACCTGCAGTTCCCCACGTCGAGCGGCGTCTGCCCGCAGGGCACCTTCCCGGTCCCGCAGCTGCGCCTCTCGCTGGCGTACGACGTGCCCGCGGGCGCGCCCTTCGCGCTCGACTCCTTCCCCGAGCAACTGCACAGTCCGAAGACGGACCACGCGATGTTCGTGAACGTGATGACCGACGCGCAGATGCAGGGCGTGACCGACTGCCTCAACGACGGCCGCAGCTGCCGGAACTGAACGCCGCACCCGCCGCTCCGCGTGACGCGGGTCACATGAACCCGCCCGGGCCGGGGTTCGTGTTCGGACCGCACCACGCAAGCGAGGAAGACGGAGAGGGTGAGATGGCCGGACCACTGTGGCCCCGCACTCGGCGGGGCTCGACCGATGAGGCACTGATCACGTCGGTGTACGAGGAGCACGGCCATGCCCTGCTCGCGTACGCCACCCGGCTCACCGGGGACCGGGCCGCCGCCGAGGACATCGTCCAGGAGACCCTGCTGCGGGCCTGGCGGCACTCCGAGGTCCTGGTCAACGGGAAGGGGTCGGTGCGCGGCTGGCTGCTCACGGTGGCCCGCAACATCATCACCGACCGGTACCGTGCGAAGGCGGCCCGGCCGCCGGAGGTGTCGGGCGCGGCGGCCACTCCCCCGGTGGAACTGGACCACGCGGACTCCGTCGTCGACACCATGACGGTGCTCGGGGCGCTGGACCGGCTGACGCCGGAACACCGCGACGTGCTGACCGAGTTGTACTACCGCGAGCACAGCGTCGCCGAGGCGGCCGACCGGCTCGGCATTCCGGCGGGCACGGTCAAATCGCGTGCGCACTACGCGCTCAAGGCCCTGCGCGAGGTCTTCACGGAGAGCGCGGGGGAAGGCAACAGGAACAAACGATCGGGCAGGCCGCCCCAGCAGCCCGGCGGACTGCGGGAGGTGGTGGCATGAGCCGGCAGCGGCACGAGGAGGAACTGCTCGGCCCGTACGTTCTGGGAGTCCTCGACGAGGCGGACGTACGGCGCGTCGAGGAGCACGTCGGCGACTGCGTGCAGTGCCGGGAGGAGGTGGCCGCTTTGCGCGAGATGGAGAGGGCCCTGGGCGAGGTTCCCCCGGAGGCGTTCCTCGACGGACCGCCGCAGGGCGGCGACCTGCTGCTCCGGCGCACGCTGCGGCAGGTCCGCGGCGAACGGGCCGCGCGGGCGCGCCGGCGCTACGGACTGGCGGGAGTGGCCGCCGCGGCCGCGCTGGCGGCCGTGTTCTGGGCCGGTACGCAGCTGGGCACGGACGGGACGCAGAACGTGGCGCAGCCCCCGCCGCCGTCCCCGACCGGCTCGCCCGCGCCCTCGGCGGTGCCCGGGACCCGGGTGGCGTCCGCGACGGACGGCGGCAGCGGCGCGCGGATGACGGTGCAGGTGGTGCCGGCGGCGGCGTGGGTGCGGGTGCACGCAGCCGTGACCGGTGTGCCTGCGGGCGAACGCTGCCGGCTGGTGGTGGTCTCCCGGGACGGGACCCGCAGGACGGCGGGCGGCTGGGTCGTGGGCACCGCGGAGCACGGCGAGGGCAAGGGTGCCTCGCTGGACGGTTCGGCGGCCGTGGCGGCGGCCGACGTCGAGGAGGTCCTGGTCGAGAACGAGTCGGGCAGGACGTTCGTATCGGTGCCGGTGCGGACGTAGCGGCCGGCGGCCGGACGTGACGGAGCCCGGGAACACCTCCAGTTCCCGGGCTCCTGCGTGCCACCCGTTCAGGGGCCGCCTCTGCCAGGCTTGGGCCACCACCGCGTGTGGTGCGGGGGGCGAACGCCCAACTGACGCCCCGTGTCAGCTTCAACATCAGTTTCAGCTCGCGCTCATGGCGTCGCCGATCCGCTGGTCGGTGACCTCGACGCCGTTGGCCTCTTCGCGGGCGGACTTGACGGCCTGCTGGATCTTCTCGACGCGGTCGAGGAGTTCGTTCACCCGGTGCGCGGGCAGCGCCCCGGAGAACTTCACCGTCGTCCGGTAACCGGCCGGGACGTCCTCGTAGTACACCTCGACCGGCGCCGGGTGCTTGTCGGTCGCCTCGGCCTTGACGTGGTTGCGCGGGACCTTCTTGGTCCGGACGGTACGGACCGGGTCCGTCTTCCACGAGTCCGTCGCGGGGTCCGGGTTCCACGACTCCGAGGCGTCCAGCCCCCCGGCCTTGACCTGCACCCGGGTGGACTCGGGCGGCAGCTGCTCGCGGCATTCGTATCTCTTCGCCGCCGGAATCCGCTCAGCCGAGCCGGACCGGCAGGTCGAACAGGTCGTTCTGGGTCAGGATCGGCTTGTTGCGCAGCTCCGCGCGCGGGACGGCGAGCGCGAGGTCCGGGAAGCGGGCGTAGAGCGCGGGGAGCGCCACGAGCGCCTCCAGGCGGGAGAGGGCGGCGCCGGGGCAGACGTGCGGGCCGTGGCCGAAGGAGATGTGCCGGTTGGGGGTACGGGTGACGTCGAACTCGCCCGCGTCCTCGCCGTGCTGGGCCTCGTCTCGGCCGATGGCGCCGAAGGAGACGATCAGGCCCTCGCCCTCGGGCAGGATCCGGTCGCCGACCTCGATGTCCTCGGCGGCGAAGCGGATCAGGACGTGCGAGGTGGGGGTGGACCAGCGCAGGGTCTCCTCGATGACGTTCTCCCACGGCACTTCGCCCTTGAGGACGCGTGCGCGCTGCTCGGGGTGGGTCTCCAGGGCGACGACGGCGTTGACGATGAGGCTGATGGTGGTCTCGTGACCGGCGGCGACCATCAGCTGGAGGGTGTTGGTGATCTCCTCGGTGGTGAGGTGGTCGCCGTTCTCCGATGCCGCGATCAGGGCGCTGGTCAGGTCGTCGCCCGGGTTCGCCCGCTTGGACTCGACGATCCGGGAGAACAGCGCGGACAGGTCGGCCATCATCTGGGGCACTTCCTGCGGCAGCGTCTGCGTCGAGAAGAACTTCTCGAACAGCGCCTTGAGACGCGGGTGTTCGGCGCTGTCGACGCCCATGAGCCCGCTGATGACGTTCATCGGCAGCGGGTAGGCGAACTCCGCCTTGAGGTCCACGGTCTCGCCGGCCGGCAGTCCGGCCAGCCGGTCGAGCATCCCGGTCGTCAGGGCCTCGATGCCCGCGCGCAGCTGCTCCACCCGGCGGACGGTGAGGGCCTGTGCGACGAGGCTGCGCAGCCGCCGGTGCTCGTCGCCGTCGACGGTGAGCATCGAGCGGCCGGGGTTGGCGAGGCCGATCAGCGGCCAGTCCTGGGGGATCTCACCGCGCTGCCAGGCGCCCCAGACACCGATGTCCTTCACCAGGCGGGCGTCGGTGAGCAGCGCCCGCGCCTCGGCGTGGCGGGTGACGGCGTAGACGCCGACGCCGCCCGGCAGGACGACCCGGGCCAGCGGTCCGGCGGCCCGCAGCGCGGCGCTCTCGGCGTCGAGGTCGGTGACGAAGGGGTCCAGGGTGATGGCGGCGGGTCCCGTGTGGTCGATCGGGCACGTCATCTGGAGCCTCCAAGAGCGGGGGTCGGGGTGAAGGTCACGGGCAGGGCGGAGAGGCCGCGCAGCCAGGGCGAGGGCCGCCGGGCGAGGTCGGCGGCGGGGACCGCGAGGTCGACGTCCGGGAGCCGGTCGAGGAGCACCTCGATGCCGGTCCGGGCGATGGCCTCGGCGACCTCCTGGGCGGGGAAGGGGCAGCGGTGTTCGCCGTGGCCGAAGGAGAAGAAGGCGTTGTTGCCGCCGGTCAGGGCCCCCGCGTCGGTGCGTACGTGCGGGTCGGCGTTGGCGGCGGCCAGGCCGAGCAGCACGAGGTCGCCCCGGTTGATGCGCTGGCCGCCGAGGTGGGTGTCACGGGAGGTCCAGCGGCCGGCCACGTTCTGGGTGGGGGTGTCCTCCCACAGGACCTCGTTCATCGCTTCGCCGACGCTGTGCCGGCCGCCCGCGAGGGAGGCGGCGAACCGGTCGTCGGTGAGCATGAGGCGCAGCGAGTTCCCGATCCAGTCGGCGGTGGGCTGGTGTCCGGCGGCCAGCATCACCATCAGGTCCTGGGCGATTTCCTCGACGGTGAAGTCGCCCCGGTCGGCGAGCATCCGGGAGACGACGTCGTGGCCGGGGCGCGCCAGCTTGTCCGCGATCAGCGCGAACATCGATTCGGCGAGGTGGCGCTGGCCGTCGAGGGCGCCCTCCCGGCCGTTGATCATGTCGTTCATGGCGGTGACGAGGCCGGGGCCCTGCTCGTCGGAGAAGCCGTAGATCCGGGCGAGGACGCGCAGCGGGAGCAGCATCGCGTACTGGCCGACGATGTCGCACGCGCCCTTGCCGCACAGCTGGTCGATCAGCTCGTCCGCGAAGCGTTCGGCGTGGCCCTTGAGTTCGAAGGGGTCGACGGTTTCCAGCGCGCCGGAGATGACCGCCGCGCGCAGCCGGTGGCGTTCGCCGACGGTGTAGAGGATGGAGGGCTGCTTGCGGCCGATCATCGGGAGCAGGGGCCAGTCGGCGGGGATGCGGTCCCACTGGTTCCACAGGTCGGAGTCGCGGGAGTAGAGCTGGGGGTCGCTGGTGACCTGGTGCAGTTCGCGGTAGCCGAGGACCAGCCAGGCCGGTACGTCGCCGTCGAGGACGACCGGGGCGACGGCTCCGTGCTCGCGCCGCAGCTCCCGGTACAGCGCGATGGGGTCGGTCTGGAACCGCGGGCCGCCGAGGTAGACGGGTTGCGGTTCGCGGTCGGCGGGGGTGGTCACGGGGTGGGCTCCGGGGTGTGGGACAGGGCGGCCGTCTGCAGGTGGCGGACGAGGGAGATGAGGACGTCCTTGCTGGAGGCGCGCGAGCGGGCGTCGCAGAAGACGAGCGGCACCTCGGGCGGCAGGTCGAGCGCCGCCCGGATCTCTTCGGCGGTGTGGCCGGGGCCGCCGAAGTCGTTGCAGGCCACCACGAAGGGCGTGCCGTGGTGTTCGAGGCGGTCGATGGCGTACCAGGAGTCGGCGAGGCGGCGCGTGTCGACGAGGACGACCGCGCCGAGGGTGCCGGAGAACAGCCGGTCCCACAGGAACCAGAAACGTTCCTGCCCGGGCGCGCCGAAGAGGTAGAGCACGTTGCGCGCGTCCAGGGTGATCCGGCCGAAGTCGAACGCGACCGTGGTGGCGTTCTTCCCGGCCACGCCGTCGGTGTCGTCGACCCCTTCGCCCGCCTTGGTCATGGTCTCTTCGGTGTTCAGCGGCCGGATCTCGCTGACCGAGCGGACCATGGTGGTCTTGCCCACGCCGAAGCCGCCCACGATGACGATCTTCAGGCCGTTGTCGGCGGTGCTGCTGAGGGTCTGCCGGGTTTCACGCCGGTCAGAGGTTGCGGAGTCCAACGAGCACCTGCTCCAGGATGTCGGGGTCGGGAAGGCGGTACGCCGAACGCGGGTGCCGGGCGCTGATCCGGCCGGTGCCGAGCAGGTCGGCGAGCAGGATCCGGACGATCGACACGGGCAGGCCCAGCTCGGCGGCGATCTCGACGACCGCCGTCGGGTAGTGGCACATCCGCAGGATCGCCGCGTGCTCCGACTGCATGCCGGGAACCGGATCGCACTCGGCGACGATCAGCGTGACGAGGTCGAAGGCGTCCGAACCGGAGCTGCTGCGGCCGCCGGTGAGGGTGTAGAGCCGGTCCGGGGAGTCGTCCCGGCCCGGCCTGGTCCGGCTCAACCCCGGGGCCTCGCGATCAAATGCTCGCTCAGCTGCTCCACCAGTTCGGACATGTTGTGGCCGACCAGTCCGGCGTCGGCGTCCTCGGCGGCGACGAGCGCGAGGTGCGCGCCTTCACCGGCCTCGACGATGAACAGGATGCCGCCGTAGAACTCGGCCATGGCGGAGCGCACTCCCCCGGTGCCGTCGCCGAACTCGATCGACGCACCGTGCGACAGGCTCTGGATGCCGGCGGCGATCGCGGCGAGCTGGTCGGCCTGGTCGACGGAGAGCTCGGGGGTGCGGCACAGCTTGAGGCCGTCCCGGGAGAGCACGAGCGCGTGGCGGGCGCCGGGGGTGCGTTCCAGGAGTCCTTCCAGGAGCCAGCTGAGCTTCTCGTCGGTCGTGGAGCCGGTCATCGCGTGTTGCCTTCCGGGTGCGGGGGGTTGAGGGGCGGCTGTGCCGACGCGCCGCGCACGGCCTGCCGGAAGCTGCCGAAACGGGCTGCGGACTGCGAGGTGCCGGTCGCGGCGGCCGGGGTGCGGGCCGCCGCGCGGGCGGCGGCTTCGGGTCCTTCGGGGTGGGCGGCTGCCAGGGTGCGGCCGCGCCGCCGCTGGGGCAGTCCGGTGTCGCCGGGCCGGGGGTCGGGGCCGGCGGCCCCGGGGTCCGCGTCGGAGGCCGTGGGTGCGGCGTCCGGGACGTCGTGCTGCGGGGAGGGGGTACGGTCCTGCGCGCGCCCGGCGCCGCCGGCGTCGGCCCCGCCTCCGCGCGGGCCCGGCCCGGACTGTCCGGCCGGTTCCCCGGTCCGCGCACCGGCGGCTCCGGCGGGCGCGGCCACCAGGGCGGGTGTGGCCCCCGCTTCGGCCGGGGTACGGCTGATCAGCTCTTGCGGCAGCATCATCAGCGCGCCGGTACCGCCGCGCGCGGAGGGCCGGAAGGACACCGTCAGCCCGTGCTTGCGGGCCAGCCGGCCGACGACCGCGAGCCCGAGGCGGGTGCCGGAGAGTCCGGCCAGGTCCAGGGACTCACCGGTGACGGCCTGTTCGGCACGGCGCAGCTGGACCTCGCTCATGACCAGGCCGCTGTCCTCGACGGTGATGATGATCCCGGCCGGCACCTCCTCCACGTACACGTGGACTTCGGCGGTGGGCGGCGAGAAGTTGGCGGCGTTGTCGAGGAGTTCCGCCAGGGCGTGCATGACGCCCTCGGCGGCGTGTCCGGCGACGGCGGCGTCGCTGGTGGAGTGGAGCCGGACCCGCTGGTAGCCGCCGATCCGGCCCATGGCGCCGCGCAGGATGGACTCCATGACGATCGGCTTCGCCCAGCGGCGGCCCGAGCGGGCCCCGGTCAGGACGGCGATGGAGTCCGCGAGGCGGCCCGCCTGGGCGGTGCGGTGGTCGAGGTGGAGCAGGTCGCCGAGGACGTCCTCGTCGGCGTGCCGGTGTTCCATCTCGCGCAGGTCGGCCAGCATTCCGGTGGCGAGCGCCTGCATCCGGCCGGCCGCGTTGGCGGCGGCCGCCATGGCGGCGGCCCGTCCGGACTCCGCGCGGCGCAGCTCGTCGCCGAGCCGCTCGCGGTCGGCCAGCTGGGCGACGGTCACCAGGTCGAGCTCGACCCGGTGGGCGGTTTTCAGCCGCTCCAGTTCCGCGGCGTGCTCCTGGGCGAGGCGTGCGTGCTCGGCGGTGCGGGCGGCGGTGTCACGGGTGGCGTCGGCGGTGAGCCGGGCGATGTGACCGTCCCGCTCGGCGATGTCCGCGCTCAGTCCGGCGATCCGGCCGCGCAGCAGGCGGCTGGTGCGCGTCAGCCAGGTGACGGCGAAGGCGGCGACCGAGAGCAGCAGGACCCCGAAGACGGAGAACCAGCCGAGGGGGACGCGGACGGCCGACGGGGCCGCGGCCACCGCCGCCGTGCAGAGCACTCCGGCCGCCACCGCCGTGACGAGCAGGGCGAGCGCGGAGGGGCGAAGGGGGGAGGGCGACGCCGTCATCAATCAAAGCCTCAAACCGGGGCGTAAATGGAAGAGAGGGTTCCTGTGGCAACAAGCCCTCACTATAAGAGAATTGTTGATCAGTTTGGAAAGTTCTTGGTGAGAGTGACGCTGAGTAATGGCTACTTAAGGCAGTTCTCAGGCGTTTTCTGTGGAATCCCCGGCCACTGCCGGACGATCATCACATTGCGGCCATGGCATCCTGTGACGTCACAACTCGCCGGGCGGGATCGGCGGACGTCCGGAAAATATGGGGAAGGTCCATGAGGCTCTGCTTCCTGGTGGAGGAGCACTACCGCCACGACGGCATGCCGAACGAGGTGATCCGGCAGCTGAGCGCGTGGGGCCACCAGGTGGACGTGCTGCGGCCGGGCGGCTCGCTGCTGCGCATGACCGACCTGGTGCGGGCCGGGGCGCACGACGCCTGGGTGCTCAAGACGGTGTCCGGCGGCCCCGGCCTGACCCTGCTCGAAGCGGCCGCCGCGACCGGCATGACCACCGTCAACGACGCCCGGTCGATCCGGGGCGTACGGGACAAGGCGCTGGCCGCCGCCATCGGGCGCGCCCGGGGCCTGCCGCTGCCGCCGACGTACGCCGTGGCCCGGCCCGAGCTGCTCGCGGAGATCCCGGAGTCCGAGTACCCCCTGGTGGTCAAGCCCGCGGACGGCAGCTCCGGCCGGGCGGTGCACCTGGTGGCCTCCCCCGACCGGCTCGCCGCGCTGCTGCCCGTGCTGGCCGGGGAGGGCATGCTCATCGCCCAGCCGTACGTGCCCAATTCGGGCATCGACATCAAGGTGTACTGCGTCGGCGGGGAACTGTTCGCCACCGAACGCTGCTCCCCCATGCACCCGGACCGCTCCGTGCGCGAGCGCCGCGTACCGCTGCCCGCCGAGGTGGCCGCGATCGCCGCCCAGGTGGGTGTGGTGTACGGACTGGACCTGTACGGGCTGGACGTACTGCTGGGCCCCGACGGGCCGGTGGTGGTGGACGTGAACGACTTCCCGAGCTTCCGTCAGGTGCCGGAGGCGGCGGCCCGGGTCGCCCGGGCCGTGCTCGACCTGTCCCGCACCGGTGGCGCGGGGCCCTGTGTGCCGCCGCGCCCCACGGCGCTGACCGTGTCGATCCCGGCGCAGGTCGCCGCCCGGGCGGGTGACGGCGCGTGAGGGTCGGCCTGATCACCCCGGACGCCGGGCATCCGCTGCTGGCGGGGGCGGCCGCCGCGCTGACCCCCGGGCACGAGGTGGTGGTACTGGACCCGCGGGAACCGGACGCGGCGGCGGTGGCGGCCCGGGCGCGGGCCGACGTCTACCTGCTCAAGGCCCGCGATCCCCGGGCCCTGGAGCTGGCTCGGACCCTGGAGCGGCGGGGCACACCGGTGGTGAACACCGCGGCCGCGACGGAGCGCTGCCAGGACCGTAGGGGCATGGCGGAGCTGGCCCGCCGGGCCGGGCTGCCCTTCGCGGCGACCACGGCCTTCCCCTCCCTGGACCGGCTGGCCCGGCAGGCGGGGGACGGCCCGGGGCTGCCCGGGCTGCCCTGGCCCGTAGTGGTCAAGAGCCGGCGCAGCCGCAAGGGCGACCTGGTGGCCCGGGTCGACGACCCGGCGCGGCTGCGGGAACTGGCCGCGGGATGGGGCGAGGAGCCGGTCGTGGTGCAGGCCTTCGCCCCCAACAACGGCTGGGACCACAAGCTGTACGCGATCGGCGACCGGGTCTTCGCGGGGCTGCGGCGCTCGGAGATGGCCCCGTCGGG
The DNA here is from genome assembly GCF_055567555.1 of Streptomyces sp. NPDC026522. Lineage (NCBI taxonomy): Bacteria > Bacillati > Actinomycetota > Actinomycetes > Kitasatosporales > Streptomycetaceae > Streptomyces > Streptomyces sp. NPDC026522. Next base: position 64,158 of record NZ_JBVHQF010000007.1, read on the forward strand.
AATGGCCCTGGCGGGCGCGGAACCCGGCCACCCCCGCAGCGAACCGCCGCCGCGGTGGGCGGAACTGACGCTCCGGGTCGGCGAGGTCTTCGCACTGGACGTCTACGGGGTGGACTTCATCGACACCGGCGACGGCGTCCCGCTGATCGTGGACGTCAACGCCTTTCCGGGCCTGCGCGGCCGCCCCGGTGCCCCGGAGGCGCTCGCCGCCCTGGCGCTGCGCCGGGCCGCCGGGCCGCCCGGGCGCCACTGAGGGCGGTCCGGGCGCCGCTACGCGGCACGGCCCCTGGCGGCGCGGCGGGCCAGGGCCAGGGTCACGGCGAGGGCCAGGGCGAGGCATGCGGCCAGCGCCGCGGCCACCGTCAGGAGCCACGCGGGGACACCGCCGACGGTGAGGAGTTCGTCGCGGTAGACGGCCCGCCGGTACGGGGTGTCCTCGGCGGTGGCGCGCAGCTCGTGGTCGCCGTCGATCCGGGCCGGCTCGGGGAACTCCTGCTCGATCGCGGTGAGGAACACCGGCTCGGCGCTGCCGGTGAGTTCGGCCACGGCCCCGCGCGGGGTGATGGTCCCGGCGAAGGCCACCTTCGGCGCGGCCCCGCCGATCGGGGAGACGGGCTCCATCCGGTGCGCGGCCAGGACGTACAGCCCGAGCGACTGGGCGGACTTGGCCCGGCGGGAGAGCCGCATCGGGTAGACGGGCCTGGCGCTGTCGAAGCGGATCCGCAGCGGGTCGAGGTCCCCGGCCAGCGCCTTGGCCGGGTCGCGGGGGGCGAGGCGGACGGCGACGTACTCCCACCCCTGGTCGACGTACGGCCGCAGCTCGGCGGAGAGCCCGTCCGGCAGCTTGAAGCCGTTGGTCTCCAGCCACCGCCGCAGGGCGTCGGGGTCGGTGGCCGTCAGCCGCGCGACGTCGAAGTCGCCGAGCTGCTCGCGGCCGACGACGCCGACGGACGCGCCGGGCAGCGCGGCGGCGGCCCCGTCACCGGAACCGGAGGAGAAGGGCCAGTCGTCCCCGCGCGGCCAGAAGTAGCCGCGGGTCCGGTGTTCGGGCACGGTGAGCCGGCCGAGGTCGGTGAACAGTTCCGCCCTGCCCAGTTCGACCGTGGCGCGGCCGGGTACCGGCATGATCCAGGCGGCCTTCCTCGCGTCCCCGTCGACCCTGAACCGCATGACGATCTGCTCGGTCCGCCCGTCCCAGCGCAGTACGGAGGTCTCCCGCTGGACTCCGATCCGGGAGAAACCGTCGGGGATCATCGCTCCGCAGCCGCACGCGTACGCCGGACCGACGAGGGACCCCAGCTGCGTCGCGAGCAGGGCGAATATCAAGGTCAGGACTCTTCTTCGGATTGTTGCGTTCCACACGGCGTCTGGGACGGCCGGCCACCGGATCCGGTTCCCGGCCCTCTGGTACGGGCCCGTGGCGGGATCTCATAATTGCGCCATGAGACGGACGGACAAGCCGCTGCGCAGCCCGCTGGTGCCGGAGGCGGTGGAGGCCGAGATCGCGCGGCACGACTGGGAGTCCATCCTGTGCGGGTGCGGGCGTTCCGCCGGTCATCTTCAGGACATGCTGTGGGACGCGGCCGAGGGGCACCCGGCCGCCTTCCACGCCCTCGCGGGTCACGTGTTCACCGACACCAGGCTCCAGCCGCCGGCGCCCGCCGCCTGCGGGGTGCTGATGGCCGTGTGGGCGGCGGGTCCGCCCCGGGAGACCACCCGCGAGGCCCTGCTCTGGACGCTGCTCGCCCTGCTGGGCACGGCGGACGACGGCGGCTCCCACGAGGCCGGGCTGTACGGACAGTGCGCCGCGTTCATCCGTACGGCGCTGCCCGCGCTGCGCCGGGAGGCCGCGACCGGACCCGGCTCGGTGACCGGCGCGTACGCGAAGGGCGTGGTGGAGATCCTCGACCTCAGCGCCTGACGGCTCGCACGGCCCGTACGGTGACCCCTTCCCGGGTCAGGGCCGCAACGGCCTCGGCGGGGCCCCGTCGTCGGTCACCACCGTGTGCAGGGCGGCGGCACCGGTGCCGAAGGCGAGGGCGGTACGGCCGGGTTTGGCGGCTCCGGCGACCGCGATCACCCGGCGGGAGGAGGCGAGCGCGGCGCGCTTGACCGCCGCGTCGGCCAGCTCGTAGGCGGTGAGACCGTCCGCCGGGTCCTGCCCGCAGCAGCCGATGACGGCCGTGTCCAAGCGCAGCGCGGCCAGCGGCGCCTCGGCGAGCGGCGCCGGTCAGCGCCAGCTCGCCGGGGCGCGGCCGGCCGCCGGGGCGGTCGGGGTGCTGCGGTCCGCGCCGCGGGGCGTGGTCCGGTCAGCCCGGGAGGCCGCGGACCAGGCACTCCCGCAAGGCGTCCACGGTGACGTCCTCCAGGGTGCCCGCGAAGGTGCGCGCCGGGGACCGCGGCACCGGCAGCAGTGACGGCACCACCAGGACCGCGCACCCGGCAGCCTCCCCCGAGGCCGCGCCGTCCGGGGAGTCCTCCACGGCGACGCAGTCGCCCGGGGCGACGCCGAGCCGCTCGGCGGCCGCCCGGTACGGCTCCGGGTGCGGCTTCGTCCGCGCGGTGTCGTCGGCCGAGACGGTGAGGGCGAAGGGCACGCCCGCCAGCGGGCCGTCGAGCACCGCGTCCACCACCAGCCGGGGAGAGGCGCTGACCAGCGCGAAGGGAACTCCCCCGGCCTCCAGGGCGGTCAGCAGCCGGCGCGCCCCCGGCCGCAGCGGCGCCCCGGCCCGTACCCGGCTCAGGAACCCGGCGGTGAGCGCGGCGCCCACCGCCGCGGGGTCGCCCGCCCCGGCGACCCGTACGAGGTGCGCGGCGGTGTCCTCGACCGCCCGGCCGACGACCTCCGGCGCGTCGGCGTCACCGAGCCGGTGACCGAGGCCGCCGGCGACCTCCTCGGCGGTCCGCCACCACAGCACCTCGGTGTCGACGAGGGTGCCGTCCATGTCGAACAGGACGGCGGCGAGCTCGCTCATCCGGCGCTCGCCACGACGAGCACGGGCCGCTCGGCCAGGCCGACGGTCGCCCGGGCCCCGGGCACCAGGTCTCCCGCCGTGCGCGAGGGCAGGTCCACCTTGACCGGCTTGCCCCCCGGCAGGTCGAGGTGGAGCCGGGTGACGGCGCCGAAGAAGGAGGCGGAGACGACCGTGGCCGTGCCGTCCGGGTCGGCGGTCGCGGTCACGCTCTCGGGCCGCACCAGGACTTCCACGTCCGGTCCCGCGGGTACGGAACCGTCCACGGGCAGCCGCGCGCCCAGCACTTCCACCGTCCCGGAGCCCGCCAGCCGGCCCGGGAGCCGGTTCATGGTGCCGACGAACTCGGCGACGAACGCGGTCGCGGGCCGCTCGTAGAGCTCGGCGGGGGCGGCGCACTGCTCCAGCTTCCCGGCGTTCAGCACGGCGACCCGGTCGGCCATCGACAGGGCCTCCTCCTGGTCGTGCGTGACGAACACGGTGGTGATGCCGAGCGACAGCTGGAGGCGGCGGATCTCCTCGCGCAGGTTCGACCGTACCTTGGCGTCCAGGGCGGACAGCGGCTCGTCGAGCAGCAGCACCCGCGGCCGCAGCGCCAGGGCGCGGGCGAGCGCGACGCGCTGCTGCTGGCCCCCCGACATCTGGTGCGGGTAGCGGTCGCCGTGGTCGGGCAGGCCGACGAGGTCGAGGAGTTCGGCGGCCCGCTCGTGCCGCTGGGCCGCGCCGACCTTGCGGACGCGCAGGCCGAAGGCGACGTTGTCGCGAGCGCTGAGGTTGGGGAAGAGGCTGTACGACTGGAAGACCATCCCGGCGTCACGGCGGTTGGCCGGTACCGCGGTGATGTCCTGGCCGTCGACCAGGACCTCGCCCGCGTCGGGCTGCTCGAAGCCGGCGACGACGCGCAGGGCTGTGGTCTTGCCGCAGCCGGACGGGCCGAGCAGGGCGATGAGTTCGCCGGGCTCGATCGTCAGGTCCAGCCCGTCGAGGGCGACGGTGGAGCCGAACGTCCGGCGCAGGCCGCGGAATTCGAGGCGCGCGCCCGCGGGGGCGCCTCCGGCCGTCGTGCCCGCCGGCTTCCGGGCCGCGGGAAGGGTGGTGGACATGAGGGTCAGGACTCCTTGCGGGAGGTGGTGACGGGTGCGGAAGCCGCCGCGGAGGGGCTGGTTCCGGCACGCGAGAGGACGAGCAGCAGCAGCCAGGTGATCAGGAGGCTGAGGATGGAGACGGCCACCGACATCCGGGCCTGGGCGCCGGAGATGGAGACGATCCACACCGCGAAGGGGCGGTAGCCCAGCAGCGAGGCGATGGTGAACTCGCCCAGCACCAGCGCCAGGGTGAGGAACGCGGCTCCGGCGAGCGAGCCCCGCAGGTTCGGCAGCAGGACGCGCAGGACGACGTACGGCCAGCTCGCGCCGCAGCTGCGGGCGGCCTCCACCAGGGTGGGTACGTCGATGGCGCGCAGCCCCGCGTCGAGGGAGCGGTAGACGAAGGGCAGCGCCAGCACCGTGTACGCGAGGACCAGGACGACGGGGAACCGCTCGTCCTGGACGGCGATGAAGGTCTGGTAGAGCGGGGTCCGCGAGAGGTGCTCGGGCCCCCAGCGCAGCACGGTGGTGATGCCGGTGACCAGGGCGATGGGCGGCACCACCAGCGGCAGCATGCACATCACCTCCACGACCGGGCGCAGCCTCGGCGAGCCGATCCGTACGGCGACCAGCGCGGGCACGGCCAGCAGCAGCGAGAGCACGATGGTGGCGGCGGCGAGGCCCAGGGAGAGCAGCAGGCTCTCGGTGAAGCCGTCGGCGGCGAGCAGCTCGGTGTACGCCTCGAAGCTGATGCCCCGGCCGGGCACGTGCACGGTGAAGACGAAGGAGGCGACGAGCGGGACGAGGAAGTACGCGGCCGCGAGCGCGAGGACGGCCCCGCGCCAGACGCGGGGGCGCGGGCGGCGGGCGGTGCGGGGGGCGGCGGCCCGGGGCGCCGGGGCGGCCTCGGGTACGTCCGTCTCCGGCACGGTCGGGGTCATCGCAGCCATCGGGCGCTCCGTCGCTGGAGGGGCAGGTAGACCGCCATGACCAGGCCGGCGATCAGGATCATGTCGAGGCCGAGAGCGAGCGCGACGTTCTCCTGGCCGGTGAGGACGTTGCCCGACAGGGCGTCGGCGATCTTCAAGGTGACCAGTGGTACGGATCCGCCGACGAGCGCGGCGGCCGTGGCGTGCGCGGCGAAGGCGGTGCCGAAGAGCAGCACGAACCCGCCGAGCAGCGAGGGCGTGAGCACCGGCAGGCCGACGTGGCGCCAGAACTGCCATCCGCTGGCCCCGTTGTTCTGGGCGGCTTCGCGCCACTGCGGGCGCAGCCCGTCCAGCGCCGGCGCGATGACGAGCACCATCAGCGGCGTCAGGAAGTACAGGTAGACCACGGTCAGGCCGGTGAAGGAGTACAGGCTCCAGCCGAGGCCCGTGAGGTCGGCGAGCTGGGTGACGACCCCGGAGATGCCGACGGTGGCGATGAAGGCGAACGCGAGCGGGACGCCGCCGAAGTTGGCGAGCACTCCCGAGGCGGTCAGGGTGGCGCTGCGCAGGGCGGCGGACCGGGAGGTCACCACGGCCTGGGCGATCAGGACACCGAGCACGCCGCCGGTCAGTGCGGTGAGGGCGGAGAGCTGGACGCTGCCGACCAGGGAGGCCAGGTAGGGGCCCTGGAGGGAGCGGGCCAGGTGCTCGCCGGTCAGCCGGGTGGCGCCGGTCGTGGCGTCGGTGCCGGTGACGGCGCCGAAGGCGATGGCGCCGAGCGGGATGCCGAAGCAGAGCCCGGTGAAGGCGAGGAGCGGGAGGGCGGCGAGCCAGGTGCGCGGGCCGCGCCGCCGGCGGCGGTTGCCGCCGGCGGTCCCCATCGCTCGGGTAGGGGTGGGAGCAGACATCAGGAGAGGGCCTTGTCCCACTTCTCGGCGAGCGTGGCCTTGGCCTTGTCGAGTTCGGCGGAGGCGGGGAAGTTCGGGGTCCCCTGGACCTGCGGGAGCTTGGTGACGGCGTCCTTGTCGGCGGTGCCGTCCTGGGTCATGGCCGGCAGGAGCACCGGGCGGGCGTGACCCTTGAGCCACAGGTTCTGGCCCTGGGCGCTGTAGAGGAACTCCATCCACAGGCGGGCGGCCGCCGGGTTAGGGGCCTCCTTGTTGATGGCCTGGGAGTAGTACTGGGCGTAGACGCCGTCGGTGGGCACGGCGACCTTCCAGTCGACGCCCTTGCCCTTGAACTGCTCGGCGTAGCCGGCGTTCAGGTAGTCCCAGTCGATGGAGATGGGCGTCTCGCCCTTCTCGACGGTGGCCGGGGTGGACTCGACCGGGATGAAGTTGCCGCTCTTGCGCAGCTGACCGAAGAAGTCGATGCCCGGCTGGATGTCGCCGAACGAGCCCTTGTTGGCGAGGGCGGCCGCGTAGACGCCGCCGAAGGCCGAGCCGGACTTGGTCGGGTTGCCGTTGAGGGCGACCTTGCCCTTGTACTCGGGCTTGAGCAGGTCGGCGAAGGTCTGCGGGCAGACGGGGATCTTGGCGGCGTCGCAGCCGATCGAGACGTAGCCGCCGTAGTCGTTGTACCAGCGGCCGTCGGCGTCCTTCTGGGATTCGGCGATCTTGTCCCAGGCGGTGACCTTGTACGGGGCGAAGAGGTTCTCGGTCGCGCCGCTGCGGGCGAAGGCGATGCCCAGGTCCAGCACGTCGGGGGCGCGCTTCTGGCCCTTGCGGGACTTGACGGCGGCGATCTCGTCGGCGCTGGAGGCGTCCGGGTTCTCGCTGCTGACCTTGATCTTCGGGTACTTGGCCTGGAAGGCCTTGAGCATCTCGCCGTAGTTCGCCCAGTCGGCGGGCAGCGCGATCACATTGAGCTGGCCCTCCTTCTCGGCGGCGGCGACGAGGCCCTCCATGCCGCCGAAGTCGGCGACCGAGGCGGCCGCGCCCGGCTGGACCTTCCCCTTGTCGCCGGCGGCACCTGCGGACTGCTGGTCGGGGGCGGCACCACACGCGCTGAGCGTGGTGAGGACGGCGGCGCCGAGCAGGACGGCCGCACCGCGACGGGCGGAGGAACTGAGCACGGTCTCTCCCAGAGAAAGAACCTGACAGGGGGGTTTACTTGTCTGAACAAGTTGACTCCAGTTCGCCCGGGTCCGCTGTACGGACGGTGAACGGCACCTGTCATCGGGAGCACGGCTTGAGGAAGACGGAGATTGACCGAAACAAGGCGTGACAGAACAGGGTTCAATGATCATGAGTGGCATACCGGTCGGTTCGTCGAGGGGGCGTGGCAGTCGCGTGGGCAGCATCAGATATCTGGAGATCGCCGAGGCACTGCGCGCCGCCATCCTGGGCGGCGAGTACCCGGTCGGGGCCCAGCTGCCGTCGGAGAGCGACCTGGCCGCCCGCTGGTCGGCGTCGCGCGGGACGGTCCGTCAGGCGGTGGCCACGCTCGCGGCGGAGGGCCTGGTCGGATCGCGGCAGGGCGCGCGGCGGATCGTGCTGCGGCAGGAGCGCAAGCACAGTTTCAGCGAGCTGAACAGCTTCGCGCAGTGGGCGGAGGGAGTGGGCCACGAGGTGTCGAGCCGCTTCCTGTCCCGGGTCCGCCGGCCTGCCACGGCCGAGGAGGCGGAGCGGCTGGCCGTTGCCCCCGGTGCGGAGGTCCTCGCCGTGCTGCGGCTGCGCCGGCTCGACGGGGAGCCGGTGATGGTGGAGCGGACCGCCTACCCGCACTGGGTGGCGGCGGCGGTCGAGGCGATGCCCGAGGACTGCCGTTCGGTGATGGACGGCCTGGCCCGGGACTCCGGCGTGATCGCCCAGTACGGCGAGCACCTCATCGACGCGCTCGCGGCGGGCAGCGAGGACGCGCGGCTGCTGGAGCTTCGGCGCGGCAGTCCGCTGCTGCGCCAGCGACACGTCTCGGCCACCCGGACCGGGCGTCCGATCGAGTGGTCCGACGACCGCTACCGGGCGGGCAGCGTCACCTTCAGCGTGAACAACTCGGCGGTAACGACCCCGCTGGAACGCCGTACGGGCGAGGGCTGACCCCGACCGCCGTGCGCGGGCCCGGTCAGCGCCGTGCGGGGTTCCGACCGGTCCGGCGGACACCGATCGGCCACCGCCGGTCCGTACGCCGGTCCGCGCCGCGTACGTAGCCGGGCCGGGTCCCGCGGCCGCGCGCGCCACCGGGCCCCCGCAGACCGCGCGGCGGACGTACGCACCCTGCTCACCCCGGGTCGGACGACGCGGTGGCCGGTCCTGCCGGGCGGCCCGGATAGTGCGGCGGACCGGGGTCGCGGCCCGTGTCCGGAACCGGCCGTGCCGGCCGCCCAGGCGCACTCGCAGACCACCCGGCGGGCGTACGCAGCCCTTCCCCGGGTCAGGGGAGGCGGCCCGGTCGCCAGCGCGCGTAGTGCCGCCTTCCGCGGCCCGTGTCCCGGAACGCGCACGGCAGCCGGCCGTACCGGCCACCCGGGCGCACTCGCAGACCACTCGGCGGGCGTACGCAGCCGTCCACCCCGGCTCGGGCGAGGCAGCGCGCGTCGTGCGGTCCTCCGCGGCCCGTGGCATAGCAGTCGGCCGGTGCGCGGCGTCCGGGCACCCCCGGAGGGCCGCGCGGCGGGCGTGCGCAGCCGGCTCACCCCGGGGCGCGGAGGGCGCTCAGTGCGGGTCGGGCGGGGTGGCTCGGCCTCGGCGGCGACCCGGCGGCGGGGTGGTTCGGGCAGCGGCGGCACGGCGCTCGGCTTCGGCGAGGTCCGCGTGGGCCCGGTCGCGCGCCGCCCGGGCCCGGGCGGCGTCCCGTTCCAGCCGCTCCGCCTCCGCGTCCGCGGCGGCGGCCCGCCCGAGCGCCCGCTCCCGTTCCGCTTCGGCCGAGCGCAGTTCCTCCTCCCGCAGCGCCTCGGCGGGGGCCGGCCCGGCCGCCGCGGCCGCCCGCGCCACCGCGTCCGGGGCCGCCGCCGGGAACTCCGTCACCACCGCCGGGACCTTCGCGAGCCGCCCGGACGCCCAGTCCTCGGCCGCTGCCGGGTCGGCGAGGACGGCGCGCAGGATCTGCTCCACTTCCCGCTCCACCGCCTCCGACACCGGCGTCCCCGCCTCCTCGGCCAGCCGCCCGGCCTCCCGCGCGAGCGCCCCGATCACCACGTGCTGCTCGTGCGAGAGGTGCCGCAGTTGCTCCCCGTCCAGGTCCCGGTGCGCCCCCCGCAGCGCCTGGCCGAGCTGGAGGAACTGCTCCGCCTCGGCCGGCTCAGCCCGTACCAGCGTGTTCGACGCCCAAGCGGCCAGCGTCGGCCGCCGCAGCCCCGCGACCCGTTTCGCGCCGGCCTTGTCCCCGGCCGCCTTCAGCCTGGCCGCGGCCGCGTCCCGGGCCGCCGTGAACCCGGCGGGCGGCGGCACGTACAGGGCGTCGATGACCTGCTCGACCTCGTCAAAAGCATCCACGCCGACCACTGTCGGTCATCACCGCCCGGGTACGACGGACCCCGTCCCCCCGCGCGCCGCGTTCAGGGCGGCGTCACTTCCACGGGCCGGGTGTCGTTAGGCGCACGGGGTTGACTCGGGGGGCGAAGGGATGACGGAATGCGGCAGTTTCCTCTGGAGATGCACACCTTGGCGCCCGGCCGGGTGGTCGAGTGGCGGGTGCGGTCCACGGCCGCCCGGGCCACCGGCCCCGGCGGCCCGGCGGGCCGGAGGGCGTCCTTCAACCAGGACAAGCACTTCACGGTGGCCGAGGAGAGCCGTGGGGCCGACGACCCGGTGGCGTCCTGGCTCGCGGTGACGTTCGAGGTGCGCGGTCCGCTCGACGAACGGGCCCTCGCCCAGGCCCTGCTGGGTTTCGTCCGGCGGCACGAGGTACTGCGGTGCGAGTTCCGCCGCCTGGCCGGGGAGCTGGCGTGCGAGCCGCTCGCCGCGGCCGAACTCGCCCTGGACGCCGTACCGGTGGGCGACTTCGCGACCACCGAGCTGCTGCGCGCCTTCCTCGTGGAACGGTTCCGGCGGAGCATCGACACGCTGTCCTGGCCCCTGTTCACGATGGGGGCGGTGCTGCGCGAGGAGTCCGCCACCGTCTACCTCGCCTTCGACCACATCGTCTGCGACGGCATGTCGATGCCCATCGTGGTGAACGAGGTGTCGACCGCCTACGAGGCCCTGTGCCGGGGCGAGCGCCCCGCCCTGCCGGCCACCGCTCCCAGCTACCTGGACTTCGCCGAGGAGCAGCGGCGCCGCTACCTCTCCATCGACGCGGACGACGAACGGCTCGGCTACTGGAAGTCGTTCATCGCGCGCAACGGCGAGTTCTTCCCCAGGTTCCCGCTGGACCTCGGGGTGGAGCCGGACCGCATGTACCCCATCGTCAACGAGGCCTCGCCGCTGCTGGACGCCGGTGAGGCGGAGGTCTTCGACAAGTCCTGTCTGGCCGTCGACGGCAAGCCGTTCATGGGGGTGCTTGCCGCCGTCGCGCTGTCCCTGCGGGAGGCGGGCGGGCCGGGCGTCTACCGGGGTTTCATGCCGGTCAGCGAGCGCGGCCGGAAGGGTTGGTCCGATTCGGTCGGCTGGTTCGTGAACACCATGCCCATCGAGTTCGACGCCTCGCCCGGGCGGGACTTCGCCGAGGTGATGGCCGGGATCCGGGCGGGGTTCGGGGAACTGCTCCGCCACATCGACGTGCCGTTCGTGCGGGCGTGGGAGCTGCTGGCGCCCGAGGAGTTCGCGGCCCGCTCCTGGCCCTACCCGGTGAACTTCTTCTCGTACATCGACATGCGCAAGTGCCGGGGAGCCGAGCGGTACGAGGACTGGCGGCCCGCCTCGCACGTGTGGTCGGCGCGCGCGAACGGGGCCTGTTCCTGGTACCAGCGCGACGCGGACGGACTGCACATGAACTCGATCTACGTCGACACCCCGGCCGCGCGCCGCACCATGGGCGCCTTCCAGGAGACGCTGCGCGAGACGGTACGGGACATCGCCCGCTCCGGCGGTTTCCGGCGGCCGATCGCGCTGGCCGCGCCCCGGCGGCCGCTGGACGCGCACGTCCGGGTCTGATTCCGCCGCCCGTCAGGGCGCGCCGCGGGAGTGCGCCCGGTTCAGCAGCAGCTCCCGCTCGCGCGCGTTGCGGGTGAGGGAGGCGGCCCGTTCGAACTCGGCGCGGGCTTCCGCCCGTCGGCCGAGCCGCTCCAGCAGGTCTCCCCGTACGCTCGGCAGCAGGTGGTAGGCGCGCAGCGCGGGTTCCGCGGCGAGGGCGTCGACCAGCGGCAGGGCCGCCTCGGGGCCTTCGGCCATGGAGACGGCGACCGCCCGGTTCAGCTCGACCACCGGCGAGGGGACGAGCTGGACGAGGCGTCCGTAGAGTGCGGCGATCGTCCGCCAGTCGGTGTCCTCGTAGCGGACGGCCCGGGCGTGGCAGCCGGCGATGGCCGCCTGGAGGGAGTAGGGGCCGGTGCCGGCGCGGCCTACGGCCTCGAAACCGCGCCGGATGAGCATGCGGTTCCACTTGACCCGGTTCTGGTCGGCCAGCAGGACCGGCTCGCCGTCGGGGCCGGTGCGGGCCGCGATCCGGGAGGCCTGGAACTCCAGCAGCGCCGCCAGGCCGTGGACCTCGGGTTCGCCGGGCATCAGCGCGGCCAGCACGCGGGCCAGCCGGAGGGCGTCCTCGCACAGGGCGGGGCGGACGAGGTCGTCCCCGGCGGTGGCCGAGTAGCCCTCGTTGAAGACGAGGTAGATCACTTCCAGGACGGAGTCGAGCCGCTGTTCGCGGTCAGCTCCGTACGGGACCTCGAAGGGCACTCCGGCCTTGGCCAGCGCCCGCTTGGCGCGGACGACGCGCTGGGCGACGGTGGCTTCGGAGGTGAGGAAGGCCCGGGCGATCTCCTGCGTGGTCAGGCCGCCGACCAGGCGCAGGGTGAGCGCGATCCGGGCCTCGGCGGACAGGACGGGGTGGCAGGCGGTGAAGACCAGGCGCAGCAGGTCGTCGTCGATGTCGTCCGGGGCCGGCGGCTCGGGCGGGGGCGGTACGTCCTCCAGGGTGCGGCCGACCTCCGCGAGCTTGCGCGCGTAGGTCTCCTTGCGCCGGACGAGGTCGACCGCCCGGTGCCGGGCGGTGGCCATGAGCCAGCCGCCCGGGTTGTCCGGGATCCCGGACCGGGGCCACTGTTCGAGAGCGGCGACCAGGGCGTCCTGGGCGAGTTCCTCGGCGATGCCGACGTCCCGCACGATCCGGGCCACGCCGGCGATGATCCGGGGGGCTTCGATCCTGAACACCGTTTCGACCGCCTGGGCCGGGCTCACTGCCGTCACGGCCACCCATCAGAGCAGCCGTGACGGTGCGGGGCAAACAGGGCCCGGCCCCCGGAGTGGCTCAGCCCTCCGCGATCTGCCGGAGTTCGGCGCCCACCGTCCAGTGCTCCGGGTGGACCTCCAGGAACCGCTTGGTCCACTCCAGCGCCTCGGCCTTGTCCTTGGCCTGGAGGATGGCGTAGCCGCCGACGACCTCCTTGGTCTCGGTGAAGGGGCCGTCGGTGTAGCTCAGCTTGCCGCCGGACCAGGTCACGCGGGTGCCCTCGGAGGTGGGGAGCAGTCCGGCGGTGTCCAGCATCACCCCGGCCTTGGTGATCTCCTCCAGCAGTGCGCCCATCCGCTGCTCGAAGTCGGCCGGGAAGGGGGCGTCGGCGGGGAGGCTCTGCTCGTCGATGCGGATCAGGGAAAGGAAGCGCGGCATGGTGACTCCTCTGTAGGCGTGTGCGGGCCGGTCAGCGGTCGGACCGGTCGGTGCGTGCGGGATGTCCCGCCTTTCACTCCTGTGTCGAACGGGAGGCGCCCGGATCGACAGCTCCCGGAAAGTTCTTCGGATTTTTTTCCGAGGTCCCCGAGTGCTTCGTCATGAGCGCCCGGCCCTACCGGTGAGTAGGATCACGGGGCCCGTCCCGCCGTCCGCCCGTCCCCGGCTTCCGAGAGGGTCCTCATGCCGCGCACTCCTTCCTCACCCCTGCTGCTGGCCGGCCTGCTGGCAACCGCCGCAGTGGCGCACGCGGTCGCGCCGGAGCAGTTCGACGCGATCGTCCCGCGCTCCCTGCCCGGCACCCCGCGGCAGTGGACGTACGCGAGCGGCGCGGCGGAGCTCGCCCTCGCCGCCGGGGTCGCCCATCCGCGGACCCGTCGGGTGGCGGCACTGGCCGCGGCGGCGTTCTTCGTCGGCGTCTTCCCGGCCAACGTGAAGATGGCGGTCGACGCCCGCCGCGGCGCCACCGCCGCGCGGGCCGCCACGCTGGCCCGGCTGCCGCTCCAGGTGCCGCTGGTGCTGTGGGCGCGCAAGGTCAGCCGGAGCGCCACCGCCGGCTGACCTCCGCCGCATCCGATCCCGCCCCCGCGGCGGAAGTGCCGCACAGAGCCCCCGGTCACCCGTCGGCGGACCGGGGGCTCGCCGCGCCGCGCCGCACTGCCCCCGCACTGCCCCGCCGCCGCGCGTCAGCGGCTGTCGCCCGACCAGTCCCAGCGCCGCGGGTCGTCCGCGCGGCGGCGGTAGTGGGCGCGGCCGCCCGCCCCGTAGCGGCCTATCTCCGTGGGGAGGCGGGCCTCTTCGGCCAGTTGCCGCCCGCTCCAGCCGGTGACGTCGAGCAGGAGGCCGTCGAGCGGCCCGCCCACGAGCTCGCCGTAGACGTGGCCGGGGCGCGGGCCCGGGTCGGGGTCGTCGTGGTCGGCGCCGTAGACCCGGCGCCGCAGCATCCTGTCGTCCATGCGTCCAGGCTGCCAGCCGCCACTGACAACGGGAGGCCCCACCACGGGGATGATGGGGGCACGGCCCACCACGCCGCCCGGCCAGGCCACCGGCCACCCGCACACCGGCCGGCCGAGTCCGATCGCCCCGGACATCCCTGGACGAACCGGGCCGCGCCGAGACACTCAAGGAGCAGCACACATGGCACGTCGGGTACACCAGCCGCTGGAGGACCAGGAGTTCGATTTCATCCTGGGAATGTCCCCGGGGCCGGTTCTCGCCTATTTCACCGGCACCTGGCCCAAGGCCGTGGAGGCCTGCCGGGCCATGGACGTCCTGGTCGGCGAGCTGGCGCAGGAGTACGGGACGCGGCTGACCGCCGTACGGACCGACATCACCCGCTGCCCCGGTCCGACCAGGCGCTACGGCGTGACGGGCGCACCCACCGCGGTCCTCGTCAAGGACGGCGAGGCGGTGGCGTCCCACGCCGGCCCGATGACCCGCGAGGAGTTCCGGGCCTTCCTCGAAGCCCACCTCTGACCCCGCCCGGGGGCCACTGGGCCCTTCGGGCGACTTGCGCCCGGTATGGCCGAAAGTGGCATAGGTGAGATAGGTGCCTCGGGCATGTAATGGAGCCGGCAAGACGGACCATCGCTCGCGAGGTGCTGCATGTCAGAAACCGTTGCCTTTCCCCAGGACCGAACCTGTCCCTACCACCCCCCGGCGGCCTACGCGCCCCTGCGGGAAACCCGGCCGCTCTCCCGCGTCACCCTCTTCGACGGCCGCTCGGTCTGGGTGGTCACCGGGCACTCCGAGGCCCGCGCCCTGCTCTCCGACGGCCGGCTCTCCTCCGACCGCCAGCACGCCGCGTTTCCCGCCACCACCAAGCGCTTCAAGGGGCTGACGACCCGCCGGACCGCCCTGCTCGGCGTCGACGACCCCGAACACAACGCCCAGCGCCGCATGTTGATCCCGAGTTTCTCCGTCAAGCGCGTCGCCGCCCTGCGGCCGCAGATCCAGCGGACCGTGGACCGGCTGCTCGACGAGATGACCGCCCAGGGTTCACCCGCGGAGCTGGTCGGCGCCTTCGCCCTGCCCGTGCCGTCCATGGTGATCTGCTCCCTGCTGGGGGTCCCCTACGCGGACCACGAGTTCTTCGAGGCGCAGTCGAGGCGGCTGCTGCGCGGACCCGAACTGTCCGATGTGGAGGAGGCCCGGCGCAGCCTCGACGCCTATCTGGGGGAGCTGATCGCGCGCAAACGCACGGAGCCGGGCGACGGGCTGCTGGACGAGCTCATCGCGCAGCGTCTGGAGACCGGTCAGACCGATGTGGAGGAACTGGTCGCCCTGGCGGTGATCCTGCTCATCGCGGGGCACGAGACCACCGCGAACATGATCTCGCTCGGCACCTTCACCCTGCTGCGCCACCCGGAGCAGCTGGCCGAATTGCGCGCGGACCCGTCGCTGATGTCGGAGGCCGTGGAGGAACTGATGCGGTTCCTGTCGATCGCCGACGGCATGCTGAGGGTGGCGACGGAGGAGATCGAGATCGGCGGCGTGACGATCGGCGCCGAGGACGGGGTGGTGTTCTCCACTTCCGTCATCAACCGCGACGAGTCGGTCTTCCCGGATCCCGACGCCCTGGACTGGCACCGCCCGACCCGTCATCACCTGGCGTTCGGTTTCGGCATCCACCAGTGCCTGGGCCAGAACCTGGCCCGCGCCGAGATGGAGATCGCGCTCGGCTCGCTCTTCGCCCGGCTCCCCGGGCTGCGGCTGGCGGCCGAACCGGACCTGATCCCGTTCAAGCCCGGTGACACCATCCAGGGCATGATCGAACTCCCCGTGGCATGGTGAGCGGTATGCGGATCTCCATCGACCAAGGCGTCTGCATCGGCGCCGGCCAGTGCGCGCTGACCGCGCCCGACGTGTTCACCCAGGACGACGACGGCTTCAGCGAACTGCTGCCGGGCCGGGAGGACGGCAACGGCAGCCCGCTGGTGCGCGAGGCGGCGCGGGCCTGCCCGGTCGCCGCCATTTCCGTGGAGGACGTCTGACGGGACCGCGCCAGGCCGCCGCCCGGAGGGCATCCCCCCCGGGCGGCGGTCCCGCGCGGTCCTGCGCAGCGGCGGTTCTCCGCAGCCCCGGTGCCAGTCCCGGTACCACTCCGCCGGGCCCGGCACCGGTCCCGACTACTTGGCGAGGGCCGCGACCGCCTCGCGTTCGAGCTCGGCGCAGCGGTCGACGAGTGCGGCGCACGCGTCGAACAGCGCGCGGCGCTGCTCCGCGCCGGCTCCGGGCCCGGCCGCACGGGCCAGGGCGGCGAGTTCCGACCAGTGCCGGCCCGATTCCCGGAACAGCCCGGCCGCCTCGGGACGGCCGGCGAGGTCGAGGAAGTCGGCGTACAGCGGCCGGGTGGCGCCGGGCGCCGTCCACTCCTCCTCCAGGGAGGCGGACAGCCGCCGGGTGGCCGCCCGGAAGGTCTCCGGTGTGGCGCCGAACCGCTGCTCCCAGCCCGCGGCGGTGGCGGTGTCGCGCAGGTCCGCGGAGAGCCGGTCCATGCCGCTGAAGCCGAAGTTCACGTCGAACCGGTTGCCGAGCACCGGCCCGGTGAAGCGGGTGACGGTGGCGGCGACGGCCCCCTCGACGTCAGGTTCCCCCTCGGCGGGCCCCATGGGTACGACCAGTTGGTGGCGGCCCGTGGGATGGGCGGTCCAGGCCGCGCCGAACTCCTCGCGGTCGATCCGGTACGGCGCCGCGGCCCCGTCCTCCACGAACAGGTCGTCGCCCTCGTACCCGGCGATGACCACGGTGTAGGCGTCGGCGCCCGGCATGGGCGGGACCGCTTCGTGCCAGGGCAGCGAGGCGCGGTCCACGACGCAGAACACGGGCTGCCCCCCGTCGAGCGCGGCGCGGACCCGGCCCCAGCGGGGTTTGGTGCTGCGCGTGGCGTCGTAGGGCACGTGGAGCCGGCCGAGGGCGACCTGCACCCACGGCTCGGGATGGGCCTGGGCGACGATCGTGGCGACCGGCGGGCGGTCCGGGTACTCGAAGACGAAGTACATGAAGCCGATACCGCCCGCGAGCCCTGCGATCAGCGCCTCGTCGTGGGAACTGCCCAGCGCGTGGCGGATCAGGGAGCTCTCGCGGTGGGCTCCGGTACCGAATTCTTCGTACAACAGCACAGTCATGCGGTCAGCGTAGTCGCGCGATCGCCCCCGGCCGTCCGCCGACTTCCTGTACAGTTGTCCAGGAAATCTGGTCCACTCTTCCCGGGGGTCGCCGTGCACACGCTCGCTCAGGTCCTGATCGGCGCCGTCGCGGCGCTGCACGCGTACTTCCTGGTGCTGGAGATGTTCCTGTGGGAGCGGCCCCCGGGCCGCGCGCTGTCCGGGTTCGACGCCGACACCGCGAAGCTGACGGCGCCGCTGGCTGCCAACCAGGGGCTCTACAACGGCTTCCTCGCCGCCGGGCTGGTCTGGTCGCTGGTCATCGACTCGCTCGCCACCCAGCTGTTCTTCCTGATCTGCGTGATCGTCGCCGGGCTGTACGGGGCGGCGACCGCCAACCGCCGGATCCTGGTCGCACAGGCACTGCCCGGCGCCCTCGCCCTCGGCGCGGCGCTGCTCGCGGCGTGAGCGGGGAGGACCCGCGCACGGCGCGCACCAAGGCCAGGCTGCGGGAGGCCCTGCTCGCGGAGTGCGCCCAGCGGCCGCTGGGCGAGGTGAGCGTCTCCGCCGTGGTGCGCCGGGCCGCGGTCGGCCGCGCCACGTTCTACCTGCATTACGAGGACCTCACCGCGCTGGCCGTGGACGCGTGCGCCGAGGTCGTGCACGCGGCGGTCGACGCCCTGCACGCCTGGCAGCCGGACCCGGCGGCGCGCCCCCCGGCCGAGCCGCCGGCCGCGCTGGCCGGGTTCCTCTCCGGCGCGGCGGCGCGCGGGCCGCTGTACCGCACCCTGCTGCTGCCCGGCGGCCTCGGCCCGCTCGGCGAGCGGCTGTCCCGGGAGCTGCGGGCCCGCGCCCGGGCCGAGCGGGCCGCCGTCGGTGCCCCGTACCCCGACCTGGTCGCCTCCGCCGTCGCCGCCACCTTCACCGGCGTCCTCGCGGACTGGCTGCACGCCCGCATCCCGGGCACGGCGGCCGAGCTGGCGGACCGGCTGTGGCGGCTGCTGCTGGCCCTGCACGCTGCGGGCCGCGCCTGAGCGGCCTGGGCCCCGCCGGAATCACCTTCCGGCGGGGCCCACGGACGGCTCGGCTCGTGCAGCGGGGTCAGTGAAGGGGGACCACCTGCTCCGCCTGCGGACCCTTGGGGCCCTGGGTCACGTCGTACTCGACCTTCGCGCCCTCCGCCAGCTCCTTGAAGCCGGTGGTCTGGATCGCGGAGAAGTGCACGAACACATCAGGACCGCCGTCGTCCTGCTGGATGAATCCGAACCCCTTCTCCGCGTTGAACCACTTCACGATGCCAGTTGCCATGGGTACTGATCCTTCTCGACGTGCCTCTCGGGCCACATACGCGGCCGTCTCGATAGTGCCCAACCGCCCCGCGCGCCACACCCCAGGCGCGGCCAACCGGGGTCGTTCGAACTTCTGGCCGCCTTGTCCGTGGAAGGGGTGAGCACCGCCTTTACCAGGCCTGCCGCGGCCGCCCGGGCCCCTGCCCCACGACTGGTAAAATGGGCGGGAAACTTGATGCGCGGGCCGCTCTCGCCCGGTGCGGACGTGTACGACGAGCCGGGGCCCGTACCGAGGGGTACGGGCCCCGGCTCGTTGCCGTCCCGGGCCGCTGCCGCGCCGCGCACGCTCTCCTCACGGAAGGTTCTGCATGAAGAACCCGTCAGCTCACGGGCGTTTCGGCATCAAGGCCGGAGCCAAGGCAGGCGGCAAGCCGGGCGCCAAGGGCGCCGGCAAGGCCCCTCGGACCCTGGGACCGCAGGGCGAGTTCGCCATGCCGAAGACCGTCTCGCCCGCGCTGGCGCCGGTGGCGTCGTTCGCGGAGCTCGGTCTGCCCGTCGAGCTGGTGACGACGATGGCCGATCAGGGGGTGCGCGAGCCGTTCCCGATCCAGGCCGCCACGCTGCCCAACTCCCTCGCCGGCCGCGACATCCTCGGCCGCGGCCGGACCGGTTCCGGCAAGACCCTCGCCTTCGGGCTGGCCCTGCTGGCCCGTACGGCGGGACAGCAGGCGGACCCGAAGCGCCCGCTCGCCCTCGTCCTGGTCCCGACCCGGGAGCTGGCGCAGCAGGTGACCGAGGCGCTGGACCCGTACGCGAAGGCGCTGAAACTGCGGATGGCCACGGTCGTCGGCGGTCTGTCGATCGGCCGGCAGTCCGGCGAGCTGCGCACCGGCGTCGAGGTCGTCGTGGCCACCCCGGGACGGCTGAGCGACCTCGTCGGGCGGCGCGACGTCCACCTGGAGCGGGTGCGGATCACGGTCCTCGACGAGGCCGACCAGATGTGCGACCTGGGGTTCATGCCGCAGGTCACCGAGATCCTGGACCAGGTGCACCACGCGGGTCAGCGGATGCTGTTCTCCGCCACCTTGGACCGCAACGTGGACCAGCTGGTGCGCCGCTACCTGAAGGACCCGGTGTCGCACTCGGTGGACCCGCAGTCCGCCTCGGTGGGGACGATGGACCACCACGTGCTGCACATCCACGCGGCGGACAAGATCTCGGCCGCGACGGAGATCGCGGCGCGTGAGGGCCGGGTGCTGATGTTCCTGGACACCAAGCACGGCGTCGACCAGTTCGTGAAGCACCTGCGGGCGATGGGCGTCCGCGCGGAGGGCCTGCACAGCGGGAAGTCGCAGCCCCAGCGCACCCGGACCCTCGGTCAGTTCAAGGACGGCCTGGTCAACGTCCTGGTCGCGACGAACGTGGCGGCCCGCGGCATCCACATCGACGACCTCGACCTCGTCGTCAACGTGGACCCCCCGGCCGACAGCAAGGACTACCTGCACCGCGGCGGCCGCACGGCCCGGGCCGGTGAATCCGGCAAGGTCGTCACGCTCATCACCCCGAACCAGCGGCGCGACATCGTCCGGCTGATGGCCGACGCCAAGATCCGGCCGACCATCACCCAGGTCCGCTCCGGCGAGGCGGCGCTCAGCCGGATCACCGGCGCCAAGGCCCCGTCCGGCGTCCCGCTGTCCGGGTCGGCGCCGACGGACGCCAAGGGCCGGCCCAGCGGATCGGACCTCGGCTTCCGGGGCATCGGGACCCGCCCCGGCCGCCCGGGCAAGGGCAAGGAATCCCGGAGGACCATCGAGGCCAGGCAGGCCGCCGAGGCCCGCCGCGCGGCGCGGGTGCGCAAGGGCAACTGACGCCCGCGCGGCGTGGCCGCACTCAGCGGCGGCGGCGCCGCGCGGCCACGATCGCCCGGGTGACGACCGGCGGGAGCAGGTCCTTCGCCAGCTTGCGCCAGCGGGCCGGGGCCCGGTGGACAGCAGCGGGGGCCGGGGCGGCGGCGGGCGCCGCCGCCTCCTCTTCGGCCGGGTGCAGCGGCTCCGGGGGCGCGATCGGGACCACGCCTTCGTCGCCGATCCGTACCAGCGGCCGGCCGGCCACGATGTCGACGCCGTGCCACAGGTCGCTGCGGCCCTCCAGCCAGCTCAGCAGCGCCGCCTGCTGGGGCGCCGGGTCGCCCCAGGTGGCGTACAGCTTCGACGCCGAGACGGCGATCACCCGCAGCCCCTCGGTCACGACGGCGGCCCACACCGCGGCGGCGACGCCGGGGCAGTGGGCGGAGCGGTAGTCGTCGAAGACGACCACCGCGTCCGGGGTGGCGACCAGCCGGGAGGACGCGATGTCCTGCACGACGTGCTCGTAGAGGTGCGAGGCGTCGATGTGGATGAAGCGGCAGCTCTTGGCGCGCACCCGGTCGGCGACCACGGAGGTCGGCGCCTGGATGACGGTGGGCAGCGCCTCGTGGAAGGCGAGGTAGTTCGTCTCGAAGCCGCGCCGGGTGAGGGTGGGGTACGAGTCGCGTACCTCGCTCAGGTTCTCGTCGTCCGGCGGGGGCGAGTCGAAGAGGTCGCAGACGGTGAACTCCTCGCCGTCACGGAGGTATCCGGCCAGGAAGATCGCGCTCTTCCCCATGAACGCGCCGAGTTCCAGGAGGTCGCCCGAGGAGGCGGCGTCGCTGTTCTGACGGGTCAGGAACCAGTCGAAGAGCACCTGATCGTAAGCCGAGAACCAGCCCTTGACCTCGCTGAACGCGCGGGGGGCGGGCGGGGTGGGCGCGGCCTCCGGGGTGCTGACGGGAGCCTGTGAAAGGTGCGACACGGAGAGTCATCCTCCAGCGGAATGGCATGGTCCAACGCTGATACCCGGCCAGGTAAGCCGACCATATGCCTACGAACGCACGTGTGACGAGGCTTCGGTGAGAGAGCGTCCGCAATCCGTTCCGCGGGCGCCGCGATCCGTCCCTTTCGTCACGGTGCGCGAGGTCCGCCCCACCGCTGCCCGGACGGTCGCCGCTCAGACCGAGGTACGCCTGCGCAGCCGCCGGGCGGCGTCGGCGCGGACCCGGTGGGTGCGGGCGGAGGCGGCGAGCACGCCGAGCGCCTCGTCCGAGGACACCGTCCGGGCGGCGGTGCGCTGGCACCAGTCGGAGGCTTCCGTGAGTTCCGCCGCCGACCAGGGCTCGCCCGCGCCGATGGTCTTCAGCAGGGTCCACTCGCGCAGCCGCCGGGACGCGAAGAGGCGCCCGTCGAGCGCCGTCTCCATGGCCCGGGCCCAGGCGCGGAACCGCCGGTCGGCGAGCAGTCGCACCGCCCGCCGGTCCAGGTGCGTGACGACCGCGCTCTCGGCCATCACCGGGTCCGGGTCGCGCAGGACGACGGCGACCGCCTCGGCCTCGGCCGCCTCACCGGACGCGGCCGCGAGCGCCGCGAGGTGGCGGGCGTAGCGCCACCGCTCGGACGGCTCCTGCGGTCCGCTCCCCGCCCCGCGCATCTCGTGCTCACTGCTCCCCATGCCCCCATTCCACACGACCCCCGCGACGACCCGCCGCCCAGGGGTACGGGACGGGGTGCGCGGGTGCCTCGTCGGCACGGGCCGGGGTCAGCGCTCGTAGGCCTCGTGGCCGCCGTGGCCCCGTCCGGCCTCGTGGCCGGGTTCGGGGAGGGGGGCGCCGGTCTCCAGCAGGGTTTTGAGACTGGAGGCGAGGAGCGGCCAGGCGCGCGAGCACATGCCGATGAGGGTACCGCCGGGCTCGAACCCCTCGTGACGGACGGTGAGCCGGGCGAGCGTGTCACCGACGGGCTCGATCTCGTACGTGACCTTCGTGCGCCGTTCGCCGGCCAGCTCGGCCCGCAGCTCCTCGCCGATGCCCACCGCGGCGGCCCACTGCGGCGTGAAGGTGTGCCAGCTGTACGAGAGCCTGCGCCCCGGGACGCAGTCGAGCACCACCTGCGCCGGGTCGCTGGTGCGGGCTCCCCGTTCGACCCAGTCCATCCGCGAGCCCACCGCCCAGTCGGTCTCGAAGCTCACCCCCCAGTAGCGGCGCGTGAGGGCGGGCTCGGTCAGCGCCTGCCAGACGCGGTCGGGGTCGGCCTGGATGTACAGGGTGTAGGTGATCGCGCTGTCGCTCATGGCCTCCATGCTGCGGGACCGCGTCCCGCGTGACCAGGATTGCGGACGCGGCGGCACCCGGGCCGTCACCAGCGGACGCCCTCGCGGGGCAGCTCGGTGGGCGGGATCCGGGGCGGGGCGGGGAGCGAGAGCTGCGCGCGGGCCGCGTGTACGGCCGCCAGCTCGTGCCGGCCGGCCGCGCCCCAGTCGCTGAGCTCGCGGACCTGCTCGGGGGTGGCCAGCAGCCGCGCGTACGCGGGGTCGCGGTGCGCGGACACCGCCGTGAGACGGGCGGCGGTACGGGCGTGGGCGCCCTGGTCGGCGTACCGGTAGCCGAGCGGGACGGCCCCGGCGGTGGGTTCGGCGTGCGGCGGCGGCAGCTGCGCGGTCCCCGTCGCGCGGGCGATCAGCAGCAGGACCCGGCCGTCCGGGGCGAACAGCCACCCGGAGCGGTCCCGCACGGGCAGCCCGGCGGGCACCGGGCCGGGGTGCCAGGCACCGTGCGCCGGGGTGCGGCGGGTCCGCAGCACCCCGAGCCGGTCGAGCGCGGTGGCGGCGGCCGGCCGGCCGTCCTCCAGCAGCACGGGGCCGTTGCCGGCGATCCGGGCGCGCAGGGCGGACAGGCTCCGCCGGGCGTCACCGGCGTCCATCAGGGCCGGCAGGTCGGCGGGCTCCGCGAACTCGATGCCGGTGATCTCCTGGGCCGGGAGCCGGACGGCGTCGATCCGGTCGGGGGTCCAGGTGCCGCCGTCGTAGACGTACAGGATCTCCCCGGGGAAGCGCATCTCGGGCGGGAACCCGGGGGTGCAGGCGGGGATCCAGTCGACGGCGAGCCCGCGCGGGAAGTGGCCGTCGATCCCGAGCTCCTCGCGCATCTCGCGGGCGGCCGCGGCGGACGGGGACTCGCCCGCGTCCACGGCGCCGCCGGGCAGCAGCCGGTCGGGCCGGTAGTCGACCGTCTGGACCAGCACCCGGCCGTCGGGGTCCGTGACGAGGACGACCGCTCCGGTCCAGAGCGCGGCGCGCGAGGCCCCGTACTCGGCCGGCGTCATCCAGGTGCCGGCCTGCCCGGCGTCATCGGTCAGCTGGGGCATGGGACTCCGTTTCGCCGTGGGGGGACCCGCGGCCTGTGCAACAGCGCGCGCCGTCTTCCGGTTACGGCGCGCGCCCGGACGCGGAAGGCGCTCCGCCGTTTTGCCGCTCCGATACCTCCTTATTGGCTAATTATGTCGATCTTGCTAGCTTCCCTGAGGCGGACAGGCGGCGTGAAAACCGCCCGTCCGACCACGTGACCGGCCGCCGGGGGCAGCGCCGGTATGACGAAACGCCGACGGCGTGCTGCCCGTCGGCGCCCGGCGCGAACGCGTTCCGCTTCCGAGCTGTGGCTAGTGCAGGTCAGGTCAGGAACCGACCGCGAGCGTCCGTCCCGTGGCCGCATCGATCACCCTCCGACTGCCCAGGGGCGAGCGGAGCACGAGGCTCACCGGTTGCAGCCGGACAACGGCCCGGCAGACTTCACCGGGTTCCTGCCGCGTGGCCGTCGTCAGGGCGAGGGCGATCGCGGTGTCCGTTTCCACGCCCGTCAACCGGCCCGTCCGGCATCCGCCCGCGGCCCCCACCGTGGTGACGGTCCGTCCGTCCTGCCCGAGGCGCACGGCCCCGGTGACGGGCCGGACCGAGGAGGGCGGCCGGGCGGGGGCCGCCCCCTGCGGCGCCCTGCCGCAGGCGGCCAGGGCGAGTTGGCCGAAGAGCACGGCTGCCAGGACATGACGGCGGTGTGACGCCCGGGTCATGGCGCTCGGACGCCCGGGCGGCACATCCGGTTCCCCGGCGGGGCCGTTCACACGTCGCGGCGCCGCACGACGAACACCGCGAGGGCGACCGCGACGAGCGGCCAGAGGACGTACACGAGCCAGGAGCCGGGGACCGTAGCGGTGTAGGCCAGGGAGCCGGCGCCCGGTTCCCAGGGCTGGACCAGACGGTTCCAGGCGGCCGCCACCAGGGTGTGTTTGATGTCCGCCGACCAGCGGTTGCTCTCCGAGAACATGGTCGGCAGCATCAGCAGGATGAAGACGCCGGTCACCATGGTCCCGGCGGCGTGCCGGATCAGCACGCCGAGACCCAGACCGACCGAGGCGGAGACCGGAGCCAGCAACGCGGAGGCCACCAGCGCCCGGAACACCCCGGGGTGGGTGATCGGAACGCCGGCGTGGTGCCCGTCCAGGACGGCCTGGGAGACCAGGAAGGAACCGGTGGAGACGGCCGTGCCGACCACGGTCCACAGCGCGGCGGTGACCGCCGCTTTGGCCAGCACCACCGAGCCCCGGGCGGGGACGGCCACGGTAGTGGCACGGACCAGACCGCTGCTGTACTCACTCACCACGGTGAGGGCGCCGACGCTCCCGGCGACGAGTATCAGCGTCCAGTAACCGGCCGGCGGATAGGCGTCGTAGGGCAGGAAGTCGGCCGGGCCGGAGCCCGCGGCCCGGTCCGCCAGCGACGCCACGGCGGCTGACCCGACGACGAACAGGGCGGTGAGTCCGATCGCCCACGGGGTGGAGCGCAGGGACCGTGTCTTGATCCATTCGGCGGCGCACAGGTCGCGGAACCGGGCGGACGGCCCCGGGACGGGGACGGGGACGGGGACGGGGACGGGGACGGGGACGGCGGCGAGTGTGCTCATCGGGGCTCTCCTGCCTGGTATTCGACGCTGTCGGCGGTGAGTTCCATGAAGGCCGTCTCCAGTGCGGCGGTACGGACGGTCAGCTCGTCCAGCCGGATCCGGTGCTCGAAGGCGAGGGCTCCGATCCGGTCGGCCGGGAGCCCGGTCACCGCGAGCTTCGCGGCGCCCGCCGAGCCCTCCGGCGCGACCGAGGCGCCCGCCGCGATCAGCACGGCCGCCAGCTCGGCGCCCTGCGGGGTGGCGACCACGACGCTGCTGCTCCCGGTGCTGCGGGCGGCGAAGTCCCGTAGCGGCTCGGCGGCGATGAGCCGGCCCCGGCCGATGACGACGAGCTCATCGGCGGTGTCCGCCATCTCCGACATCAGGTGGCTGGAGAGGAAGACCGTACGCCCCTCGGCGGCCAGGCGCCGGAAGAGCCGGCGCATCCAGCGCACGCCCTCCGGGTCCATGCCGTTGACCGGCTCGTCGAACATGAGCACCGGAGGATCGCCGAGCAGGGCGGCGGCGACCCCGAGCCGCTGTTTCATGCCGAGGGAGAACCCGCCGATCCGGCGGTTCGCCGCCTCGGCCAGCCCCACCTCCTGGAGCACCTCGTCCACCCGCCGCCGCGGGATCCCGTTGCTGCGGGCGAGCGCGGACAGGTGGGCGGCGGCGCTGCGTCCGCCGTGGACGTGCCCGGCATCGAGGAGGGCGCCGACGTGCCGCAGTCCGCGCGGGTGGCGGTGGAAGGGGACACCGCTGACGGTGGCGGCTCCGGTGGTGGGCGCGTCCAGGCCGAGGATCATCCGCAGTGTGGTGGACTTGCCGGCTCCGTTGGGGCCGAGGAATCCGGTCACCCGGCCGGGCCGTACGGAGAAGGACAGCCGGTCGACGACGGTCCTGCCGCCGTAGCGCTTGGTGAGTTCGTTGACTTCGATCACGGGGACAAGGCTGCCGGGCGGCCCCCGCCCGGTCATGGGGCCGGGGACGGCAATCGCGCCCCCGGGTTCGCCCACGGGCGTACGTCCCCGGGCCGATGCCGCGCGGGCGGTGGCTGGTTAGTCTCGCCGCATGGACACGATGTTGATCACCGCCTTGCCGCCGGCCCGCGTTCCGTACGGCGACCTCACCCCCGGAAGGGCCCACCGCAGATGACGAGAACGAAGGCCACGGCCTGGGCGGGGGGCGTCCTCTACGTCCTGACGACGGGTCTGCTGGTAGGGGGTGCGCACCGGGCCTCGGGGACGGTCCACGCCGTCGGGGCGGTGCTGGCCGTGACCCTGCTCGTCGGTCTGCTGCGACGGACCCCGGCGGCGGCCCTGGCCCTGGCGCTGCTCGGCTCCACCGTCGCGGTCGTGGACACTCCGAAGCCCGCCCACCTGACCCTCGCGGCGGGCTACCAGGCCGAGTTCCTGGCGTACCTGGCGGTGGACCTCGTCCTCGGCTGCATCGTCGCCACCTGTACCCGGCGGGCCGCGACCGGCGCCGTCGCGGTCACGTTCGCCGTGCAGTTCCTCGTCGTCGGCGGCTTCGCCCACGGGGACAACCTGATCGTCAACGCCGTGATCGCCTTCCTGGCGATGGCCGCGTCCTGCACGGCCGGGCTGCTGCTCGGCGAGCGCCGCCGGCACGCGGTGGCGCTGCGTTCGCAGGAGGTGACCGAGGCGGTGACCGCCGAACGGCTGCGGATAGCCCGGGAACTGCACGACATGGTCGCGCACAGCATCGGCATCATCGCCATCCAGGCCGGGATGGGCAGCCGGGTCATCCGGACCCAGCCCGCGCAGGCCGGCGAGGCCCTGCGGGCCATCGAGGCGACCAGCCGGGAGACCCTTTCGGGTCTTCGGCGCACGCTGGTGGCGCTGCGTCAGGCCGATCCGGGCCCGGCGGCGGGGCCGGCGCCGCTGGCTCCCACACCGGGTCTGGCGGACATCGACCGGCTGGCGGCGGCGACTTCGGACGCGGGGGTGCGCGTCGACGTACGCCGCAGCGGGGAGCGGCGTCCGGTACCGGCGGACGTCGACCTGTCCGCCTACCGGATCGTGCAGGAGGCGCTGACCAACGTGGTACGTCACGCGGGCACCGGTCACTGCCGGGTGGCGATCGGCTACGGGAGTGCGGAACTGACCGTGGAGGTCGTCGACGAGGGGCGCGGCGCGAGCGCGAAGGGCCCGGCCCACGGCTTCGGCCTGGTCGGCATGCGGGAGCGGGTCGGCCTGCTGAACGGGCACCTCAGCGCCGGGCCGCGGCCCGAGGGCGGCTTCCGGGTGGCGGCGCGGCTGCCGCTGCCCGCACCCGTCGGAGTGCCGGTGGAGGCCCGATGACCGTCCGGGTGGTGCTCGCCGACGACCAGCCGCTGGTGCGGTCCGGCCTGCGCGTGATCATGGCCGACCAGCCCGACCTGGAGGTGGTCGGTGAGGCCGGCACCGGCACCGATGCGGTCCGGCTGGTCCGGGACCTCGGCCCCGACGTCGTGGTGATGGACGTCCGGATGCCGGGCATGGACGGGATCGAGGCCACTCGTCTGATCACCTCGGGCGGGGCGGCGACCCGCGTCCTCGTCCTGACCACCTTCGACGAGGACGACCACGTCTACGGCGCGCTACGGGCGGGAGCGAGCGGCTTCCTGGTCAAGGACATGGCGCTGGACGACATCCTCACCGCGGTCCGCGTGGTGGCGGCCGGCGACGCACTGATCGCCCCGGGCGTGACGCGCCGGCTGATCGCGGAGTTCGCCGGGCGCCCTGCGGCGGCCCCGGAGCGCTCACCGCGGCCGGCCGAGGGCATCACCGAGCGGGAGCGGGAGGTCCTGACCCTGATCGGGCGCGGCCGGTCGAACACCGAGATCGCGCAGGACCTGTTCATCACGGTGGCCACCGCCAAGTCGCACGTGTCGCGCCTGCTCACCAAACTGGCCGCCCGGGACCGCGTCCAGCTCGTCATCACCGCCTACGAGATGGGGCTGGTCACGCCGCCCAACTGAGGCGGGCGGCGGTCAGGAGGGGGCGTCGGACGCGTACAGCGCCGTCAGTTCGGCTCCGATCCGGGCCAGTGCCACGCGCAGTTCCGGGGGTTCCAGCACCTCGACCATGGCGCCGAAGCCCGAGAGCTGGGCGGCCAGTGCGCGGTGGGCCGGTCCGTCGACGCGGACCTCGGTCCAGCCGTCGTCCAGCGGCCCGCCGACCGTGACCCGGCCGCGGAGCAGCCGTTCGAGGCGGGCCAGTGCCCCGGGGGCGACGCGGACCCGGGCCGTGACCGCGAACATGCCGCCTTCGATCACCTCCGCCCGCTCCCGCCACACCGAGGCGAGGTCGAAGCCGGGGGGCCGTACCACCGGTTCGCCGGTGGGCTCCACCGAGGTGACGCGGCTGAGCCGGAACGTCCGCAGGCCCGCCTCGGTGCCCGCGACGAGGTAGTCGGCCCCCGCTTTGGCGACGAGCCCGAGGGGGTCGACCACCCGTACCCCCGGCGGTTTGCCGACCCCTTCGTAGCCGAGCCTGACCCGCTCCCCCTCCACCACGGCGCTCTGGAGCAGCGAGCGGTGGCCGGCCTCCGCCGTGGCGGCGTTGCGGGACCAGTCCGTGGCATCGGTGATTCCGGCGCGCGCGGCGGCCTCGGCGTCCGGGCGCAGCGCCGGGGGCAGGGCCCGTACCAGCTTGCGCAGGGTGGTGCGCAGTTCCGGCGTCGCGGCGAGCGGCCCGGTCAGCAGGAACAGCGCCCGGATCTCGGCGGCGGTCAGGCCGGTGAGGTTGGTGCGCGCCCCGCCGACCAGGGACCAGCCGCCGCCCCGGCCGCGCTGGGAGTAGACCGGGATCCCGGACGCGGCCAGCGCCTCCAGGTCCCGGCGTGCGGTGCGCTCGGACACCTCCAGTTCGGCGGCGACTTCGGGCACCGTGACGCGGCCGCGCTCCTGGAGGAACAGCAGCGTCGCCACCAGCCGGTCAGCCCTCATGCGCGCTCACGCCCGTACCCACCGCTCACTTCCCCGGGACCCGATGATCGGAAACGGCCGGGAAAACCGGCCAGAAGATGGCCACTTTAGCGGCAAGGATGAAGGCATGAACGAGAACACCGCGCAGCTCGCGGCCCCGCAGCCGACCACCGCCCACACCTTCGACCCCCGCCACGACCTCTCGGCGGCCATCGCGCTCGCCGGGCGCACCCTCGCCGCCGTCCGCCCGGACCAGTACGACTCCCCCACCCCCTGCGAGGAGTTCGACGTCCGCAGGCTGTCGAGCCACCTCGTCGCCGTCGTGCGCCGGATCTCGGTGATCGGGCGCGGCGAGGACCCGTTCAGCGTGCCGTCCTTCGCCGACGAACTGCCCGACGGCGCCTGGGCGGCGGCCTGGGCGCCGGCCGCGGCGGAGGCGGAGGCCGTGTGGGCGGACGAGGGGATCCTGACCCGGGAGCTGCGGCTGCCGGTCGGGCCGAAGCCGGGGGCGGTGGGCGCGCTGATCTACACCAACGAACTCACCGTGCACGCCTGGGACTTGGCGCGGGCGACCGGGCAGCGGCCCGAGTTCGACCCGGCCCTGGTGGAGCGGGTGCTGGAGGTCGTACGCCGGTCCCTGCCCGCCGGCGACCGGGGTGGCCGGGTGCCCTTCGCGGAGGCCGTCGCGGTGGCCGACGACGCTCCCGCCATCGACCGGCTGGTGGCCTGGGCGGGCCGCCGGCCGTAGGCCGGCCAGGGCACCCGGCCGGCCCCGGATACCGGGGCCCGGATATCGGGTGGATCCGCGCGCGCCGCCTACCTAGAGTGACGGTGGAGGACATCGTCGCGGGCAGGAGCGGATCATGCGTACGCATTACCCCCGTACGGCGCACCTGCCCTGGTCGCCCGGGGCCACCCCGGACGACGTACGGGTGTCGGGGCCGGGCGCGCTGGCCGGGCGGGAGGTCGTCGTCACCGAGAAGCTCGACGGGGAGAACACCACCCTCTACCGGGACGGCCTGCACGCCCGCTCCCTGGACTCGGGGCACCACCCCTCCCGGGACTGGGTGAAGGGCCTCCAGGGCCGCATCGGCCCCGGGATACCGGCGGGCCTGCGGGTGTGCGGGGAGAACCTGTACGCCCGGCACTCCCTGCCGTACGAGGACCTGGACAGCTGGTTCTACGGGTTCTCGGTGTGGGACGGCGACCACTGCCTGGGCTGGGACCGGACCGTGCGCTTCCTGCGGCGGCTGGGCGTCCCCACCCCGCGCGTGCTGTGGCGCGGCGGCTACGACGAGCGCGCGCTGCGCGGGCTGCGGATCGACACGGCCCGCCAGGAGGGCTACGTCGTACGGACCGTTGACGGCTTCGCGCGCGCCGACTTCGGGCGGTGCGTGGCCAAGTGGGTGCGCGGCGGGCACGTGCGGACCGACACGCACTGGATGTACGCGCCCGTGGTGCCCAACGGGCTGGGGCCGGCCGCCCCGTTGTGGGCGGTCCGCTCCGGGTCCGAGCCGGACCCGGCGGCCCTGCTCGGCGCACTCGGCATGGACCCCGCGTCCGCTCCCGGGGACGCGGCGGCCGTCGCCGAGGTGGCGGCCCGGCTGGACGGGCTGGGGCGGACCGGGGAGGGCCGGCTGACCGGAGTGCTCGCCGCCGCGCTGCACGGCGTACCGCGGGCCCGGCTGGGCGCGCGGCTGGCGGCGGGGCCGCTGGGGATGCCGTCGGCCCGGCGGGTGGCGGACCTGGTCGGGCTGTACCCGGCGCTGCGCAGGCCGTTCCCGGACGCGGAGCGGCGGGCCGGGCTGGTCCGCCTGGCCGGGGCCGCGGACCTGGGCGTACTGCACGCGCTGGCCGGGGCGCTGGGCGAGCCCGGGGACGCGGCGGGGCGGGAGTGCGTGGAGTGGTCGGCCCTGTACGCGGAGGACGCCGGGCTGCTCGGGCCGGACCCGCTGGGGCCGTTGCGCAGCGGGCTGCGGGAGGCGCTCGGCGGGCTCGGGCGGCGCGCCGCCGACCGCTGCTGGGCCCAGGCGCGGGAGGCATTCGGGCAGGGCAGGGTGCACACCGCCGAGGAAGCGGTCGCGGCGACCTGGCGCTGGCGCGACGGGGCCTTCCCGCACCTCGTGCAGTTGTGCGGGCCCTCGGGCAGCGGCAAGAGCAGCTACGCCGGCCGGCCGGCCGGGGTGGAGGCGTACGTCAGTCTCGACGACCTGCGCACCGCGCGGGGTTCCCGCTCCGACCAGCGGGCCAATGCCGACGTCCTGCGGGAGGGCCTGGAGCGGCTGGACGCCGCGCTGGCCGCCGCCGCGCGCACCGGCGGGACGGTGGTGTGGGACGCCACCTGCCTCACCGCGCAGCAGCGGGGCCTGGCCGGGGCCGTCGCCCGCCGCCGCGACGCGCTGGTCACGCACGCCGTGGTGTGGGTCGAGGAGGCCGAACTGGCGCGGCGCAACGCGGCGCGGGCCCATCCCGTACCGGAACCGGTGCTGGCCGCGCAGCTGCGCCGGTTCTCCCCGCCGTACCCGGGCGAGGCGCACCTGACGCGGTACGTCGGCGCCGACGGGACGGTGGGGGACACGGCCGGGTCGATCGGCGCCCCGGAAGCACTCCCGGCGGATGCGGAAGCTCCCCGGGCGGACACGGGCGAGGACGGCTGATGCGTACCAGCGAGGAGCTCTACCACCAGGTCCGCTGGGACGCCCGCTTCGACCCGGCGCGGTTCACGCTCGGCCTGCTCCAGCGCGGGGCCGCCCCCAAGCGGGTACCGCTGCCGTCGTTCGTGCCCGGCGGCGACATCCCCTGGCACCGGGTGCTGTTCGTCGAGGCGGACGGCGAGCTGTTGTGGGACCGGGCCACCGGGGTGGACCGGATCGATGTGACCCGGGCCGGACGGGTGCGCGGCCCCCGGCTGCTGCGCGCGCCGTTCTTCACCGCCCGGACCCCGTACGCCTGGGACGCGGCGGACGGCGGCGGCTGGCGGCCGGTGGATCCGCCGGAGGCCGGTACGACGGCGGGTCCGGCGCGGGTGCGGCTGCTGACCTGGAACACGCTGTGGGACCGCTACGACGCCCCGCGCATCGCGACCGGCCGGCGCAGGCCGCTGCTGCTGGCCGACCTGGCGGCGGCCGACGCGGACGTGATCGCGCTCCAAGAGGTCGAACCCGCCCTGCTCGCCCTGCTGCTGGCGCAGCCGTGGGTGCGGTCCGGCTACACCCTGGGCACCGACCCGGACTGCGCCGATGTGGCCGACAGCGGGCTGGTGCTGCTGAGCCGACTGCCGGTCCGGGAGGCGGGCCTGCACGTGCTGGCCCCGCACAAGGCGGTCACCGCCGTCACCGTCGACACGGCGGGCGGCCCGCTGGTGGTGGCCGCGACGCACCTGACCAGCGACCACACCGAGCGCGGGGCGGACCGGCGGGCGGCAGAACTCGCGCGGCTGGCCGAGGGGCTGGGCGGCGTCGAAGCCGCGCTTGCGCTGGTCGGCGACTTCAACGACGGCCGGTCCGGGGCCGCGGGACCGGCCGCCGCGCTGGGGCTGCGGGACGCGTGGAGCGACGTGCACGGGCCGGCGGACGACACCCCGACCTTCGACCCGGTGGTCAATCCGCTGGCCGCGGTCGGCTCCCTGACGGGGCGGCCGGCCCGGCTGGACCGGATCCTGCTGCGGTCGGCCGACGCGCGGGTGCGGGAGGCCGCACTGCGCGGCGACGCGCCCAGCGCCGAGGGGCTGTTCGTCTCCGACCACTACGGGGTCGAGGCGACGGTCGAGTTCGGGGCGGACGGCTCGGGCGGCTCCCTCGGCGTACCGGCGACCGCCCGGACGGCGGTGGCCTGGCTGCCGCCGCCCGACCCGGCGGTGGAGGCGCTGCGGCGGGAGCACGACCCGGGGGCCGACCGCTGGCCGGCGCACGTGAACCTGCTGTTCGGCTTCGTGCCCGAGTCCTCCTTCGAGGAGGCACTGCCGCTGCTCGCCGAAGTGGCCGCGCGGACAGCGCCGTTCACCGTCCGGCTGGCCGGGGTGCACAGCTTCGGGCACCGCGAGGACGCCACCTTGTGGCTGGACCCGGCGGCCGACGGCGACGCGGCGTGGCAGGAGCTGCGCCGAGCGCTGGCCGAACGGTTCCCCGGCTGTGGCGGGCGGGGCGACGCGCGGGGGTTCACCCCGCACCTGACGCTGGGGCGCAGCCGCGATCCGCTGCGGGCGGTCCGGGAGTTCGAGGCCCGGCTCCCGGACGGGGGCTCGGCGGCCCGGGTCGGATCGCTCGCGGTGCTGTCGCGGCGCGGGGACGAACCGATGCGCGTCCGGGCGGCCGTGGAACTGGGCACGGGGGCGGTGCGGTGGCTCCCGGAGGAGGCCGCGTCGCCCCGGGAAACGGACCCCGCCGGGCCGGTCGCCGAACGGGTCGCGGCGGCGCTCGCCGACGGGGTGGTGCACCTGGCCGGTTCACGGCGCATGGGCTGCGCCCTGCCCGGGGCGGACCTGGACCTGGTGGCGGCCCTGCCGGGCGAGGTGAGCGCCGAGCGGCTGCGGGAGCGGATCGCGGCGGCGCTGCCGGAAGCCCGGCGGCTGCGGCTGGTCACGGGAGCGCGGGTGCCGGGGCTGCGGTTCCGGGTGGGCGGACTTGACGTGGACCTGGTGGCCGTCGGCACGGGCCGCGCGACGCCGGCACAAGCGGTGTCCCGGCGGGCCGGGGCGGGCGAGGCGGCCGCGGTGGCGCTCAGCGCGGTGAGTGACGCCGACGCGGTACGGGGCTCCGTGGCCGCGCGGTCCGACGCGTTCGCGGTGCTGGCGCGCGAGGTGAAGGCCTGGGCCCGGGCCCGGGGGCTGGACTCCGCGCCGTTCGGCGGCCTGCCCGGGCTGGCCTGGGCGGTCCTGGCGGCGCGCACCGTCGCGGAGGCCGCGGACCTGGCCCCTGCGGCGCTGGTACGGGAGTTCTTCGCCACCTGGGCGGCATGGGACTGGCGCGTGCCGGTCGCCCTGGGCGCGCCGACCGGCACGGACGCGCACCCCGCGGCCCCCGGGTCCGGCGTGCCGGTCACCGTACTCACGCCTTCCCACCCGGTGCGCAGTTGCACGGCCCAGGTGGCCGCCGGGATGCGGGACCTGCTGGTACGGGAGCTGTACGCGGCCTGGGAGTGCCTGGAGGCCGAGCCGGAGCGCCGCTCCCCCGCCGCTCCCGCTCCGCCGCACCGGCGGCACGCGGCCTGGGCGGTGGTCACCGTACGAGGCGCCGGAACCGGGGAGTTCGAGGAGAACCTGGGGCGGATGCGGGGCCGGCTGCGCGCCCTGCTCGGCGCCCTCGCGGACGCCGGCCTGCCCGACGCCCACGCCTGGCCGCGCCCGTTCGAGCGGGGCGACACCCTGGCCCGGTACGCGATCGGCCTCGGGACCGCGGCGCCGGACGCGAACCGGCTCGGCGCCCTCGCCGCCCCGTGGTCGCGGGGGCTGCCGGGCGTCGAGGTCACCTGGGCGGAGTGCGGGGCGGTGCCCTCGCTCGGCTGAACCCCGTGGCGCCGGGCGGTGCTCAGAGCTCGATGACGATCTTCCCGGCGGTGTGGCCGGCCTTGCTCAGCTCGAAGGCGGCCGCCAGCTCGGCCAACGGGAACGTCTCGGCGACCGGCACCGTCAGCAGCCCGCTGTCGGCGAGCCGGCCCAGTTCGGCGAGGTCGCTCGCGACGGGCCTGACCCACATCCACTGACCGCCCGCGCCGAGCACCGTGTGGTCGGCGATCGACGCGTGCCGTCCGCCGTCCGCGAGGACCGCCTGCGTCACGTCCAGCACGCCGCCGACGAAGTCCGCGACGACGGTCACCCCTTCGGGGGCGAGTTCGCGGACACGGCCGGCCAGACCGTCCCCGTACGCGACGGGCTCGCAGCCCAGTTCGCGCAGCCGGTCGTGGTTGCGCGGGGAGGCGGTACCGATGACGCGGGCGCCGAGCGCGCGGGCGATCTGCACGCCGAGGGAGCCGACGCCGCCCGACGCGCCGTGCACCAGGACGATGTCCTCCTTGCCGGTGCCGAGGCGGGTGAGCAGCTGGTAGGCGGTGAGACCGGCCAGCGGGAGCCCGGCCGCCTGCTTCCAGTCGAGCGAGGCGGGCTTCGCCGCCAGCGTCCGTACGGGCGCGCTCACGAACTCGGCGAAGGTGCCGCCGTGCACGTAGTCCTTGCGGGCGTACGCGATGACCTCGTCGCCGACCGCGAACTCGGGGACGTCGATGCCGACCCGCTCGACGGTGCCGGCCACGTCCCAGCCCGGGACCACCGGGTACACGACCTCCATCAGCCCGTCGAGTGCGCCCGCCATGATCTTCCAGTCGACGGGGTTCACCGCCGCGTACTTGACCCGGACGAGCACCTCGCCGGGTGCGACCTTGGGGACGGGGAGCCTGGTTTCGGCGAGCACCTCCGTACCGCCGTACGTCTCGTACGTCATGGCCCGCATCGTTTCCTCGGACATGTACCCGGCCTCTTTCGTGAGCTGGTGCGATCGCCTGCCGGCGCCAATCCCATCACGGACGGCCGGGCCCGCCCGGGCAAGCCGCGCCGCCGGTGCGAGGGCGGTCACCGGTGCTTGCTAACCTGCCTCCCCGGCACTTGGGAGGCACGCATGTCACGTCGTCCGGTCACCGTCGTCACCGGAGGGAGCCGGGGCATAGGCGCGGCGACCTGCGTCAGGCTCGCCGCCGAGGGGCACGACGTGGCGCTCGGCTACGTCAGCGACGACGCGGCCGCCCAGGCCACCGCCGCCCTGGTCCGGGCGACCGGTTCGCGGTGCGTGACCGTACGCGGCGACACGTCCACGGAGTGCGGGGTGGAGCGGCTCTTCGACATCGCGGGGGCCGAACTCGGCGCGGTCACCGGGCTGGTCAACAACGCCGGGGTCACCGGCCCGCTGGGGCGGCTCGCCGACGCCCGGACCGAGGACCTGCGCCGCGTGATGGAGGTGAACCTGCTGGGGTACCTGCTCTGCTGCCGCCGGGCCGCCCAGGACATGGCGGGCTCCGGCGGCGGCGCGATCGTCAACGTCTCCTCCACGGCGGCCACCCTCGGCAGCCCCGGGGAGTACGTCCACTACGCGGCGACCAAGGCGGCCACCGACGCGCTGACCGTGGGCCTGGCCAAGGAGCTCGGCCCGGACGGGATCCGGGTCAACGCCGTGGCGCCCGGCATCATCGAGACCGACATGCACGCCGCGATGGGCGACCCCGGCCGGCCCGCCCGGGCCGCCGGGACGATCCCGCTCGGCCGGCCGGGCCTGCCGAAGGAGGTGGCGGGCGCCATCGCCTGGCTGCTGTCGCCGGACTCCTCGTACACGACGGGGGCCGTGCTGCGGGTGTCGGGCGGCCGCTGAGCGGGAGGCGCGGGACCGGCGCGGCTCAGCCGAACGCGGCCCGCGTGGCCGGACCGTAGACGCCGGGCGGGTCGCCCTTGATGCCGCGGTCGCTCTGGAGCTGCGCGACGCCGCGCCGGGTGCGTCCGTCGTAGACGCCGGTGACGGCGACGTACGTGAACCCCTGGTCGTACAGCCGCTGCTGCAGTACGCGCACCTCGGGCCCCTTGTCCCCCTGGCGCAGGGTGCCGGAGTCCCCGGCCGGGGGCGGCGGGGCGGCGCCGGACGGGCTCGCGGGCCGGGCGCTCGGGCTCGCCGCGGGCGCCGGGGGCGTGGCCGTCGGGCCCGGCGCCGAGGCGGAGGCCTTCGGCCGGACCGGGGCGGCGGACGGGGCGGCCGGCTCGGCGTCGGGGCTGCGCGCCGGGAGCGCCGGCACGGTCAGGCCGGGCGGCGCCGCGGCCCGCCGGCGTTGCGGGTCGGGACCGCTCAGCAGGAACACCAGCACCCCGGCGCACGCGAGCGCGAGCAGGGCGAGGACGGCCGGCGTCCGCGTCCTGCCGCGCCGGCGTCGGCCGGGCGCACCCGACGGCGCGGCGCCGCGAACCGGTTCCGGCGCCCGGTCCGGTGGCGTCGCGTCCGCGGGCCAGGTCGGAGCGTCCGTCGCGGGGTGCGGCCGCCCCGGGGCGGCGACGTAGGGGCGTACCAGCAGGTCGTCGTCAGGCATGGGCCCGCTCGGGGCAGGTGGCACGGGGAAGGGCCGTGCGGGCGGGCAGCAGCATGGATTGCGTCTTTCGGAGTGCGGGTCGCGCCGTGGTTCTGGACCGGGGCGCACTCTTGCCTCCCGGGACGGCCCAGGTCAAGCCCGGTGTCCGATCCGCCCGTTCCTTCCGGGCGGGGGGTCCGGCCTGAACCGGCGTCACCCGGACGCGTGAGGGGTGCGGCTCGGCCGCCGACGGTACGGCATGGTGGAGGAATGCAGTTCCGCCGGGCCGCCCTGCCCCTTTCCCTCCTCGCGCTCCTGGCGAGCGCCGGCTGCGTGTCGGCCGGACCGGGGGGACACGCCGCGGGCGCCGTCCCGGGTTCCCCGCCGCCGGTCGGAGCGGCGGACACGCCGCCCGCCGTGCCGCCGCCCCCCGCGCTGCCGCCGTCGTTACCGCCGTCGTTGCCGCTGAGCCCGCTGCCCGACGCCGGCCCACCTCATCCGGCCCCCGACCCCGGCCCGGACCCGGCCGGGGAGCCGCCCCGGCGGCCCCGCCCCCGTCCCGCCCGCCGGGGCGGCGAACACGCCGCGAAACCCGTCGCTCCCCGGCACGCGGCGCGCCCGCCGCGCGGTGAGGAGCTGTGCGCGGCGGCGCAGGGCGTCGTCCCGCCCTCCGTCGTCGACCTCTGCGTGCGTCAGTACACCCGCTGACCGGCCAGGACTCCCCTGCGAACCCACCGGGTTCGACCGTGCTCCGGGAGCCCCGGGCCGCTGACCGCCGCCGGTACCCGCTTCGCGCGGCGCCCGCAGGCCGCGGCGCAGCGCCGGGCCGAGCGGGTGGTGTCCTCGCGGGCGGTCCGCAGCCGGCGCAGGGCGGTGTGGCCGCGCCGGCGCCACTCCGCGCGGGGCAGCCCCGCGCGCTGACCGCCGCCGGTGATCAGGGCGTTGACCGGGGCGTGCGCATCGGCGGCCAGCCCCTTGGCGATCAGTATCCCGGCCACCAGCGGTACCAACGCCACCGCCAGCGCCGACCCGGCGGTGGTCACCTGCTGCATGCGCGGGCGGTGCGTGCCGCGCGCGGCTTCGTACGTCATGGCGCCATTGGATCAGCGCGGGCCGGGCGGGGAATCGGCGCGGATACTCAGGCCGTTGCACCTGAGGTACTCAGACGGGGCGGGTGGTGTGCGTGGCGGACGGACCGGACGGGCAGGGCTTCGAGGCGGCGACCGGGGACGGCCCCGCGCCGCCGGCCGGCCCCGGACGGGCGGCCGAGGTGCGGACGGCGTACGAAGGGCTGATGCAGATCCGGCGTCTGGTGAACGGCCCGCGCGGGACGGAGGTTCCCGCCCCCTGGGAGCTGCGCCGGATGCCGCGCGCGGTGGCCCTCGTACTGGAGGCCGCGGGCATCGCGCCGTCGGCGGTGGCCCCGGACGGGCGGCGCACGCACAACGGCTACCGGGTGGCGGCCGCGCCGGAGCCGGGGCGGGTGCACGTGGCGTGGGTCGGCCCGCCGGGCGGCAGTGCGGCGGAGGAGGAGCAGGAGCGGCTGGCGGAGTGCGGCCGGGTGCTGGAGCGGCACGGCTGGGACTGCCTGCTGTACCGCGGCCCCCGCCGACGCCGCTTCCTGGAGGTCGAACCACCCGTCGGCGGTTGACCGCGCCCGCCCAGGTCCGTCGGGCCCGGGGGGCTGCGGCGGCCGAGGCGGCACGGGCCGGGAACGGCCCGTACCGCCTCGGGCTCAGGCGTGGATCACGGGGCGCCGAACGTCAGCGTCAGCCTCGGGGTGCCTTCGTTGGCGGCCGCTTCCAAGGACCAGAGCCACAGGGCGTCCGTGCCGGTACCGGTCAGCGCCAGCCCGTAGCTGCCGCCGAGGGCGGACGCGACGGTGGCCGGGTCCAGTCCGGTGGTGTGGACGGCCGAGCCGTCCGGGATGCCCGGGAAGCTGCCGAGCGCAGGCGCGCCCAGTCCGGGGCGGTTGTCGTACGTCGTCCCCCCTTCGGTCCACGCGCCGGTGACCGGGACCACCGAGACGGTGTCCGTCGTGCCCGCGCCGGTCATGGTGCTGGTCTTCACGCTGAGCGTCGCCGACTTGAGCACCGTGCCCGCGGGCGCGGCGGGCAGGTCGAAGCGCAGGTAGCTCGCATAGAGCGGGGTACCGCGGACGGCGAGGGAGCCCGAGGTGCCGAAATTGCCGTCCGGGGCGCCGGCGTTCGCGTACGTGTCCTCGGCGGCCGTCAGCTGGACGACCGAGTCGGCGGGTGCGGAGGCGAGGGCGTAGTGGTTCCGGACCTGCGCCGCGCTCAGTACGCCGGGGTAGACGGCCGTCTCGTCGAGCAGGCCCGCCCAGTAGTCGCTCGTCGGGCGGTCGGGCCAGGCGTTCAGGTTGTCGCCGCCCGCGTGCCAGTAGCCGGCGAAGTTCTCGTGCGTGGTGACGTCGAGGGTGCCCTTCTGGGCACCGTCCACGTACAGGGTCATCCCGCCGGAGCCCTGGGTGGCGACGACGTGGTGCCACTTGTCGTCGTTGTACCGGTCGGTGCCCCCGGTGGTGATGGTGCGGGTCGCCCCGGTGTAGACGCCGTAGACCAGCCGGCCGTCATTGGTCATGTAGATGTGCTTGTCGTACTGACTGCTGCTGCGGTCCTGGTTGTTGCCGAAACCGACGAGCTTGCCGCCCCGGGTGGTGTTCGTCCTGAACCAGGTCTCGATGGAGTAGCTGCTGCCCACCGTCTGCCGCTGGTCCCCGTAGACCTGGGTGTTGGTGCCGTTGAAGCCGATCGCCGTACTCGCGCCGGTGACCGCGCCGGGCGACTGGCGCAGGGCCGGTCCGTTCAGGTGGACGCCGCTGCGGTTGCCCGCGGCCGACGAGTCGGCGACGAACGGCGCGGCCGACTCGTCGAAGCGCCAGTACTGCTGCGCGCCGTCGGTACGGACCGCGTTCGGGTACGCGTCGACCGAGACCGGGACGGTGACGGATGCGGTCGCGGACGGCGCGCTGGTGTTGCCGGCCGCGTCGGTCGCCGTCACCCGGTAGCCGTAGGACTGCCCGGCGAGGGCGGTGGTGTCGGTCCAGGAGGCCTGCGGTCGCCGGAAGAACAGCGAGTCCGCGGTGACCGTGCCGATCGGGGCCGGCGAGCCGTTGCGGTAGATCCGGTAGGTCAGCGCGCTGTCGTCCAGGTCGAGGCTGGTGCGCCAGCGCACCTGGACTTCGCCGGGCCTGAAGCTGACGGCGCTCGCGACGGGGACGGTGGGCGCGCCGGTGTCGCCCGTCGAGGCGAAGCGGGTCAGGCTCTGCTGCGCGGTCCCGTTGACGGTGGTGAACTCCCCGCCGACCCACAGGTACTGGACCCCGGCCTCGGAGCCCACCGTCATCACCCGCGGGCCGATGCCCTCGCCGGTGCCGTCGTTGGTGTCGGGCGCCCAGCCCAGTTTGCCGACGGAGGTGGTCGGCTGGGCCAGCAGGTGGTGGCGCCGGCCGTCGGGGTACTCGCCGACGCTGGAGCAGTCGTGCGCGTGCGAGGCGCTGTACAGCACGCCTTGGTAGGGCAGCACGGCCTGGGTGGCACCGAGGCAGGTGTCGCGCCAGCGCTGGTTGAAGTCGCTGAGGTTCAGCGCGATGCGGCCGTCGAAGACGCCGCCGCCCGTTCCCTCGTTGCCGGTGTAGAAGCCGGTCGCGTCGGTGGCGATGTCCTTGACCACGGAGTTGGTCTCGATGAAGCCGGGGTAGGCCTTGGTGAGAGCGCCGCTCGTGGCGTCGACGACGGCCAGGGCGTGCGTGTTCGTACCGTTGACCGTGAAGAAGTCACCGCCCAGTACGACGTCGGCGCCGTCCGGGGTGACTTCCACGGCCCGGCCCGGCTCGTCGGCGTCGGCGGTGAAGGGCTTGAGGGCGCCGTCGGCCGCGCCGACGGCCGCGAAGCGCCTGCGCGGCTGGCCGGAGACGGTCAGGAAGTCGCCGCCCGCGTAGACGGTGTCGTCGGTGACGGCGAGGGCCCGCACGGTGGCGGCGAAGGCCGGCCGGAAGGAGGTCTTCACGGTGCAGCTCGCCACGTCGATGGCGACGATGCTGGAGACGGGCGTGCCGTTGACGGCTCCGAAGTAACCGCCCGCGTAGAGGGTCTTCTTGTCGGGCGAGAGGGTGAGCGCGCGGACGGTGGCGGTGCCCCCGCCGAGGGTGAAGTCCAGGGAGCAGGAGGTCGGGGCGCCGGTCGCGGCGTCGAACGCCGCGAAGTTCACCGCCGGCCGCTCGCTGCCGGCGCCGCCCGCCGGGGGGCGTACGGCCGAGAAGGTGCCGCCGACGAAGACCGTGCCGCCGGTCTCGGCGAGGGCCCAGACGATGCCGTTGGGCTGCCAGGTGGGCAGCGCGTCGGCGGTGAAGGCCACGGGCGGGGTGACGGCCGCCGCCGGTGGGACGGGGCCGAGGCCGAGGAGGGCGCCGGTGCCCGCCAGGGAGAGTGCGAGAACGGTGGCAAATCCTCTGGATCTACGCATGAACCCCCCAGTTCGGTGTGCGTCCCCGCGCTTGGGCCGCGCGGGGCACGGCCGTACGGCCGCCCGGCCCGGGAAGCGGGCCGGGCGGTCGTGCGTACGGGCGCACCCTAGGGCGGATCGCCCGCCCCGGTAAGGCACTTGACCCATCGCATGCCGAACCGGGCCCGGGGCGGGCGGTGCGCGTTCAGGAGGCGGGCAGCGGGCGGCAGAGCAGGGCCGCCGCGGAGGGGCGGGCCCCCACCCGGGTGGTGAAGGCGATGCCGGCCGCGTACTCGGTCGACAGGCACTGGCCCTTGTAGCCGCCGTACGCGAAGTCGCCTCCGCCGGCGCCCGGGGGCCGGTTGTCGCCCCGGTCGAACCAGACCGTACGGCCCGCTGCCGCCGGGAGGGCGGTACGGGCCGGCGCGCACAGGGCCGCCGAGACCTGCTCGCCCCGCAGGCTGTACCCGATCAGGAACCGGCCCGCCGGGCACTGGAGCTTGGTGTACCCGGAGGCCCAGTCACCGCCCGGCGGCACGTACGTCTCGTCGCGGACCACCGTGTGGCCGCCGGTCGGGGCGCGCAGGCCGGAGCCGGCGCACAGGCCCCGGCCGCCGGTGTGGCTCAGGCCGGCCAGCAGGGCGCCGTCGGGGCAGACCGCCTTGCGGGCCCCGCTGTCCCAGTCGCCGGTGGCGCGGGTGAGCAGGGAGGCGTTGTGGTCCTGGTGGTCGGTGTTCAGTTGGTACCAGGCCGGGGCGGCGGGGACCGGCCCGGTGCGCCCGGTGGCGGCGAGGAGCCCGGACCAGGCGGGGGTCCGCCAGTCGGCCTGGTCGAGGACCCCGGTGCGGCGGCCGGTGGGGTCGTAGCGCAGCAGCGCCCAGCTGTCGCCGCCGGGGGCGCCCTGGGCGGTGGTGCTCCAGCCGACGAGCGGCCAGTACGCGAAGTCCGCGTCGGAGCTGGCGAGGTAGGAGGCGAAGTGCGTGAACCAGGCGCGCGGAGCGGCCCCGCCCTCGTCGGCGCCGATGCCGAACTCGCTGATCCAGACGGGGGCGGTGAAGTGGTTGCCGGTTTCGGCGGATACGAAGAAGGCCTGGTCGTAGAGGGTCTGTTCGAGCTGGGCGGGGCTCATGTCCTGGTAGCGGAGGTCGCTGGTCTCGCCGAGGCC
Source organism: Streptomyces sp. NPDC026522 (assembly GCF_055567555.1). NCBI lineage: Bacteria > Bacillati > Actinomycetota > Actinomycetes > Kitasatosporales > Streptomycetaceae > Streptomyces > Streptomyces sp. NPDC026522. Next base: position 106,678 of record NZ_JBVHQF010000007.1, read on the forward strand.
GGTGGCTCCGCTGTGGTGCGGGCCGGTGTACCCGTAGAAGTGGGCCGAGTAGACGAGCTTGTGGGAGACGACGAGGGTGTGGGAGAGGGTACGGACGGGCGTGAGGGCCGGGCGGCCGTGCGGGAAGCCGTCGACCGGGATGCCGGTCCAGTTGATGCCCTCGATGACGATGAGCAGGTTCGGGTTGGCCTCGGTGAGGATGCGGTCGGCGGCCTCCTGGGCGGCCGCGTACCAGTCGTGGGTGTCGCCGAGGCCCCAGTTGGGGTCGTCGAGGACGTCGCGGCGGACCTCGTTGTAGAGGTCCGCGCCGACGACGCGCGGGTTGTCGCGGTAGCGGCGGGCGAGGAAGACCCAGTCGTCGGCCCACTGGGCGGTGGACCGGCCGCTGTTCCAGCGTTCGTTGCCGTCGATGCCGCAGCACCAGCGGGTGGTGCCGGTGTGGTTGTTGAGGATGACCGCGAAGCCCGCGTCGGTGAGCGCGGCGACGACGGCGTCGTACACCTGGAGCGGGGTGCGGCCGCGCAGGGCCGGGTTGGCGGCGACGGCCGCGTCCGGGACCGGGCCGGTGGAGTGCAGCATCTCGTTGGAGAAGGGCAGCCGGACGCTGTTGAGGCCGAGGGAGCGGAAGTCGGCGAGCAGGGTGGGCAGGGGGACCCGGTCCAGGCCGAGCGGAATGCCGTGGGAGTCCTGGCCGGCGTGGTGGTTGGCGGGGTCGGAGCGGTCGCCGGAGCCGGTCCAGGAGCCCTGGGCGCCGTCCCAGTTGCCGGAGCGCAGCCGGAAGCGGTTGCCGTCGGCGTCGACGATGTACCGGCCGCTGGTGGACAGGGGCGGCTTCCAGGCGTCCGTCGTCGCCGCGGCGGGTGCGGCGGACGCGGGGCCCGAGGCGGGTGCAGCGGTCGCCGGGGTCGAGGCGGTCGCGGGCAGGGCCCCGGCCGCCGCCGTCAGCACCAACACGCTCAGGACCACCCGTAACAGGCTCTTCATGTCGCTCCTGCGGACTGCGGAACCCCGCCCGACCGGGCGGCGCGGCGCCAAGTTACCGGCCGGTCGCCCCCTACGGAAGGCATCGGGCGAACCGCTTCCGGCGCAGCCGGTACGGCGGGACCCGTCCCCGCGGGGGAGCACGCCCGGCCGGGCGTCGGCGTGGGGTCGTTCGGGTGGGGGGAGCACTGGGAAAACCGCCCCGTGGGGGGTCGCACCGCTCTACCGTGCCCTGAGTGCGTTCCGCACGGCACCGGAGGTGGGCGGATGGACGACGAAGAAGACATGCGGCTGGCGCGGATGACGCCGGAGATCTCCCGCCGTACCCTCGCCATGCTGCGGGGTCTGGCCGGGATGGAGCCGCCGGAGCAGGTACCCGAGGAGGCCATGATCGTGGCCGACGCCGTCCTCGCCGAACACGGCACTGACGGGCTCCGGGTCCTGGTGATGACCCTCGCCGCCTGGGCCACGGCGCAGATCGAGAACGTCGCCGAACTGAGCGGGCGCAGCCACGAGGCGGTCCTGGACGCGATGGAACTGGCCTGCCTGGAGGCGAGCGGCGAGGACTAGAGCGTGTTCGGAAAGTAGCGCCGGCCGTCCGGAGGGCGGGCCCCGCGGCGTCCGGTGCATGCGATCGCAAGGCGGAGGGTCGCCCTCGTACCGGGCGTACGCGGGCGATCCCGACAACGCTGGGGGCACCTCCCAGCGATAGCTGGGGGCCGAGCGCGCGAAACACGCCCCAGCCCCGTCACCACCCGTGTCCGGACGGTTACCCCGGGCCGTCGCTCGGGCCGGGGCCGCCGGCGTCGCACCACCCCGCGGGCCGGAGTCGGCGACACTGAGGTGAGCAGGAGTCCTGGGGGGTCGTGATCGGAGGCCGTCGTGAGCACACCTTCCCCCATCCGGCTCGCCGCCGTACTGTCCGCCGAGCACCGCGCCCGGCTCATGGCACTGGCCCGTGAGGTCAATTTCCGCGAGGGCGCCCGGATCTTCAACGAGGGCAGCCGGGCCGAGTCCTTCTGGATCGTGCGCTCCGGCACCGTCACGCTGGAGCTCCCCGTCCCCGGCCACCGCCCCGCGCCGATCGAGAGCCTCGGCCCGGGCGAACTGGTCGGCTGGTCCTGGCTGTTCCCCCCGTTCACCTGGCAGCTCGGCGCCGAGGCGATGACCCTGGTACGGGCGGACCAGTTCGACGCGCCCACGGTACGGCTGCTGATGGACGCCGACCCCGCCTTCGGCTCCGCCATCGGGCACTGGGTCGGGCGGGTGCTCGCGATGCGGCTCCAGCAGACGCGTACCCGGCTCCTCGACCTGTACGCGCCGCGGATCGCCGCCACCCGCTGAACCCCCCTTCGGGCCCGCGCCCCCGGTCAGCGGGGTGCGGGCCCCTCTCCGGCCCCCTGCCCGGTCGGCCGCGGGCGCCGCGAGGCGGGTGTCTTCGGCCGTTTCCGCGGGCCCCGTCCGTACAGGTCAACAGCCTCCCACCGGCTGCGGACTGCACTCATGCGCTCACGAACGGTGACGCGAATTCGCGGCCCGAACGAGCGTTCTGGCGCCGCATGGGCAAGACTCGCGTCCGTTATCCGGCACGACAACCCCGAGGAGTGTTCGAAATGCGGTCCATCAGCAGGAGTCTGGGACTGGCTTCCGGAGCCATGGCGCTCACCGCCCTCACCGCGCTGGCCGGGTCGGGAGCCGCCGACGCGGCGCCGACCGGAGCGGCAACCCTCTACGCCCCGTCGGCGCTCGTGGTCAGCGTCGCCGCCGGAGCGGATCCCGCCCAGGCGACGGTGATGCGCGCGGGGACGCTGGTGTGCGCGCCGCGCCCGACCGGCACGCACCCGGACCCGGCGGCGGCGTGTGCCGAACTGCGCGCGACCGGTGGCGCGCCGGACGCGCTGACCGCACCCCGCGCGAACGTGCGGTGTACCCGGGAGTGGAACCCGTTGACCGTGACGGTCGACGGAGTGTGGCAGGGCCGCAGGATGAACTACGTCCACGTCTTCGCCAACCCCTGTGAGCTGCGCAGCAGCGAGGGCGTCCTGTTCCACGTGTAGGACGGCGCGCCGGCTCCCGCCGGGCGGCGCCGTGCGACCGCCGCCCGGCCCCCGTCACCCCAGTTCGAGGCTCGTGACCCCGTACAGGCCGGACAGGTCGAGCGCGGGCGCCGGGCCCGTGTACATGCGGGCGGTCTCGAAGGTGGGCACCAGCCCCAGGCCGGCCGCCAGCTTCCCGGCCGCCGGGTTCACGTCGGGTACGTCCACGGCGACCTGCCCGCCGGGAGCGTGCCGCGCGAGCCCGCGCAGCAGGGCGGCGGCGACCTCGGGGGTGGCGGCGTACAACGGACCGATCCTGGCGGCGGCGCTGCCCGGGCGGATCACGCCGAGGCCCTCGACCCGTCCGTCCCGGACGGCGGCGAGGGCCGTCCGCCCGGGCAGCCCGGTCCATGCCGCGAGGAAGGAGTCCCGGGCCTCCGGGAAGACCAGGCGGTCGTAGGAGGCGAGTTCCGCGAAGGGCAGGGAACCGGCGTCCACCACCCGCACCCCACGGTCGTCACCGGCCCCTGGAACACCCTCGTAGCGGGCGTTGTTCCAGGCCCGGCGGAAACCGGACCTGCCGTAGTTGTCCTGCTGCTCGACCACCCCGTCCAGGCCGACCAGGCGCCCGTCGAGCCGCGCCATCCCGGCGTTCCACAGCCGGATCCCGTAGCCCCTGCCGCGCACGGCGGGCCGGGCGATGTAGAAGCCGATGAACCCGAAGCCGGTTCCGTAGCGGATCGCCGAGATGCAGGCCACGGGCTCCCCGTCGAGCCGGCCGACGAGGAAGCCGCCGGGGTCGGCGACGGCGAAGGCGTAACGGTCGCCGACGCCCGGGTTCCAGCCTTCGTCCTCGGCCCAGGAACGGATCATTTCCATGTCGCAGGCGCTCGCGCCGGTGATCTCGAAGCCCGTCATGCCCGGTGTTCTACCAGACGCCCCCGCGTCCGCGCAGCCCCGCACCGGTCGGCCTGACGCCACGCCAGGAGGGTGGCGTGGACGGCCTCTCCGGCCTGCACCGGCCCGCCGTCGGCTCGCCGGTCAGCCGGCGCAGATCACGTCGTCCAGCCGGATCGGCCTGCTGTCGAGCCGTACGTAGGCGGTGAAGGTGTCCGTGGCCCCGCCGTCCCAATGGGTGGTGACGGTGGCCCAGCCGACGCCGGCGTTCTGGGCGACGGTGGCCGGGCCGACCGTGATCCGGTTGGGCTTGCTCCGGGCGCAGAGCAGCACGTCACTGTCCGGATAGTTCTTCTGCTTCTCCTTGAGCTGCTGGGAGACCCGGTGCCGGCGGTCGTGGGCGGAGGGGCCGTGGTGTCCGTAGAAACCGATCAGGAAGCCGCTGATCTGGGCGGCCGTGTGCCGGTGGGCGCGGGCGGCGACGATGTCGCCGAACGGAGGCGCGTCGGCCAGGGCCGGGGCCGCCGCGGCGGGGAGCAGGAGGGCGCTCAGGCCGAGCAGCAGGGCGCCGGGAAGGTGCGGGGTGAGCTTCATGTCCGGTTTGTAGCCGTCCGCGCGGTCCGCCCTGGCGGGACGCGACGGGGACCTCACCCCAGTGGGGGCGGGATTCACCACTGTGGCCCGGTTCCCGCGCTCCGGCCGGTGCCCGCGGGTGGCGCGCCCGGGAAAACGCGCTCGCGGGCCGGTGGGCGGTCTGCGTAGGGTCGGCTCATGGGGAAACCGCTCGTCGCAGTGTTCAGTGGGGCCGGGATGTCCACCGATTCCGGGATTCCGGACTACCGGGGGCCGCAGGGGCTGTGGCGGCGCGAGCCCGGCGCCGAGAAGCTCGTCACGTACGCGTACTACATGGCCGATCCGGAGGTCAGACGCCGCTCCTGGCTGATGCGGGCCGAGCTGAGCGCGCTCGGGGCGCGGCCCAACGCCGCGCACTACGCCGTGGCGGAGCTGGAGCGGGGCGGGACCCCGGTGCGGGTGCTCACCCAGAACGTGGACGGTCTGCACCAGCTCGCCGGAATGCCCGCCCGCAAGGTGTTCGAACTGCACGGCACGGCCCGGTCGGTGGTGTGCACGGCCTGCCACGCCCGGTCGGACATGGACGAGGCGCTGGCCCGGGTCGCGGCCGGGGAGCCGGATCCCGGGTGTCTCGGCTGCGGCGGGATCCTCAAGGCGGCGACCGTGATGTTCGGCGAGCGGCTGGACCCCGAGGTGCTGGGGCGGGCCATGGCGGTGGCCAAGGGGTGTCAGGTGTTCGTCGCCGTGGGGTCGACCCTCCAGGTGCAGCCCGCCGCCTCGCTGGCCGGGATGGCCGCGGAGGCGGGGGCCCGGCTGATCATCGTGAACGCGGAGGAGACCCCGTACGACTCCCTCGCCTACGAGGTCATCCGCGAGCCGATCGGGACGGCCCTGCCGGCGCTGCTGGCCCGGATCGGCGCCTGAGCCGGGCCGGGTACCGGCACCCGGCCCGGTACCGGCCTGCCCGCGGTCCGGTACCGGCCTGCCCCTGGTCCCCCCGGTCAGCCCTCGGCGTCGGCGGCCCGGCGCATTTCCGCCACGTCCAGCTTCTTCATCGTCATCATGGCGGACGTCGCGCGAGCGGCCCGGCCCGGATCCGGGTCGGCGATCAGGTCGATGGCGCCGGGCGGGACCACCTGCCAGGACACCCCGAACTTGTCCTTGACCCAGCCGCAGGCCGACTCCGCACCGCCGTCCTTCGTCAGCTCGTCGTAGTAGTAGTCCGCCTCCGCCTCGTCGGCGCAGTGGATCTGGAAGGAGATGGCCTCGGTGAAGGGGAACTGCGGGCCGCCGTTGAGGCCGACGAACTTCTGCCCGTTGATCTCGAACTCGACGATCAGCACCTCACCGGCCGGACCGGGCCCCGCCTCGTTGTAGTAGGCGGTGCGTCCCCGCTCGCCGTCCTTGAAGACGGACAGGTAGTAGTCCGCCGCGGCCTCCGCGTTGCCGTCGAACCACAGACAGGTGGTGAAGCCGGCGCTGCTGCTCATGACTGCCTCCAGAGTGGGTGGGCGGGACGGGACCCGTGGCCGGGCCGTCCCACACATACAGACCGGTCCCCGGCCCCGAACTCATCGGTGTGCCGGGGACCGGTCCGTGTCCCTCCGGGAAAGCGCTCGTTCGGACTACAGGGCGAGCATCCGGTCGACGACCCGCTCGGTGGCGTGTCCGTCGTCGAGGTCGCAGAACTCGGCGCGGAACGCCGCCCGGGCCTCGGCGTGTGCGGCGCAGATGGCGTCGGCGTCGCGTACGGCCTCGATCAGGCTCGCGGAGTCGGCGATGAGCGGGCCGGGAGCCTTCTTCTCCAGGTCGAAGGTGAAGCCGCGCAGCGTGTCGCGGTAGTGCTCCAGGTCGTACGTGAACAGCAGGATCGGCCGGTCGGTCAGCGCGAAGTCGAAGATCGCGGACGAGTAGTCCGAGATCAGGACGTCGGCGACCAGCAGCAGGTCCGTGGTGTCGGGCCAGCGCGAGACGTCGACCACGAAGCCGTCCCGGACGCCCTCGCGGACCTGCTCGTTCACCTTGTGGTGGCCGCGGACCAAAAGGACGTGGTCCTCGCCGAGCGCGCTGCGGGCGGCGTCCAGGTCGATCTGCAGGTCCAGCTTGTAGCCGTTCGACCAGCCCTCGCGGTTCTCCCGCCAGGTCGGCAGGTAGAGGACGACCTTCTTGCCCTCGGGCAGGCCGAGCCGCCGCCGGACCTCGGCGACGCGCTGCTCGTCCGGGCGGACGAGGGCGTCGGTGCGCGGGCTGCCGGACTCGATGATCTCGCCGTCGTAGCCGAGGGCGCGCTTGAGGACCGGGGTGGCGTAGGAGCTCGGGGAGGCGAGCAACGACCACTGGGCGGCGTCGTGGCGCAGCGCGTCCAGGGCCTCGGGGCTCGTGTAGTAGTCGTGCAGGTAGTCGTGGCCGATCTGCTTCAACGGCGTTCCGTGCCACGTCTGTACGACGGTCTGCCCGGGGCGGCGCCGGAAGTGGCTCGGCACGCTGTCGTTGACCACGTAGTAGCGGGCGCGGGCCAGAACGTCCCAGGCCTCCAGGCTGTCGTACTGGACGGCGCGGGCGGTCGACGGGACCTCCGCGCGGCCGTCCCGGACCAGCCAGACGTGGTCCAGCTTCGCACCGCGCCGCACGAGTTCGTCGTGGATGGCGCGCGGGGAGTCGCCGGCGCCGTTCCCCTGGAAGGTCTCGTACACGACCATGTCCTTGACCGGCAGGGCGGACTGGGCGGGGTACGTGATGTCGCGGGCCACGCGCTGGGCGTAGCGCGAGCGGTCGTGCGGGCTGATCAGCGGGTCGCTGTTCAGCACCAGCCGGTCGTACAGCCGGGCCTCGACGCGCATGCGGCGGCCGTCGACGGTGATGTGGTGCGGTCCGGAGAAGAGGACCGGCGGCAGGAGCTGGAGCGGCGCGCCGCGGTCGACGCCGAGCAGGCTCGCGGTGGTGCCGCCCTGGCTCGCCGGGCGCAGGGTGGGCCACCAGCGGCTGTGCGGAAGGGTGGTGCGACCGGCGTACGCCTCGGGCAGGACCGGTTCGAAGGAGGCTTCGAAGCGGTCGCCGTCACGGGTGACCGGGTAGCTGAACTCGGCCCCGTGGTGGTTGTGCAGGACCAGCTCGTACGGCTCGTCGGCGGTGTCCGCGGGCGCGTGGAAGACGCCCCCGAGGGTGAGGGTGCCGTTCTTGGTCGTGACGGTGTCCACCAGCGGCGGCGAGGCCTGGACGGAGAGGACCAGGTGGCCCGACGGCCCGCGCTTGGCGAAGACGGCGCGGCCGGTGGTGTCGGCGGGCACCGGCACGACCAGCTGCGTGAAACCGCCCCGCTCGTCGAGGACCAGGGGGTGTTCGGTGCCGTCGGCGCGGACGACGGCCAGGTTCCAGGCCTGCGGGCCCCATTCGCCGGGTCCGGGCAGCGGTACGTCCGCCAGCTCGGCCAGGCGCAGGGCGGCGGTGAAGGGGACGCGGCTGTTCGCGCCGGCCCCGGCGGTGTCCAGCGGGGCGGTGAGGGTGTTGCCGCTGCCGACGTGCGTCGCCTGGAGGGAGGCGCCCGGGCCGACCTCGGCGGACAGCTCGCCGGACACCTCTACGGCGTCGTCGCCGGACGGGCGGACGTCCAGGGCCCGGGCGCGGACCACCTCGACCTTGATCGTCAGGGGGCCGCCGACGGTCGGGACGATCCGCACGTCGGAGGTGGCCCAGTAGGCCGGCGGGTTGTGGCCGCTGTCGTGGTCGCCGCCCCGGAGGCGGGCGCGGTGCAGGCCGCCGGCGCCGGTGACGGCGATGGAGGTGGTCCACGTACCGTCGTTCCACGTGCCGCCGGTCTGGAAGACGGTGGGGTCGACGACGGCGGTGAACCCGGCCCAGTCGGCGTGCCGCAGCGCGAGGTGCGGTTCGTTCACGGTGGCCATCGGGGAGGCGACCGTACGGGCGGTGACGACGCTGCGGCGGCGCTTGCCCTGCTCGCGGAAGATCAGCATCTTGCGGGAGCCCAGGCGGCTCTCCGCGCCCAGGTGGCCGGGCAGCGCGTACCCGCGCAGCAGCAGCTTGCCGTCGCTCCAGGCGGCCTGTTCCAGGCGGCTGACGACGCGGCGTTCGCGCGGGCCGAGGGTCAGGAGCTTGGCGGGGACGGGGGCGGTGAGGAAGGGGTAGTCGGCCTGCGGCCGGGCGAGGCCCTTGACCGGCACGCTGTAGGAGTAGTCGCTCTGGTGCTTGTTGAGGGCGATGAACTCCTCGACGCGGCCCTCGCGGGCGAGGTACGCCTTGAGCCGGTCCGCGACGGTCAGGTCGGACCAGGGCCCGGGGCCGATCTCCCGGACCAGGCCGCCGACCTCCTTGACGAAGGCCGCCCGGAAGTCGGGGCCGCCTTCACCGACGTACTTGTAGATGAGCGGCAGCTCTTCGCTGAGCACGTTGTGGTCGTACTCGCGCAGGTAACGGGCGTACTTCTCGCCCGGCTTGGCCTTGAGGGCGTCGCGGACCATGCGGATGGACGTCACGCGGTCGATGACGGAGACGGGGTCGGTGGAGCGCTGGGTGATGGAGCGCTCGCCGGTCTCGCGGACCCGCCAGTGGTAGACGACGTCGCTGATCACGTCGACGCTGGTGGCGAAGTAGTGGGCCGGGATGCTGACGGGCGCGTCCTCGTAGAGGATGCCTTCGGGGTACTGGAAGCCGTGCTCGTCCCAGAAGGTGCGCCGGTAGACCTTGTTCCACGCGGTGCGGTCGGTGACCAGCGGCGCGAACTTGGAGATGTGGGTCTTCAGCCGGGTGGTGGCGAAGGGGGCGCGGTGTCCCCAGGACTGCTGCATTCCGACGGAGCGGAAGCGCTTGACGTTGCCGCCGGCGAAGTCGGAACCCGTCTCGTCGAGGGCTTCGATCAGCAGCTGGTAGGCGTTGGCCGGCATGGTGTCGTCACTGTCGACGAAGGCGAGGTACTCGCTGCCTTCGGATATGTGACGGGCACCCGCGTTGCGGGCGGCACCGAGTCCGGCGTTCTTCTGCCGTACCAGTCGGAACCTGTCGTCCCGCGCGGCGAAGGCCTCGCCTATCGCGGCACTGGCGTCGGTGGAACCGTCGTCGACGAGGACGACCTCGAAGTCCTCGAAGGTCTGGGCGGCGATGGACTCCAGGCACTCGTCGAGGTAGAGCTCGACGTTGTAGACCGGTACGACGATGCTCAGGCGCGGGGGCATGGGTGGCAGGTTCTCCAGCTTTTTGCTTTGTTGATGATCAACCGATTAGAGCATCTTACTCGGTAACGGGATGATAAATTCCGCCCATCCTCGGACATATCGCCCCTGCTCGCCGGGCGGACGGCAAAGAATTCAACCGCCCGCCACCGCGCAGTCGCGACCCTCGCGGGTCCTCCTCAGATCTCCAGGCCGGCCTCGATGCTCTTCAGCTGGTGCCGGGCCATCGCGAGATTGGCACGTGCGCGGTCGAGCGCGAGATAGAGGAAGAACCCGCCGCTGCCGCGCCCCTTCATCAGCCGGATCAGGTGGTACTGGCCGCCGAGGGTGATCAGGATGTCCTCGATCTCGTCGTTGATGCCGAGCATCTCCATCGTCCGGACCTTGGCCCGCACCACGTCCGTGTTGCCGGCCGCCGCGATCGCGAGGTCGAGGTCCTTTCCCCCGCCCACCATACCGAGCGCCATGCCGCTGCCGTAGTCGACCAGCGCGGCGCCGAGCGCGCCCTCGATGGTGGTGGCTTCCTTGAGGGCGGTCTCCACGTTGACCATGAGTGGTTCCTCTTTCTACTGTCGTTTCCGCTGTCGCTGCGGGACTGGCGTGTGCCGGGACGTCTGTCGCCGTGGTCGTACGGAACTCAGGGCGACGGCGCCTCGGTGGGCATGGGCGGGGCCACCGGGCCGCCGCGCCGGCCGAGGCCGTGCTCGACGAGTTCGGTGATGCGCAGGCTGGAGCGCCGGCCCTCCAGGTGGAGCCGGCCGACGTTGACCCGCGGCTCGGCGATCAGGGTGAGGACGGCCGCCTCCCCCGCGGCGTAGGTCGCGACGTAGCCGTGCTCGCCGCGCACGAGCAGTTCCCGGAAGCCGCCCTGGCCGGTGCAGTCGCTGAGCCGCTGGGCCACACCGAGGGCCGCCGCGGTCAGCGCGGCGACGGATTCGGCTTCGGTGGCGGCGCTGTCGTGGGCGAGCACCAGGCCGTCGACGCTCGCGGCGAGGGCGCCGGTGAGCTGGGGGACACGGGCCCGCAGGCGCCGCAGCTCCGCGCGTATCTCGGCTTCTGTCTCGGCGGCCATCGTCACCGTGCTCATGTCGGCCGGCCTCCTTTCGGGCTGCCTGCGCTCGGAGCGGTCGGCGCGCAGGACCGGTCGCAGCGGGAGCCTCACAGGCTTGCCTCCAGTGCGTCGCGTAACCGGCGGAGCAGCGCCACGTCCGGGGATTGGGTCTGGGTCATCCAGTCGGGCAGGGACACCCCGGCGACCGGTGCCGGGGCGGGTTCACGGGGGGTCTCGACCAGCCCGGCGGCCGCCAGTCTGCGGACGTCGAGCAGCGTGTGGAAGGCCGGGCGGCCCAGTACCCAGGCGAGGTCCGCCGGGGTGCGCACGCCGTCGGACTGCCGTAGCAGGAGGCGCTGGCGGGCCGTGACCGTCTGGCCGGGGGCGGCCGGCCGGGGCACCACGGGGGCGGTGTCCAGCTGGGGGTAGGGCCACACCGCGTCCAGCAGTTCCCGCCGGCGGCAGGTCTCCCGTTCGACGGCGGCGGCGGGCACCGACCGGACCGAGCCGATCCAGTGGGTGGCCCCGCGCCGGAACCGGGACGGCCCGCTGCCCGGCGAGAGGGCGAAGAAGGCGGCGTCGAAGATGGCGGCGAGGTGGCAGATCTCCAGCTCCCCGCCCGCGAGGCCACCGCTGTCGACGAGGAACCGGGCGACCTGGCGGCGGGCTCCGGCCTGGTTGACGGCGTCGTTCCAGCGTTCGGGGGCGAGGCCGCCGCCGGTGGTGAGCAGGACGTCGAGGCCGGGGGTCGAAGGGCTTTCGGCGTGTACGACCCGGCCGTCTTCCAGGAACAGGGTGCCGCGGTCGCGGAGCAGGGCGCCGGTGGCGCGTTCGGCGGCGAGGCGGGTGAGCAGCGGGGAGACGGCGGTGGCGGCGGTCGCCGTCGCGGCGGTCATCTGAGCACCAGCCCCTCCGCCAGGGTGCGGAGTCTGTGCCGGGCGAGGGCCAGGTTGCCGTCGGTGCGGTCGAGCCAGAGGTGGAGGAAGACGCTGCTGTCGAAGCTGGTCTCGACGAAGCGCAGGACGTGGTAGCCGGTCCGGGTGGTGACGATCAGGTCCTCGACGGGCGGCCCGGCCGCGGCGCCCGGTGCCGGTCCGGCCGCGGCGCCCGGTTCCGCCGGGGCGAAGGACTCGTACTCGGCGGCCGCCCGGGCCAGTTCGGCGGTCTCCGCGGCGGTGGTCTCGTGGTCGCCCACCGGGGAGTCCCCGGCGGTGCCGAGGGCCAGTCCGCTGCTCCAGTCGACCAGCGCGGCGCCCCGCGCACCGGGCAGGGCCATGGCTTCGAGCAGACATTCGTCGATCCCGGGCACGCGGGCTCCCCTCCCGGCTGGACGTGCTGGGTGCACGGTCGTTCGGCGCGACAGGAGGAACTTACTCAACTTCCGCAGAGCGAAAAGGCGTTCTGGCATTTTCCGCTGGAACATGCGCGGTAGCACGTGCCAGCTTGGCCGGATCGCGTCTACTTCTGATCAAGAAGCGAGCGGCAGGTCGTCCGCGAGCCGGAACGCCCCGCCCTCGCGCTGGACGTACCCCTCATGGCTGAGGGTGCGCAGCAGGTGGTAGACGGTCGGCAGCGGAATCCCGGTGATCCGCGAGAGCCGCTTGGCCGTCGCACCGCCCTCCGCGTGCATCGCCTCCACGAGGCGCAGCGCCCGCTGTACGGAACCGATCAGGGTGGGTGCGCTGTCCTTGTGGGTGCGGTCGGTGCCCATAGTGAGTCCCCCTGCTCCGTTACGAGGCTGGCAAACCCATCAAAGTCGCTCACCGGCCACAAAACCAGCTGACTCGCGTAAACCTGAGCATAAGATCAACCACCGCCCGCCCCCGGCACGGGCCTTCGGGGATTGTCAGTGGGGCGCCGTACCGTTGCCGGTATGGGCAACTCGGGTGGGTCTTTGGTCGTACGGTCCTCGGAGCACCGGCTGTCGGGCCTGATGGCAGCCGCGGGTTTCACGGGGGTTGAGGTTTCCGCGCCGGCGGTGGCCGGCTGGCGGTCGGCGGAGTTCGAGGACGCGGACCGGCGGGGGGTGGCGCGGCTCGCCCGGCTCGTGGAAGCGCCGGTGGTGGCCGTGGAGTTCCTCGACAGCGACGTCGGCTTCGTCGAGGCCACCGCGCCGCAGGGGCACCGCTGGCGGGCGCTGCTCGATCGCGCCAAGGCCGCGGACCACGGGATACCGGTGCACGAGTTCCCCGTGCTCCCGGCGGTGTGCGCCGCCCTGGCCTGGTCCGCCGCGGCCGGACTGACCCCCGACGAGGCGGCGGTGCGCCGCGCCCTGACGGAGTCGGCCGTCTTCACCGAGCACCTCGCGCAGGACCTGTTCGCCGGCCTGGGCATACCCCGCCGGGATATCGCGGCCGTCTAAGGGCTGTCCCGTAATCCCCGGTGGGTCGGCGCACGGCGTCAGATGCGGTCCATCGCAAGGCGGAGGGGCGTCCTCGAACTGGGCGTATCTGGACGTCCCGACAACGTAGCGAGGTGCCGTAGCCGGCGGCGTGCGCCCGCCGGGGATTACGGGACAGCCTTAGTCGCAGTACGTGCCGGGCGGCCGGTCCGCGCACCGGTCCCCGGCGCGTCGCAGCGGCGGTGTCGCGGGCACTGCGGCGGACCCGGGGTGCTCCCGGGCCTCCCCAGCGCCCCCTCGCCCGTGTCACGCTGCCCGTCATGGAGCGGATCATCGAGGAGATACGCGGGGACCTGGGACGCCGGATCGCCGTGGCGGCGGACCGGCTCACCGACCGGGCGCTGGCCGAGGATCCCGCGTACGCCGCGCCGCTCGGGCGGGCCGAGCTGCGCGAACGGACCCACCGCACCCTGGAGCAGGCCGTGGCGGGCCTGGTCCGCGCCTCCCGGGGCCTGCCGCCGGACCCGGCCGGCGCCCGCGCGGCCGGGTCCGAGGGGGCCGACGCGGCGGCGCGGGGGCTGCCGCTGGACGCCCTGCTGCGCGGATACCGGCAGGCCGGACGGCTGCTGTGGCAGACCCTGACCGAAGCCGTCGCCGCGCACGACCGGGCTTCGCTGCCGCGGCTGCTGCCGGGCGCGGCCGCGCTGTGGGAGGTGCTGGACCGGATGTCGGACGCCGCCTCCGAGGCGTACCGGCACGCCGGCGCCGCGCAGGGCGAGCGCGACCGGGAGCGCCGGGCGGCCCTGCTGGACGCGCTGCTGGACGGCACGGCGACGGCCGCCGGGGCCGCGGACGCCGCCGTCCGGCTCGGGCTCCCGGAGCGGGGCCGGTTCGCCGTGATCGCGGTCGGGCCCGGCGGAGCGCCCGCCGGGCCCGGGCCGGCCGCGGGCGGCGGCCCGCGCGCGTGGTGGCGGGTGCGCGCCGACGGCGAGAGCGGGGTGGTGGAGCTGGGCCACCATCCGCTGGAGTCCTTACGCGACCTGCTCGCGCCGCCCGGTGTCCGGGCCGGGGTCAGCCCGGTGGTGGAGTCCCCCGCCGAACTGGCCGGCGCCCGCAGGCTGGCCGTGCTCGCCCTGCGCACCGCCCCGGCGGCGGGCGGCCCGGGCGCCGCCCTGCTGGACGAGCGGCTTCCGGCGGCGCTGGTCGCGGGGGACGCGGAACTCGCGGGCCGGCTGCGTGGGGTGGTGCTGGGCCCGGTGCTGGCGCTGCCCCCGGAGGACCGCCGGGTCCTGCTGGCGACCCTGGGCACCTGGCTGGCCTGCCAGGGCTCGACCACGTACGCCGCGCAGCGCCTGTACTGCCACCGCAACACCGTCTCGAACCGGCTGCGCCGGCTGGAGCGGCTCACCGGCCGGTCGCTCTCCGATCCGGCGCAGGTGGTGGAACTGGCGCTGGCGCACGCGGCGGTGCTCCAGCACGCCGCCGGCTGAGCTACCGCTGCGGCGGCCGGGCCCCGTCCGGCTCCGCGGCCTTCGCCGACTCCAGCAGGTACGGCACGTCGATCACCGCGACGCCCGGGGTGAACAGCAGCCTCGCCTTGAGCCGCAGCGCGTTCTGGTTGTGCAGCGGCTGCTCCCACCAACGGCCCACCACGTATTCGGGGATGACGACCGAGAGCACGTCCGTGCCGTCGGCGGCCGCCAGCTCCTGGATGTGGGCCATCACCGGGCCGATCACCTCGCGGTACGGCGAGTGCAGCACCTTGAGCCCGATGCCGGGGGCGTGGTCCGCCCAGGCCTGCCGCAGCCGCCGCATGTCGTCCTCGTCGGCGGCCACGGACACCGCCGTCAGGCTGTCGGGGTGCAGGGCCTGTGCGTACCCGAGCGCCTTGAGCGTCGGGCCGTGCACGGAGGAGACGAGGACCAGCACGTGGTGGCGGGCGGGCTTGCGCGGTCGTGCTCCGGCCGGGACGGCGACTTGCGCCGTGACGGCGTCGTAGTGCCGCCGGACGCCCTTCATGCCCAGGAACAGCAGCGGCATGGCGATGCAGACCAGCCAGGCGCCGTGGGTGAACTTGGTGACGAGGACGATGACCAGGACCAGGGCGGTGAGGGTGGCGCCGATCGCGTTGATGGCGAGCCGGCGGTGGATGTGGATCCGGTTTTCCCGGGCGGTGCCGGGCGACGCCAGCTCGCGCCTCCAGTGCCGGACCATGCCGGCCTGGGAGAGGGTGAAGGAGACGAACACGCCGATGATGTAGAGCTGGATGAGGCGGGTCAGCTCGGCGTCGAAGGCGACGATCAGGGCGATCGCGGCGAGCGCGAGCAGCACGATGCCGTTCGAGTAGACGAGCCGGTCACCCCGGTTGTAGAGCTGGCGCGGCGCGTACCGGTCCCGGGCGAGGATCGAGGCGAGCATCGGGAAGCCGTTGAAGGCGGTGTTCGCAGCGAGGATGAGCACCCCGGCCGTGACGGTCTGGAGCAGGTAGAACAGGACGTGCCAGTCCCCGAAGGTGGCGCGGCCGATCTGGGCCAGTGCGGTGGACATGGGTGTGCCCGCGGGCAGGCCCAGCTCCCTGGGGTCGGCGGCGACGTGCACCTCGTACACCATGGCGAGGACGGTGATGCCCATGAACATCGTCACCGCCAGGACGCCCATCGCGGCCAGTGTGGTGGCGGCGTTGCGGCTCTTGGGCTTGCGGAAGGCGGGTACGCCGTTGCTGATGGCCTCGACGCCGGTCAGTGCGGTACACCCGGAGGCGAAGGCGCGCATCGCGAGCAGCACGAGGGCGAACCCGGCGTACGTCCCCTCGGCGGTGATCGGGAGCGTGGCGGACTCGGCCCGGATGGTGTCCCCGGTCGCGATCCGGAACGCGGCGACCGCGAACATGAGGTAGATGACGAGGACGAAGCCGTACGTCGGGACGGCGAAGACCCGCCCGGACTCCCGTACGCCGCGCAGGTTCATCAGCGTGAGCAGCACCACGAAGGCGACCGAGAGGGCAACTTGGTGGTCGCTGAGCGCGGGGATGGCCGAGGTGATGGCGGCGACACCGGAGACTACGGACACGGCGACGGTCAGCACGTAGTCGACCAGCAGCGCGCTGGCGGCCGTCAGCGCGGCGGTCTGGCCGAGGTTTTCCGCGCTGACGACGTACGCGCCTCCGCCACCGGGGTAGGCGTGGCAGGTCTGGCGGTACGAGGCGACGACCACCACCAGCAGGAAGACGATGGCGGCGGCCGCGTACCAGGCGAGGTGGAGCAGGGCGACGCCGCCGAGGGCCAGGGTCAGCAGGATCTCCTCGGTGGCGTAGGCCACGGAGGAGAGCGGGTCGCTGCAGAAGATCGGCAGGGCGAGCCGCTTGGGCAGCAGCGTCTCGCCCAGCCGTGCGGTGTCGAGCGGCTCACCCACCAGCACGCGTTTCGCATTGATACGCCTCATTCAGGCATGGTCATCCATTTCGGTGGCATTCCGTCCGCCATCGGCGCTGTGTCCCGGATCCGGCACGCGGTCCGTTTCCTCGGCCCGGGCCACGCGTGTGCGGGTGCCGGGCAGCGAGACGCCGAGCCACGCGGCCGCGGGGCCGCGCGCGGACGGTTTCGCGCGCACCGGCGGGGACGCCGGGGCCGGTGGGCGGACCGAGCTGGACCCGGGACCAGGCCACCAGGTCCGGGTGGCGCCGGCGGCGGGCAGGCGCAGAGCCGGCGAGAGGGCCGCCTGGTCGCCCGGATGGGCGAGGTCCAGCCAGGCCCGGGCGGTGGCCCGCAGTTCCCGGGGCCCTGGGTCCTGTGGCCGCCGGGGCGCGTATCCGTGCGGGGGCGCGGCCCAGGCGGCCGCCGCGGCGTGGGCGGCCAGCAGCCGGGCCTCCTCGGCGGCCGGCGCCAGGGCCGGCGGGACGGCGGCGTCCGCGAGCAGGCGGCCGCTGCGGGGTGGTGGTGCGGCAGGTCCAGTACGGCCGCCGGCGCGTGCCGCTCAGCGTCCGGTGCTCCGGTCCGCTGCGGCCGGTCCCTTCCCGCGGTGTCCGTCACCCCGGTCCAGCCGCCCGGCCGAGTGGCCACCCGCCGCCGCGCCGTTCACATCTTGGCCGCCGCGCTGCGGATGGCCTCGCGGATGCGGAAGTAGGTGCCGCAGCGGCAGATGTTGGCGATGGCGTCGATGTCCTCGTCCGTGGGGCTGGCGGTCCGCTCCAGCAGGGCGACCGCGGCCATGATCTGGCCGGGCTGGCAGAAACCGCACTGGGAGACGTCCTGTTCGAGCCAGGCCTCCTGCACGGGGTGGAGCCTGTCCCCGTCGGCCAGTCCCTCGATGGTGGTGACCGTCTTTCCGGCGCAGGCGGAGACGGGCACCACGCAGGGGCGGATGTCCGCGCCGTCGAGGTGGCTGGTGCAGGCCTTGCAGACGTCCACGCCGCAGCCGTACTTGGGCCCGCGCACCCCCAGCAGGTCGCGCAGCACCCACAGCAGGGGCAGATCGTCCGGGGCGTCGACGGTGACGCTCCGCCCGTTGACGGTGAAGGTGTGCGAGGGCACGGCGGGGCTCCTGAACTGGCGCGGCGGGCGGTGGCTGGACCTAGCGCGGGTAGGGGGTGAAGTCGACGTCGAAGGAGAGCGGGAAGGAGCGCGGCTTGGAACCGGTGGCGCGGCCCCACGCGTTGGCGATCGCCCCCACGGCGGCCGGAACGCCGAGCTCGCCTGCGCCGCCCGGCTCCGTACCGGTCGCCGGGAGCACGAAGACCCGTACGTCCCGCGGGGTGTCGCGCTGCTGCGCCCAGTGGAACTGACTGTAACTGCCCTCCAACGGGAGACCGTTGTCGAGGTGCAGACCGGCACGCAGGGTGGTGGAGATCGCGTCGGTGAGGCCGCCGATCAGCTGGGCCTCCACACCGCGCGGATTCACGGGCAGGCCGACGTCGGCCACGATGACCGCCTTGGTGACCCGGACGCGGCGCGGGTCCCGGGTGTCGATCTCGACCAGGCAGGCCGTACGGGACTTGTACTCCTCGTGGAAGGCGATGCCCTGCGCGCAGCCGGCCGGCACGGGGCGTCCCCACTCGCCCTCTTTCGCGGCCTTGTCCAGGACCGCCCGCTGGGCGTCGGTCTTGAGGAAGGCGCGCCGGAACCGGTAGGGGTCCTTGCCGGTCCGGGCGGCGAGTTCGTCGACGACGATCTCCTCGGCGCCCCGGGTGTTGGCGGAGTACACCGAACGCCAGGAGCCGGTGGGGACCCCGGTGGGAACCTCGGTGAGCGCCTGGGTGGTGAGTCCGAAGTGGTACGGGGACTTGACCGTCGTCAGGAAGAGGGTCTGGGCGAGCGTGGCGTTGCCCAGGCCCGACGGCAGACTGGCCGCGGTGGCCGTGATGATCTCGCCGAGTCCGTGCCGGAAGTCGGTCTCGGCGGCGGCGACGCGGTGCTCGAAGCTCAGCACCTCGCCGAGGGCGTAGGTGGCGCGGATCCGGTGGTGGGTGGCGGGGCGCATCCGCCCGTGGCGGGTGTCGTCGACACGGGTCCACATCAGCCGTACGGGGCGGCGGCAGGCCTTGGACACCCGGGCCGCTTCCAGGGCGGCGTCGAAGAACAGCCGCCGGCCGAAGGAGCCGCCGGCCTGGACGACGTGCACGGTGACCTTGTCCAGGGGCAGCCCGAGGTCGGCGGCGATGGTCTCGCGGGCCACGATCGGGGACTTGAGGCCGGACCAGATCTCGGCGCGGTCCTCGCGCACGTCGGCCACGGCGCAGTTGGTCTCCATCGGCGCGTGGCTGACGAAGGCGAAGTCGAACTCGGCGTCCACGTACGGGGTGACCAGCGGCGGCAGCAGGGGCGCCGGGTGGACCGCGCGCAGCTTCGCCCGGACCTGGGCGTCCGAGAGCTGGTCGGCCGGGCCGGGGCCCCAAGTGACCTGGAGGGCGGCCTTGGCGTCGAGGGCCTGGCCGAAGGTTTCGGCGACGACGGCGACCCCGGTCGGGACCGTCACCACGTCCAGCACGCCGGGCATGGCCCGGACGGCGGCGCGGTTGGCGATGTCACGGACGCTGCCGCCGAGGGTGGGCGGGCGGCGTACGACGCACGGTTTGGCGCCGGGTACGTCGAGGTCGAGGGTGTACTGCTGGGCGCCGGTCACCATCGCGCGGGCGTCGATCCGCCCGGCGGGCCGCCCGACGAGGGTGTGCCGGGCCGCCGGCTTCGGGGTGGCGCCGAGTACCGGCAGTGCGGGGTCGGCGGCCGCCGCGGCGAGGCCTCCGTAGTCGGCGGTACGGCCGTCGGGGGCCCGGACGGCGCCGTTGGCGGTGGTCAGATCGGCGGGGGCGAGCCGCCAGCGGGCGGCGGCCGCCGCGACCAGCCGGGCCCGGGCGGTGGCGGCGGTCTGCCGGACCGGCCCGTAGAGGGAGCGGATGGAGTTGGAGGAGCCGGTGAGCTGGTTGAACAGCAGCTCGGGCCGGGCGTCGTCGAGTTCTACGCGTACGGCGGCCAGCGGGGCGTCGAGTTCCTCGGCGACGAGGACGGCGACCGCGGTGGTCAGGCCCTGGCCGACCTCCTCGCGCGGCAGCCGGAAGCGCACGGTCCCGTCCGCTTCGACGGTGAGGGCGAGCATCGCCGAAGTGGGGGCGCCGGCCAGGATGAACAGATCGCCGAGGTCGACCAGGTCGGCGATCGCGGGCAGCGTCGGAATCGCGGCGTCGGCGGGCTGCGCGGCGAGGACGTCGGCTCCGGCCCGGGTGACGAGGGCGAGGGTCGGCGCCGCGACGAGGTGGGTCAGGAAGGAGCGCCGGCTCCGGTCCGCGGTGGGGCTCTGCCCGGTCATGTCGTCGTGTCCCCACCCCTGCGCGGATCCCACCGTGTGGACTCCACCCAATTCGTTACCGGCACGTAGCGTAGCGATCACCGGGTCGGGTGGGAAGGGATCGCACGGTCCGGGGTCCTTCGTTCGAGGGGTCCCGCAGCCGGGTGATGACCGGCGCTCGGAGGCACTCGGGGTGCCCCGGGAGCACGCGCCGCTCGTGCGTACGCTCGACTCCCCCCGACCGGACAGCGGTTTTCCGGCCGCAGGTGGACGATGGAAGGTGCAGGAGTCGGACCCGACCGTGACAGCGAGGAGGTGTGGGGCGATGGCCACGTTCATGGACGTCCACACCGGCATGAAGGGCATCACCGCCGAGCAGCTGATGGAGGCCCACCGGGCGGACCAGGCGATCGAGTCACAGGAAGGCGTGCACTTCAAGCAGGCCTGGGCCGACCCGGCGTCGGGCACGGTGTACTGCCTGTCCGAGGCCCCCACGGCCGAGGCGGTGCAGCGCGTCCACGAGCGGACCGGGCACCCGGCGCAGGAGATCCACCCGGTGCCGCTGGAGGTGTAGGCCCCCGGCGGGCGGTGACCGGAAACATTCGTACACACGAAGGAGGCCCCGAAGGCCCACGGCATATGCCTTGAGCAACCACGTTGCGGATGTTGCCAAACGCCTTACAGGCCGTCCCGGCCTGTGCAACAGTCGTAATCGGTCCTTCCTTCATGGCCGTGCCGCGCCTGTATCGGAGTTCTCATGCCGTCCCACCTGTTCGCGGACCGTCCCGCGCAGCCGCCCGAGCCGGGGTCGGTGGACGCACTGATTTCGCAGACCCGGCGCCTGCGGGGCGAGGTGGACGCCGTGCGCCGCGACACCGTCGTGGACGACGACGACGCCCAGGGCCGCTGGCAGCGGGCCCTCTGCGATCTGGCGGTCCACCACCTCGACGACCTGGGCCAGCACCTCGGCCAGCTCAAAGAGGGCCTGCCCCCGGCACCCGAGCAGCCCTTGGAGCTGCCGAGGGCGGCGCCCGAGACCACGGTCGAGGACCGGCCGACCCGGGTCGGCAGCGCCGAGTGGAACCTGCTGACCGACGAGGTGACCTGGTCCGAGGAACTCTTCCAGATCTTCGGCCGGTCCCCCGAGGCCGGCGCACTGCCCCTGGACGAGCTGGGTTCGACCCTGTTCTCCGAGGACCAGCCGCTGCTCACCGCGATGGTCACCGACTGCCTGGTGGACGGCAAGCCCATAGACGGCGAGTTCCGCATCGTCCGGGCCGACGGGCGGGTCCGGACGCTGCACATGAGGGGCGAGCCGGTGCTCGACTCCGACGGCTGCACGGCGTCGATGTGGGCCGTGCTGCGGGACGTGAGCGAGCTGCGCCGGAGCCAGCGCGCGGTGCGCGAGTCCCGTGACTCGCTCCAGCGGCGCCGGGAGATCGCGCGGACCGAGCACCGGCTGGCGGTCGAACTGCAGGAAGCCGTGCTCCCCCCGTGGCGCGGCTCCCTGCGGTTCCCGCACGACAGCACCGGCGCCCTGGACGTGGCGGCGCACTACATGCCCTCCGCCACCAGCGCGCTGATCGGCGGGGACTGGTACGACGCGCTCGAACTGACCGACGGGCGCTCGCTGCTGACCGTCGGCGACCTGACGGGCCACGGCGTGACCGCCACCTCCGGGATGGCGATGATGCTCGGCGCCCTGCGCGGGATGGCCATGGCCGGCATCGAGCCCGGCCCGTTGATGGGCTGGCTCAACCAGCTCCTGGAGACTTCCGTCCAGCCGGCCCTCGGCTCCGCCGTGTGCTGCCGTTACGACCCCGCCGTCCGCGTGCTGTCCTGGGCCCAGGCCGGCCACCCCGCGCCGCTGCTGTTCCGCGGCGGGCAGGGCCGATCGCTCCAGCCGCCCGAGGGCGTGCTGCTGGGCGCGACCTCCGGCGCGGTGTACGGCCAGGCCGAGGAACTGCTCGAACCGGGCGACGTGGTGGTCCTGCACACGGACGGACTGACCCCGCGCAGCATCGAGTTCAGCCGGGCGGACGGGACCGAGCGGCTGCTCGCACTCGCGCCCCGGTTCTCCGCGGCGCGCTCGGCGCAGGAGTGCGTACGGATCGTGCTGGAGGAGTTCGGGGACAACGAGCGCGAGGACGACGCCTGCGTGCTCGTGGCCCGGATCG
Source organism: Streptomyces sp. NPDC026522 (assembly GCF_055567555.1). Taxonomy (NCBI): domain Bacteria; kingdom Bacillati; phylum Actinomycetota; class Actinomycetes; order Kitasatosporales; family Streptomycetaceae; genus Streptomyces; species Streptomyces sp. NPDC026522. Next base: position 128,694 of record NZ_JBVHQF010000007.1, read on the forward strand.
GCTTCTGACCCGCCGGACCGTCGACGGACGGGGACCGGGCGTTTCGCTGGGCCGCGCCACCGGGCGCGGCCTTTCCCATGTCCGTACGGGGGCACGTGCGGGTGCCGTGCGGGGAACCCTGGGCGCTCAGACGGTGCTCGCCACCGCCGGGGTGTCGGGCAGGGCCAGCTTGATCTCCTCGCGCAGGTCCTCGATGCGCGGGTAGCCGGAGTACTGGCCGGTGAGCCGGTACATCTCGCGCAGCCGGTCCCAGGTCCGGTGCGAGGACGTCTCGTTCATCGACACCAGGGCGAGCCGGGCGTACCGGTCGGCCTGTTCCGGGTCGTCGGCGATGAAGCAGGCCGAGGCCATGGAGATGTAGTCGAAGATCTGCGACCGCTGGTGCCCCTGGGCGCGCAGCCGCAGCGCCTCCTTGGCGTGGCGCTGGGCGACCGGCGCGGCCGTGGGGTCGTGGTCGGCCAGCGTCCGGAACGCCAGCGCCTGCATTCCGTGCAGGTCCGCCTCGTCGAAGTGCTGCATCCACGAGGGCGGCGGTACGTCGCCCCTGTCGGAGACGAACAGGTCCTCCGCCTCGCCCAGGGTGCGGCGCATGGCCTGGCCCTTGCCCATGGCGGCCTGGGCCCACGCCTCGATGGTCTGGAGCATGGCGCGGGTGCGCGGCAGGGTCTCCTCGCCGGAGCCGGACTTCGCCAGCTTCATCAGGTCCAGCGCCTCGTTGGGCTTGCCCAGGTGAACCATCTGCCGGGCCGCCCGGGACAGCGCCTCGCCGGCCCTCGGCCGGTCGCCGCCCTCACGGGCGGCGTGCGCGGCGATGACGAAGTACTTCTGCGCGGTGGGTTCGAGTCCCACGTCGTGGGACATCCAGCCGGCGAGCACCGCCAGGTTCGCGGCCACTCCCCACAGCCGGCGCTGGAGGTGGTCGGGGTGGTGGTAGGCCAGCATCCCGCCCACCTCGTTGAGCTGTCCCACGACGGCCTTGCGCTGGAGTCCGCCGCCCCTGGAGGCGTCCCAGGCGCGGAACACCTCGACGGAGCGCTCCAGGGCGTCGATCTCCTGCGAGCCGATCGGGGCCGCCTCGTAGCGGTCGTAGCCGGCGGGGTCGGCCTGGTGGACGCCGTCGCCGAAGCGGTGCGCGTCCTTGGCGGTGGCGGGGTCGGTGTGCAGCCAGTCGTACATGGCGTTGCTGAGGGCTGAGCCGGCGGTGAGCGCGGCTCCCGCACCCATCAGACCGCGACGGTTGAGCATGAGGTCCATTCCCGTGAATTCGGTGAGGACCGCGGCTGTGCGTTCGGGCGCCCAGGGCACTCCGTCGGGGTTCTCCTGCGCCCCGTCCGGCTGCCGCTTCGCGGTGCGCCGCTGCCGTACGAACCCGAGGTCCTCGATGGTCACGACACGACCGAGCCGCTCGGTGAACAGTGCTGCCAGTACCGTGGGCACCGGTTCGCGCGGGGTCTCCCCCATGTCGATCCAGCGCCGCACCCGCGAGGTGTCGGTGGCCAGCTGGTGGTGGCCCATGGCGGCCGCCTGCCGGTTGACCATCCTCGCCAGTTCGCCCTTGGACCAGCCGGCCAGGCCGAACAGGTCGTTCAGACGGGTGTTTGGACCTTTGCTCACGTCAAGCCCCCAGGTTCTCGGCTGAGTTGACAGTAGCCCGCCGTCAGGTGCCCAGCGACTATTCGCCAGGGTTCGCCAGGGTCCGCCAGATGGTGTGCCACCCGCAGCGGGGTGTCAGGTAGGAATGCGCCTCCCCGACCCGGCCCCCGGCGGAACTCCCCAGGGTGAAGCACGGGTCCGGCGGGGCGGCGTACGCAACTCGTCGGCGCACGAAGGGAACCGTAAACGCCATGTACGCAGCAACGTCCTCCGTGTCCGCCCCGGTCCGGCCGCACCGCACGCTCCAGGCGGGCGGCGGCCCCTACCTCGAACCCGGCCGGCCGGCCGCCCCGGCGCCGGGCGCCGTACGGGCCCGGCGGATGCCGGGAAGCGGGGCCCAGCCGCTCAGCGGAAGAATCGACCTGTCCGGGCCGCAGGGCGCGCAACTGCGCACGGCCCTCGCCTCGGTGCAGCGGATCTGTCCCGAGTTCGCGCCCGCGCAGGTCCTGCGGCGCAGCGGCCGGTCGGTCCTCCTGGTCGGGACGACGGGACGGATGACCGCCGTCGCGAAGGTATTACTGGACCACTCGCCCGAGTGGCGCGAGCGGTACCGGCACGAAATAGCGGCGTACCGGGCGTTCGTCCGGCACCGTCCGCCGGTACGGGTGCCCCGGCTGATCGCCGCCGACCCGGAGAACTGCGTCCTGGTCGTGGAGCGGATGGCCGGCCGGGTGGCGGCCCTGCAGCGGCACCCGGTGGAGGCCCCGCCGCGGGCCGACGTACGGGCGGCGCTGGGGGCGGTGTGCCGGGTGAACCAGTGGCGGCCGTCGGCCGAGCTGTTCGGGCACCCGCTGGACTACACCCGGCGGATCGCCCGCGACCACCAGCTCGGCTTGCTGACCGACCGCGACTTCGGCGACCTGCAGAAGCTGCTGCACGGCCTCAAGCTGGCCGGGACCACCTGGCAGTTCAACCACGGTGACGCGCTGCTGTCGAACCTGCTGCTCTCGCCGGCCGGGCCGGTGCTGCTCGACTGGGAGCACGCGGGCTGGTACCTGCCGGGCTACGACCTGGCCACGCTGTGGACGGTCCTGGGCGACGCGCCGGCAGCGCGCGGCCAGATCAGCCGGCTGGCCCAGCAGCAGGGCCCCGCGGTCAGGGACGCGTTCCTGGTGAACCTGATGCTGATCCTGACCCGGGAGATCCGGATGTCCGAGACGGCGGTGCAGCGCTCCATGCTGGCGACCGCCCCGGCGCAGCCGCTGCCCGCGGGCGCCCTGTCCTCGGGCGAGGAACAGCGCCTGCTGCTGCGCCGGTTGCACGACGACTGCGGGATGGCCCGCAGGGCGGTCCGAGCGGTGGTCGGCACCCGCTGACCCACCGCCCCCGTACGCGAGGTCCTGTGGCTCCCACCGCCGCGGGGCCTCGCTCTTGTGCGTACGGGGGGTGGCGGTGTCGGATGCCTTGACATCACATGATCCTCCGAACACTTTGCTGACGCAGCATCAGACGTGCTGGAGCCGACACCCGCCCACTCCCCCGGAGCCCGCCCATGTCCGCACCGTCCGATCACGCCCGCGCTCCCCTCCCCGCCCGCCGGACGGTCCTCGCCGGTACCGGAGCCGGGGTGCTCGCCGCCACCGTGCTGCCGACCGCCGCCGCGCGGGCCGCGGCCGGCGCCGTTCCGGACGGGGCGCCGCTCGGCGAGTACGACGTCGTCGTGGTGGGATCGGGGGCGTCCGGAATGACCGCCGCCCTCACCGCGGCCAGACGCGGGCTGAGCGTGCTGGTGGTCGAGAAGGCCCCCACCTTCGGCGGCTCGGCGGCCCGCTCCGGCGCCGGGATCTGGCTGCCGAACAACTCGGTCATCCTCGGCGCGGGGGTGCCGGACACCCCGGAGAAGGCCGCGGCGTACCTGGCGGCGGTGGTCGGTCCCGACGTACCGGCCGACCGGCAGCGGGCGTTCCTCGCGAACGGACCCCGGATGCTGGACTTCGTCATGGCCAACAGCCCGTTGAAGTTCCGCTTCATGGACGGCTACAGCGACTACTACCCGAACCTGCCCGGCGGTCTGCCGAACGGACGCTCCGTCGAGCCCGACCAGCTCGACGGGAACCTGCTCGGCGCCGAACTGGCGCGGCTCAACCCGGCGTACATGCCGGTGCCCGCCGGGATGGTGGTGTTCAGCCAGGACTACAAGTGGCTGAACCTCGCGGCGGTGACCGCGAAGGGGCTGGCGGTGTCCACCGAGTGCCTGGCCCGCGGCGCGCAGGCGGCGCTGCGCGGGGAGCGGCCGCTGACGATGGGCCAGGCCCTGGCGGCCGGGCTGCGCGCGGGGCTGCTGCGGGCGGGGGTGCCGGTGTGGCTGAACAGCCCGCTGGTCGACCTGGTCCAGGAGGACGGGGCGGTCACCGGGGTGGTGGTGGAGAAGGAGGGCGTACGGGGTGTGGTGCGGGCCCGCAAGGGCGTGGTCATGGGCTCCGGCGGCTTCGAGCACAACGCGGCGATGCGGGCCCAGTACCAGCAGCAGCCGATCGGCACGCAGTGGTCGGTGGGTGCGAAGGAGAACACGGGGGACGGCATCCGGGCAGGTCAGCGGGTCGGGGCGGCGCTCGCGCTGATGGAGGACGCCTGGTGGGGGCCGTCGATCCCGCTGCCCGGCGAGCCGTACTTCTGCCTGGCCGAGCGGACCCTGCCGGGCGGCCTGATGGTGAACGCGAACGGCGGCCGGTTCGTCAACGAGGCGGCTCCGTACAGCGACGTGGTGCACGTGATGTACGAGAAGGACCGGGGTGCCACCGGCTCCCACATACCGGCCTGGCTGATCGTGGACCAGAACTACCGCAACAGGTACCTCTTCAAGGACGTCCTCCCGACGCTGCCCTTCCCGGACGCGTGGTACGAGGCCGGGGCCGCGAAGAAGGCCTGGACGTGGGACGCGCTCGCCGGGCAGATCGGGGTACCGGCCGCGGCGCTGCGGGCGACGCTGGGCCGGTTCAACGCGCAGGCGTGGAGCGGGACCGACCCGGATTTCCACCGCGGCGACACGGCGTACGACCACTACTACACGGACCCGAACGTGCAGCCGAACTCGTGTCTGGCGCCGGTGTGGGCGCCGCCGTTCTACGCCTTCAAGATCGTGCCGGGGGACCTGGGGACGAAGGGCGGCATCGTCACGGACGCACGGGCGCGGGCGCTGCGGGCGGACGGCTCGGTGATCCGCGGGCTGTGGGCGGCGGGCAACGCCAGTGCGGCGGTGATGGGCCACAGCTACGCGGGGGCCGGATCGACGATCGGCCCCGCGATGACGTTCGGCTACGTGGCGGCGAACGACATCGCGGACGCGTAGGACGGCGGGGCGCCGGGCGGCGGGCCCGGCCCTGGCCGCGGGCCCTATCCCTGCTGGAAGAGCTCGGCGGGGAGGGGCTTCAGCAGGGCGTAGAGGTCGTCGGTGATCGGCCGGTCCCAGCTGGCGATGGTGACCAGCACGTTGTCGCTGCGGTCGAACTGGACGCAGGAGATGCGGGACTCCGAGAGCTTGACCTTGCGCACGATGAGGAGGTTGTCGCCCTGCATGACGGGGCAGTCCTCGACCCCGGTGACCTCGACCTCCTCGTCGTTCTCCAGGGCGTCGAGGAGCTGGGCCACCTCGAAGGGGACCTGCTTGTCGGCGAGCTCCCGGGCCGGCGAGCCCTCGGGGAGGTTTCCGATGATCATCGCGGGGCCGCGGCCGCCGAAGAGGTCGTAGCGGAGGAAGACACCCTGGCAGCTGCCGTCGGGAGCGGGGAGCAGCCCGGCCCCGAGGTTGCCCGGCCAGTCCCCCGGGTCCATGGCCAGGACGTCGAAGTCCGGGCCGGCGGGTGTGGCGGCGCGGTGGCGGCGGAGGAAGGACATGCCGCCATGGTACGTGGCCGGGCGGGTTTTCCGGCCCCGGGTCCCGCTTCCGCCCCGGGTCGTACCGGTGGCGGGGCGGGGCCGGGCGGGGCCGGTTCCTAGACCGGCGGAACCAGCGTGAAGTAGCGATCGAGAAGGGCGGCGTCGCCGGTGACCGTCAACGCGGAGGCCGGCAGCCGCTGCCAGAGGAACAGCGTCAGGTCCGAGGCCGTCCCGGCGGCTTCGACGTGCACCGGGCCGGTGGCCCCCGGCTCCAGGAGCACCTCGTCCCCGGTGAAGGTGACCGTCCAGGATCCGGCGGCGTCGGTCGGCCGGAAGCGGTACCGCTCCCCGGCGCCCGGCGGGGCGGTCTTCCAGGCGCGCCGGGCCGGGGCCATCACCTCGAAGGTGTGGGGCACGGCATCGGCCGCGATCCGGGGGTCGACGGGCGCCGGGGCACCCGTGACGGCCTCCGCGTCCCAGCGGTGCAGCGCCAGCTCGATCAGCTGCATCCGCAGCCAGAAGCCGCTGGTCCGTTCGGCCGACCAGGTCCACACCGGCACGTCCGGCCCGAGGGTGCGCAACTGCTCCGCCAGCGCCCCGGCGCCCTCGGCGAACCAGTCGACCAGCGCCCCGGGGGCCGGATCGAGGGTGGGCGTCCGCTCCGGCATCGGCCACGCGGCCATCGCCGCCGGGTCCGCGGGGAGCCCGTAGAGGGACGGGTCGGTGGGGTCGGGGGCCTCGGTGAGGCGCTCCCGGAGGATGTGGGTGAGGTAGCGGTGCACCGAGCCCAGGTGGCCGACGAGGTCGGAGACCGACCAGCCCGGACACGAGGGGACCAGGGGCGGCCGGCCGCCGGGGTCGAGCGCCCCGCGGACCGCCTTCTCGAACGCCTGGGCCTGCGCGTGGAACAGGTTGAGCCGGGTGATCTCCTCCATGCGGCCACTGTGCCCCGGCCGCTGGCGGATCCGGCCCCTTTGAGCTCCGGGCGAACGCCGCCGACGGTCCCCGCGGGTGCCTTTCGCGTGCCCCCGTAGAGCCGCCGGCCCGCGCCACGGGAGCGGGCGTCCGGACCGGCGCGCGCCACGGGTGCGGGACCGGGAAGGGTACCCGGCACCGCCCTTTCGGCGGTGGTCGATCGACAGGGCGGCGGAACGGGTCCGCCCCCGCCGGGCGCCGGGCAGCGGCTCCTCGCCCGGTGCCCGGCAGGGGGCCGCGGGGGTCAGGTCAGGTCGAATTCCCCGCCGCGGGCGTCGAGGACGAACTTGCGCCACTCGTCGGGCGCGAAGATGAGCGAGGGGCTGTCGGGCCGCTCGCTGTTGCGCATCGCGATGAACCCTTCCACGAAGGCGATCTGGACGTCCCCCGCTCCCCGGCTGCTCGACCGCCAGTGCGCCCCGCTGAGATCCAGATCCGGCTTGCCCCAACCGGCGGCGGGTTGCGAAGTCATGCTCTCGGCCACGTGCGTGCTCCTCCCGGTACGTCGTCCGGGGGCCAGGTTAACCACGCGGGCGGGCGCCGCACAGGCCCCGTCGCCCCGGCCGCGGCCCGCCCCGCCCGGCGGACCGGCCTTCAGGACGTGGGCGGTTCGGCGCCCACCAGCCACATCGCGAAGAACTGTGCCCCGCCGCCGTACGCGTGCCCGAGGGCCCGGCGGGCGCCCGCGATCTGGTGTTCCCCCGCCTGGCCGCGCACCTGGAGGGCCGCCTCGGCGAAGCGGATCATGCCGGAGGCGCCGATGGGGTTGGTGGACAGGACACCGCCCGACGGGTTGACGGGCAGGTCGCCGTCGAGTTCGGTGACCCCGGCCTCGGTGAGTTTCCAGCCCTCGCCCTCCTCGGCGAAGCCCAGGTTCTCCAGCCACATCGGCTCGTACCAGGAGAACGGTACGTACATCTCCACCGCGTCGATCTCCCGGCGCGGGTCGGTGATCCCGGCCTGCCGGTACACGTCGGCCGCGCAGTCCTTGCCCGCCTGCGGGGACACGAAGTCCTTGCCCGCGAACAGGGTCGGCTCGCTGCGCATCGCCCCGCCGTGCACCCAGGCCGGGGGCCGGGGCGAGCGGGCCGCACCCGCCCGGTCGGTGAGGACCATCGCGCAGGCCCCGTCCGAGGAGGGGCAGGTCTCCGAGTACCGGATCGGGTCCCACAGCATCGGCGCGGCCTGGACCTTCTCCAGGGTGATGTCGTGCTCGTGCAGGTGCGCGTACGGGTTCTTGAGCGCGTTGCGGCGGTCCTTGTACGCGACGAGCGAGCCGACCGTGTCGGGCGCGCCGGTGCGCCGCATGTACGCGCGCACGTGCGGGGCGAAGAACCCGCCCGCGCCCGCCAGCAGGGGCTGTTGGAAGGGCACGGGCAGCGAGAGGCCCCACATGGCGTTGGATTCGGACTGCTTCTCGAAGGCCAGGGTCAAGACGGTGCGGTGGACGCGCGCCGCGACCAGGTTGGCGGCGACGAGCGCGGTGGACCCGCCGACCGAACCGGCGGTGTGGACGCGGAGCATGGGCTTGCCGACCGCGCCCAGCGCGTCCGCCAGGTACAGCTCGGGCATCATCACCCCCTCGAAGAAGTCGGGGGCCTTGCCGATGACGACGGCGTCGATGTCCGCCCAGGTCAGCTCGGCGTCGGCGAGGGCGCGCAGCGCGGCCTCGCGGACCAGTCCGGCTATGGAGACGTCGTGGCGGGCGGCGACGTGCTTGGTCTGGCCGATGCCGACGACGGCCACGCGCTCCTTCGATGTGGCGGCCTTGCTCATGCTCGGTCCCCTTCCAGGACGGCGACCAGGTTCTGCTGGAGGCAGGGGCCTGAGGTGGCGTGCGCGACGGCCCGGTCGGACGCGCCGCGGTGGATGCGGGCGGCGGCCTCGCCGATGCGGATGAGGCCGGCGGCCATGACGGGGTTGGCGGCGAGGGCGCCGCCGGACGGGTTGACGCTCACGCCCTCACCGATCCCGAGTGCCTTGCGCAGCACGACCTCCTGGGAGGAGAACGGCGCGTGCAGTTCCGCGGTGTCCACCGGGGCGTCGAAGAGGCCCGCGTGCTGGGCGGCGGTGCGGGTCGAGGGCGAGTCGGTGAGGTCGCGCAGTCCCAGGGCGTGCGCTTCGATCCGGTGGTCGATGCCGGTGATCCAGGCGGGCCGCTCGCACAGTCGGCGGGCGGTGTCGCCCGCCGCCAGGATGACGGCGGCCGCGCCGTCGCCGATGGGCGGGCAGTCGCCGGTCCGCAGCGGTCGGACCTGGTAGTCGCCTTGCGGGACGGCGCCGGTGAGCTGGGCGTGCGGGTTGCCGGCCGCGGCGGAGGCCCGGCTGCGGGCGCCGATGGCGGCCAGGGCGCTCTCGTCGGTCTCGCCCGCGTCGATCAGCGCCTGGGCCTGGAGGGCGGCCAGGGCGACGGAGTCGGGCCAGAGGGGGGCGAGGTAGTAGGGGTCGAGCTGACGGGTGAGGACGTCGCGGACCGGTCCGGGCGAGGACTTCCCGTACGCGTAGACGAGCGCGGTGTCGGCCTCGCCGGTCTGGATCTTGACCCAGGCCTCGTAGAGGGCCCAGGCGCCGTCCATCTCGACGTGGGACTCGGAGATCGGCGGCCAGGCGCCGACGCCGTCGAGGGTCATGGTGAAGGAGAACGCCCGGCCGGCCAGGTAGTCGCTGGAGCCGGAGCAGGTGAAGCCGATCTCGCCGGTCTTGAGGCCGGTCCGGGCCAGTACCCGGTGCAGGACCGGCATGACCATCTCGACTTCGCTGAGTTCGTCGGTGCGGCGCCGGTGGTCGCTCTGCGCGAAGGCGACGACCGCGACCTCACGGGCGTACCTCTTCGTCGTGGCCATCAGATGAGCTCCTTGTACGCGTCGTAGTCCGCGTCCGGTTCGCCGGTGGGGCGGTAGTGGTCGGGGTACCGGCCGCCTTCGGTCCACACCGGTTCGACGCGCAGGCCCATGCGGACCTGGTCGTAGGGGATGCCGCCGATCCGGCCGTGGAGGGCGAGGTCCGCGCCGTCGAGGGCGATGTGGGCGTAGACGTAGGGGACTTCGATGTCGAGGTTGCGGGCCTTGATGTTGACGACGCAGTACGTGGTGACGGTGCCGGCGGGGCCGACCTCGACCCGGTCGGTGGTGGCGACGCCGCAGGTGGGGCAGGCGCCGCGCGGGGGCACGTACACCTTGTGGCAGGAGGGGCAGCGCTCGCCGACGGTCCGCCGCTGGGAGAGGGCGTTGATGTACGCGGTCTGCGCGCGGCCGGGGCTGTAGGTGTAGTCGAGCCGGGCCTCGGCGACGATGCCGGTGACGGGGTCGGCGAACGCCCCGTCGTGCGGGGTCGCCCGGGGTTCGGCCGGGCCCTCGTGGGGCTCGAAGCAGGCGATGTCGGTGATGGCCCCGGTGCGCTCGGCGGCCCAGCGGATCCGGACCCGCATGCCGGTGCGGACGGCGTCGGGGCCGGGTGCGTCGAGGGCGTGCAGGAGCGCGGTGTCGGCGCCGTCGAGGGTGACCAGGGCCCAGGCGAAGGGGCGGTCCAGGGGCTGGTTGGGGCGGGGGTGGCCGTTCCACGCCCAGGTGGTGACGGTGCCGGTGGTGGCGACCTGGACGAGCTCGCGGATCTCTTCGGCGGTGCCGGGGTCGTACTCGACGGGCGGGACCATCACCTGCCCGGCGGTGGTCCGGACGCCGAGCACGACGCCCTCGCGCAGGCCGGTGAGGAAGGCGCTCTGCACGGGCCCGAGGGACCGGGTGAACGGGAACTCGACGACGAGGGGCGCACGCAACACCCCGGGCGGCGGGGCGGCGGCTTCTGCTGCGGTCATGGACTGGGCTCCTGTCTGAAGGCACGACGAATACGCCCGGCCCGGCGGCGCGGCCCGGCGGTGCCGCCGGGGCCGGAGGCCCGGCCGGCTGGCACCGGCGATGGCCGGGTGGTCCCGGCCCTCCGGCCGGGC
>NZ_JBVHQF010000007.1:139183-447380 GCF_055567555.1 Streptomyces sp. NPDC026522
CGACATGCCGACCGGGGGGCGACCTTCCGGCCTTCCGGCCGGTCCGGTATCCGGTCGGCCGTGGGGGCCGGCCAGTTGGTGCGGGTGGTCCGGTCTGGGTGGTCCGGTCCTCCGGCCGGGCCGACATGCCGACCGGGGGCCGGCCCTCCGGCCTTCCGGCCGGTCCGGTATCCGGTCGGCCGTGGGGGCCGGCCAGTTGGTGCGGGTGGTCTGGTCCTGGGTGGTCCGGTCCTCCGGCCGGGCCGACATGCCGACCGGGGGGCGACCTTCCGGCCTTCCGGCCGGTCCGGTATCCGGTCGGCCGTGGGGGCCGGCCAGTTGGTGCGGGTGGTCCGGTCCTGGGTGGTCCGGTCCTCCGGCCGGGCCGACATGCCGACCGGGGGCGACCTTCCGGCCTTCCGGCCGGTCCGGTATCCGGTCGGCCGTGGGGGCCGGCCAGTTGGTGCGGGTGGTTGGTGCGGGTGGTCCGGCCCTCCGGTGGACCTACATTCCGGTCGGTTGGCTGGTCGCGGGCGGATTGGCGGTCAGGGCGGTCGGGCGTCCCGGCCAGTCGGCCGGATCGGGCGGTGCCGGGCGGTCCGGCGGTCGGATCGGTCGGATCGGTCGGATCGGTCGGTCCGTGGTCGGCCCTCGGCCGGCACCGGAACTCCGGCCGAGCGGTCGGTTGTTACCAGGCGGTCGGACGGCGGAGCTGGTCCGGCGTTCCGGCTGGTCAGCCGGATCGACCGGTACTGGGCAGTCCGGTCAGGGCAGGGTGCGGCCCGGCCTTCCGTTCGTCCGGCATCCCGGCAACCGGCCGATGCCGGGTGGTTGGGGGCCCTCGGGCCGACCGGCCGGGCGGTCCGGCCTCCGGCTCGTCCGGCGTCCGGTCGGCTGCCGGTCCGTCGCAGGGTGGTCCGGTTGTCGGCCCGTCGGCGCCGACCGGCCGGGATGGCCGGAGCCGGGGCAAGCGGTCGGAGCGCCACCGCCGCGGTGCGGCCGGTCCGCGTCGACCACCCGGGCCGGCCGTGCGGCACCGCCGCGGGCCACCCCGGGGGCGCCCGCCCGAACCGCGTGGCCGGAGCCCGCAACCGGTTCCCGTACCGCAGCCCCGGGTGCGCCCACCCGAGCCACAGAACGGCGGGCCGCCCGCGGGTACCCGTACCGCAGCGCCGCCCCCGGTCTGCCCACCCGAACCGTACGGCCGCACTCCGCCGGGATACCGGAACCCGCACCGCGCGGCCGGCGGTCAGGTTCGGCGGTAGTGCGGCCGGCGTTTTTCCGCGAAGGCCCGGGCGCCCTCCTTCGCGTCCGCCGTGTCGAAGATCGGCCAGCCCCGGGTCAGCTCGGCGGCCAGTCCCTCCGTCTCCGTCAGCTCCGCGGTCTCGTACACCGACGCCTTCACCGCCTCCACCGCCAACGGCCCGCACGCGTTGATCAGTTCGGCGGTCTCCAGGGCCCGCTCCAGCGCGGAGCCGTCCGGTACCACCCGTCCGATCAGGCCGACCCGGGCCGCCTCCGCCGCCCCGTACGGCCGGCCGGTGAGCAGCATCTCCAGCGCGTGCGTGCGCGGGATCTGCCGAGGCAGCCGTACCGTCGAGCCGCCGATCGGGAACAGGCCCCGTTTGACCTCGAACAGCCCGAAGGTGGCCCCTTCCCCCGCGATCCTGATGTCGGTCCCCTGCAGGATCTCGGTGCCGCCCGCCACGCAGTACCCCTCCACCGCCGCGATCACCGGTTTGCGCGGCCGGTGATGGCGGAGCATCGCCTTCCAGTGGAGGTCGGGGTCGGCCGTGAGCCGGTCCCGGTACTGGTCGCCCGCCATCCCCCGGCCGGCCAGCGCCTTGAGGTCCATCCCGGCGCAGAAGTCCCCGCCCGCACCGGTCAGGACCACCGAGCGGACGGCGTCGTCCGCGTCGGCTTCCAGCCAGCCGTCGTACAGCCCGACCAGCAGCGGCAGCGAGAGCGCGTTCTTCGCCTCCGGCCTGTTCATGGTGAGCACCAGCGTGGCCCCGTGGCGTTCCACGGTCAGGTGTTCCGTCCCACCCATTGCCGTCCTCCCGTCTGAAGACCTAGAACAGGTTGCAGGAGGGGAGGAGGCAGTTCAATAGTTTTCTGACACCCAGTCAGTTTTCTTGTTGCGCGCCTTCCCAGTTGACCGCCCCGGCGCTCTAATGACCGCCGAGCCGGGCCGGCCATGGGGTCAGCCGTGGACACTTTCGGGTCAGGAGGAACGGTGGAGTACAACCTTGCCGACCTGTTCGAGTCGGTCGTCGACGTGGTCCCCGACCGGGAAGCCCTCGTCTACGTGGACCACCCGGGCACCGGCGCCGAGCGCCGCCTGACGTACGCGGAACTGGACGCGGCGGCGAACCGCCTCGCGCACCACCTCCTCGACAGCGGGCTGACGCCCGGCGAGCACCTGGGGCTGCACCTCTACAACGGGGTCGAGTACCTCCAGACGGTGCTGGCCTGCCTCAAGGCGCGCCTGGTCCCGGTGAACGTCAACTACCGCTACGTCGAGGAGGAATTGGTCTACCTCTACAACGACGCCGACCTCGCGGCGCTCGTCTTCGAGGGCGAGTTCACCGAGCGGGTGGCCGCGGCGCTGCCGCAGACCGCCAGGCTCCGGCACCTGATCCGGGTCGGCGAGGTTCCCGACGGCGCGCCGGAGCCCGCGATCGCGCCGGTCGCGTACGCGGACGCGGAGGCGGCCGGCTCCCCGGAGCGCGGCTTCCCGCCCCGCTCCCCCGACGACCTGTTCATCATCTACACCGGCGGCACCACCGGGATGCCCAAGGGCGTCATGTGGCGGGCCGAGGACCTCTTCTTCGCCGGGCTGTTCGGCGGCGAGCCGTCGGGCGAGCCGGTCAAGCGGCCGGAGGAACTCGCGGAACGGGTCGCGGCGCGCGGCACCGGGCTCACCTTCTTCCCCGCGCCCCCGCTGATGCACGGCACTTCGACCCTGACCTCGTTCATCGCCTTCAACTACGGGCAGCGGGTGGTCATCCACCGCAAGTACGCGCCCGAGGAAGTGCTGCGCACGATCGAGAAGGAGAAGGTCTCCAGTGTGTCGCTGGTCGGCGACGCGATGCTCAGGCCGCTCATCGACGCGCTGAACGGTCCGCTCAAGGGGACCGACCTGTCCTCGCTGTTCAGCGTCTCCTCGTCCGGGGCGATCATGTCGGAGACGGTCCGGGCCGAGTTCCAGCGGCTGGTGCCGCACGTGGTACTGCTGAACAACTTCGGTTCCTCGGAGTCCGGTTCCAACGGCCGGGCGGCGAACGACTCCGGCCCGGAGAAGGGGTTCCGGCTGGAGGTCAACGACCGTACGCAGGTGGTGGACCCGGTGACCCACGAGCCGGTGCCGGTGGGCCGGCCGGGTCGGCTGGCGCAGCGCGGGCACGTGCCGCTCGGCTACTACAACGACCCCGCGAAGACGGCCGAGACCTTCTTCCGCAAGGGCGGGGAGCGGTGGGTGCTGCTCGGCGACATGGCGACGGTGGACGAGAGCGGGATCGTCACCGTGCTGGGGCGCGGCTCGCAGTGCATCAACACGGGGGGCGAGAAGGTCTACCCGGAGGAGGTCGAGCAGGCGTTGAAGTCGCACCCGGACGTGTACGACGCCCTGGTCGCGGGGGTGGCGGACCCGACGTGGGGCAGCCATGTCGCCGCGGTGGTCCAGGTGCGGGCGGGGGCGCCGGAGCCGACGCTGGAGGAGATCCAGGCCCATTGCCGAACCAGGCTGGCGGGGTACAAGATCCCGCGCCAGCTCGTCGTCACGCCCGCGATCCAGCGCTCCCCGAGCGGGAAGGCGGATTACCGCTGGGCGAAGGCGGTGGCCACGGAGGCGGACGCCACCCGCTGAGACCGTGCTGGGCGCACCCGGTTCACAGGGGGTGGCCGTCGGGGCCGGTCCGGTCGGCCTGGGTGGAGAACTTGGAGAGGAAGACGTCGTACCAGCCGTCGTCCCGCCTGGTCATCGTCGCGCCGTCCTGCCAGATCCCGTTGTCCGCCCACCACTGGCTGTCGTACGGGTCGCCCTGGTTCTGGTGGATGTTGTGCAGGCCCGGGCCGCCGTGGTCGAAGGGCTCGCCGAAGACCAGGACGGGCCGGCCGGGTACGAGGACCGGCTCCAGCGCCTGGGAGGCTTCGAGGTAGGAGCCCGAGGTCCAGGGGTGTGACGGGCCCGGCCGGCCGAGGAGCGCGCGCAGCCGGGCGGTCGCCCGGCCGGCCCGGCCGGCCAGTGCGGGGTGGCGCTGGAAGTCGAGGGCGCCCGATCCGGAGGTGCGGGCGAGGTCGTGGTAGCCCGGCGCGAGCGCGGAGGCGGGTTCGAGCACCGAGGCGGCGAGGGTCAGGACCTTCCACTGCACGCCGATCGTGGAGTGTTTGCTGTCGACGTCGACGGCGCACCGGTAGCGCCCTTCGGGTGCGTCGACCTCCAGGTTGACGTGGAACCAGCGGCCCTGCGTGTCGGGCTCGTCGCGGAAGTGGCGGTGCAGCGTTCCGGACAGCACCCCGTAGTCGGCGAGCGGCATGCGGACAGTGAACCACCGCCGACCGCGGGGGGCGAGCTGGGGTGGGGCGCTGCTCCCGGCCGGTCCCGCCCCGGCTCCCCGCCCCGTTCGTGCGGGGCCGACGACACCGATCACTCGTTCGAGTCATTGATTTGGCCGCCCGTCTCCGGCAGGCTACCGAATGATCGGTCGGTGCGTCGAGAACGGGGTGAGGACATGTCGGACTTCGCGGGCGAGGAGCGGGACCCGGGCGAGCTGCTGAGCGGTGACGAGCTGGCGGCCCTCCAGCTGAGCCGGCTGCGCGCCACCTTGCACCGGGTCCACGAAACGGTGCCCTTCTACCGGCAGGCGTTCGAGAAGGCCGGGGTGCACCCCGACGACTGCCGTTCCCTCGCCGACCTCTCCCTCTTCCCCTTCACCACCAAGGCCGACCTGCGCGACCAGTACCCCTTCGGGATGTTCGCCGTGCCCCGGTCGCAGGTGCGCCGCATCCACGCCTCCAGCGGCACCACCGGCCGGCCGACGGTGGTGGGCTACACCGAGCGGGACCTGTCCACCTGGGCCGATGTCGTCGCCCGCTCGATCCGCGCGGCGGGCGGGCGGCCGGGGCAGGTCGTGCACATCGCCTACGGGTACGGCCTGTTCACCGGCGGCCTGGGCGCGCACTACGGCGCCGAACGGCTCGGGTGTACGGTCGTGCCCGCCTCCGGGGGCATGACGGACCGCCAGGTCCGGCTGATCCAGGACTTCCGGCCCGAGGTCATCATGGTGACCCCGTCCTACATGCTGACGTTGCTGGACGAGATGGAGCGCCAGGGCATCGACCCCCGTTCGACCTCGCTCCGTACGGGGATATTCGGCGCGGAGCCGTGGACGGAGGAGATGCGCCGGGAGATCGAGGACCGGCTCGGCATCGACGCCGTGGACATCTACGGGCTGTCGGAGGTGATGGGGCCCGGCGTGGCGCAGGAATGCGCTGCGACCAAGGACGGGCTCCACATCTGGGAGGACCACTTCTACCCCGAGGTGGTCGATCCGCTCACCGGGGCGGTGCTGCCGGACGGTGAGCCGGGAGAGCTGGTGTTCACCTCGCTCACCAAGGAGGCCATGCCGGTCGTCCGGTACCGCACCCGGGATCTGACGCGGCTGCTGCCGGGCACCGCCCGCCCGGCGTTCCGCCGGATGGAGAAGATCACGGGCCGCAGTGACGACATGATCATCCTGCGGGGGGTGAACCTCTACCCCACGCAGATCGAGGAGATCCTGCTCCGCGTCCCGGCCCTGGCCCCGCACTTCCAGCTCCGGCTGACGCGGGAAGGCCGGATGGACGCGCTGACCGTCCGGGTGGAGGCCCGGCGCGAGGCGGACGCCGCCCAGCGGGAAGCGGCGGCCGCCGCGGTGGTCAGGGCCGTGAAGGAGGGGGTGGGGGTCTCCGTGGGGGTGGAAGTGGTGGATCCGGAGACGCTGGAGCGGTCCGTGGGCAAGATCAAGCGGATCCGGGACCTGAGGGGGGAGAGACCCGGACGCCCCTGACGGACGGCGGCGAGCCGGAGTCGGCCGCGCGGGCGCCGGAAAACCACCTCTTCGGGCCGTTTTCGGCGGCGCCTCCGAGGCAATCGGGGTGCGGCCGGGTAGGTGAAGGGTGTGACTTCGACGCCCCGTCCGCGGCACGACCGGCTCCGGGCCTCCCTCGTCGGGCTGGCCTGGAGCCGTGGGCGCCAGATGGAGCTGATGCACCGGGCGATGGGCTTCGCGGCCCTGGGGTTCCTGACCCTCGTACCGCTGCTCGTGGTCGTCGCGGCCGCCGCGCCCGGCAGCGGCTCCGGCTTCGGCCGCTGGCTCGGGCAGGCCCTCGGGGTGACCGAGGCCTCGCGGGCCCGGGTGGAGATGCTGTTCAGCGCCGCCGACCTGGCGCTGGAGCGGACCACCGCCTTCGGTCTGGCCGCCCTCGCCGTCTTCGGCCTGACCTTCGGCTCGGCGGTCCAGACCGGCTACGAGAAGGTCTGGGACCTCCCGACCGCCCGCTGGCACACCATGTGGCGGCACGTCGTCTGGCTCGCCCTGCTCGTCTGCTACCTCGCCCTCCTCGTCGAGATCCCCGCCCCCTCCAAGAGCGCGCTCGGCGTCGTCGCCGGCACCCTCAGCGACCTCATCGGCACGGTCCTCTTCTTCTGGACCTCCCAGCGCCTCCTGCTGGGCGGCCGGGTCCGCTGGCGCGCCCTGCTCCCGGGGGCGGTCGCCACCAGCATCGGCCTGCTCGGCCTGCGCGTCTTCTCCCAACTGGTGTTCTCCCCGCTGATCGCCTCCAGCGCCGTCACCTACGGCCCGTTCGGCACCCTTCTCGTGGTCCAGTCCTGGCTGGTCGGGGTGGGCTTCGTCGTCTACGGCGGCTCCCTCGTCGGCCGCCTGGCGCACGAACGGCTCACCCTGCGCCGGCTGCGCAGGGCCGGTGCGGTCCCCGAGGAGGGTCCGGATCCGCATGGTCCGAGAACCGACTGACGCCGCGGGCCCGCCGGTGCGAGGATCTGGGTGATCCAGTAACACCAGTCACTCGCAGGGGGATTGATGACCACGCAGCATCCGACGGGCGCGCCCGAGGGCCGGGTCTGGCTGATCACCGGGGCGTCCTCCGGTTTCGGCCGGATCCTGACCGAGGCGGCGCTGGCCGCAGGTGACACGGTGGTGGCGGCCGCCCGCCGCACCGCCGCCCTCGAAGCCCTGGCCGCCGAGCACCCCGACCGCCTCGTCCCGCTGGCCCTGGACGTGACGGACACCACCCGTGCGGAGGAGGCCGTCAGCGGCGTCGTGGACCGTTTCGGCCGTATCGACGTCCTGGTCAACAACGCCGGCCGGGGCCTGGTCGGCGCCGTGGAGGAGGCGACCGACGCCGAACTCCGCGAGCTGATGGACCTGCACTTCTTCGGCCCGGCGGCGCTCCAGCGCGCCGCGCTCCCCCACATGCGCTCCCGGAAGTCCGGGGCGATCGTCCAGATGAGCAGCATGGGCGGACGGCTGGCCTTCCCCGGCGTCGGGGCCTACTGCGCGACGAAGTTCGCCCTGGAGGGGCTGACCGAGGCGCTCGCGGCCGAAGTGGCCCCCTTCGGGATCAAGGTGCTCATCGTGGAACCCGGCTCGTTCCGCACGGGTTTCGCGGGCGGCGGTGCGCTGCGGTCCACGACCCCGCTGCCCGCCTACGAGGACATCGTCGGCCCGGTCCGGGCCGGGCTCCCGGCGAGCGACGGCCACCAGCCCGGGGACCCCGTCAAGGCGGTCGCCGCGATCCTCTCCGCCCTGGACGCCCCGCAGACCCCGTTGCGGCTCGTGCTGGGCACGGACGCCGTCGAGTTCATCCGGGCCCGCACGGATGCCGTCCGCGCCGAAGCCGACGCCTGGGAGTCCGTCAGCCGCGGCACCGACTTCGACGCCTGACCCCGTCGCCCGCGGGGACGTACGCCCACATCCGTCACCGGGTGCGGGCGTACGTCCCGGCACGGCCGCGCAAGCCCACCGGCAGCCACCTGGGAGGCACCTTGCAGCTCCGCACCCGCCCGCTCCTGCGCCGCCTCGCGCTCACCGGCGCCGCGCTGCTCACCGCCGCGGCGGCCGTTCCCCCGTCCCCGGCGGCCGCCGCCGACGGGCCGGCCCCCTCCGGCGGCGGGCTGTCCGCCGTCATCCGGTACACCGAGAACGGCATCCCGCACATCGTGGCCCGGGACTACGCGGACCTCGGGTTCGGCACCGGCTGGGCGCAGGCCGCGGACCAGGTGTGCGTGCTGGCCGACGGGTTCCTGACCGTCGCCGGGGAACGCTCGCGCTGGTTCGGCCCCGACGCGGCGCCCGACGGTTCGCTCTCCTCGGCCACCGCGAACCTCTCCAGCGACCTCTACTTCAAGGGCGTCCGCGAGTCCGGAACGGTCGAGAGGCTGCTCGCCACCCCCGCGCCCGCCGGGCCGGGCAAGGACGTCAAGGAACTGATGCGGGGCTGGGCGGCCGGGTACAACGCCTGGCTGGCGCAGCACGAGATCACCGACCCGGCCTGCAAGGGCGCCGCCTGGGTCCACCCCGTCTCCGCGCTCGACGTGGCCGCGCACGGCTTCGCCGTCTCGGTGCTCGCGGGCCAGGGGCGCGGCATCGACGGGATCACCGCCGCGCGGCCGCCCGCGCCGGCCACCGCCCGCGCCGGAACCCCCGGCATCGACCCCGGGGCGGCCGCCGAAGCCGCCCGGCGGTTCTTCGACCCGGCCCAATCCGACATGGGCTCCAACGCGGTGGCGTTCGCCGGCTCGACCACGGCGAACGGAACCGGCCTGCTGCTCGGCAACCCGCACTATCCGTGGCAGGGCGGCCGCCGGTTCTGGCAGTCGCAGCAGACCATCCCGGGCGAGCTGAACGTGTCCGGCGCCTCGCTGCTCGGCAGCGCCGTGGTGAACATCGGCTTCAACGAGAAGGTGGCCTGGAGCCATACGGTCGCCACCGGCACCCCCGTCAACCTGCACCAGCTGACCCTCGACCCCGCCGACCCGACCGTCTACCTGGTCGACGGCAAGCCGGAGCGGATGACCGAGCGCAAGGTCGGCGTCCCGGTGCCGGGCGCGGCACCGGTCGTGCGCAGCCAGTGGTGGACCCGCTTCGGACCGGTCGTGACCGCCCTCGGCCCCGGCCTGCCACTGCCCTGGACCTCCGCCACGGCGTACGCGCTGAACGACCCCAACGCCCTGAACCTGCGCGGCTCCGACACCGCCCTCGCCCTGGGCAAGGCACGCTCGGTGGCCGGGCTGCGGGACGCCCTCGCGCGCACCCAGGGCCTGCCCTGGGTCAACACCGTCGCCGCGGACTCGGCCGGCCACACCCTCTTCACCCAGTCGCAGGTGCTGCCCCGGATCACCGACGAGCTCGCCGCGCGCTGCTCGACCCCGCTGGGCAGGGCCACGTACCCCGCCTCCGGACTCGCGGTGCTGGACGGTGCGCGGGGCGACTGCGCGCCCGGCTCGGACCCCGACGCCGTACAGCCGGGCGTGTTCGGCCCGGGCGGCGCGCCGGCGCTGCGGGACGCCCCGTACGCCGAGAACTCCAACGACAGTGCCTGGCTGGCCAACGCGGACCGGCCGCTGACCGGGTACGAGCGGATCTGGGGCACGGTCGGCACCCCGCGGTCCCTGCGCACGCGCGGCGCGGTCGAGGACGTGTCGGCGATGGCCGCCAAGGGCCGGCTCACGGTGGCCGACCTCCAGGCGCAGCAGTACGCGAACCGGGTCCCGGCCGGCGACCTGGCCGCCGCCGACGCCGCCGGGGCGTGCGCCGCGCTGCCCGGTGGAACCGCGATGGGCAGCGACGGCACGGCGGTGGACGTCTCGGCGGCGTGCCCGGTGCTGGCCGGCTGGGACCACCGTGCCGACAGCTCCAGCAGGGGCGCCCTGCTGTTCGACCGCTTCTGGCGGAGGCTGACGGCGGGCACGGCGGCCAAGGACCTGTGGCTGGTGCCGTTCTCCCCGGCCGACCCGGTCGGCACGCCCCGGACCCTGAACCGGGCCGCGCCCGGGGTGGGGCGGGCGCTCGCGGACGCCGTCGCGGAGCTGCGGGCCGCCGGCATCGCGCTGGACGCGCCACTCGGCGAGCACCAGTTCGTGGTGCGCGCGGGCCGGAAGCTGCCGGTGGGCGGGGGCACGGAGGCGCTGGGCGTCTGGAACAAGATCGAGGCACCCTGGAACGCGGCTGCCGGGGGCTACCCGGAGGTGGTGCACGGCTCCAGCCACATCCAGGCGGTGGGCTGGGACGGCAGCCGCTGCCCGGTGGCCCGCACGCTGCTGACGTACAGCCAGTCGGCGGACCCGCGGTCGCCGTACTACGCGGACCAGACCCTGCTGTTCTCCCAGGAGCGCTGGGTCACCTCGCGGTTCTGCGAGCGGGACATCCTCTCCTCGCCGCGGCTGAGGATCGAACGGCCGCACGAGCGGCGGCGCTGACGCGGGAGCTCAGCTGCTCACGGGCGTAGGGGCTCACGGCGTAAGGCCTCACGGGCTCACGGGCTCACGGGCTCACGGCGAGGAACAGGTAGGCGGCCAGCAGCACGATGTGCACCCCGCCCTGGAGCAGCGTCGCCCGCCCCGGCACGATCGTCAGGGCGCTGACCACCACCGTCAGCGCCAGCAGCACCATGTGGACCGGGCCGAGGCCGAGCAGCAGCGGTCCGGAGAGCCAGATCGATGCCAGCGCGATGGCCGGGATGGTCAGTCCGATGCTGGCGATGGCCGAGCCGTAGGCCAGGTTCAGGCTGGTCTGCACCCGGTCCCGGCGGGCGGCGCGGACGGCCGCCAGGGTCTCCGGAGCCAGCACCAGCAGGGCGATGATCACACCGACGACGGCGTGCGGCAGCCCGGCGTCGGCGACGCCCCGCTCGATGGTCGGCGAGACGGCCTTGGCGTTGCCGACCACCGCGACGAGCGCGACCAGCAGCAGACCGAGGCTGACCAGGGTGGCCCGGAAGCTCGGCGGCACGGCGTGGGCCTCGTCCCCGGCCGCTCCCGAGGAGGTTCCCGGCGTTTCCACGGGGAGGAAGTAGTCCCGGTGGCGGACCGTCTGGACGGCGATGAACAGGCCGTAGAGCGCGAGGGAGGCACCGGCGGCGAAGGTCAGCTGGGCGGTGGAGAACTCGGGGCCGGGCTTCGAGGTGGTGAACGTCGGCAGCACGAGGCTGAGTACGGCGAGGGTCGCGACCGTGGCGAGCGCCGCGCCCGAGCCCTCGGCGTTGAAGACGGCCACCCGGTTGCGCAGCGCGCCGACCAGCAGCGACACGCCCACGATGCCGTTGCAGGTGATCATGACGGCGGCGAAGACGGTGTCCCGGGCCAGCGAGGAGGTCTTGTCGCCGCCACCGGCCATCAGGGTGACGATCAGGGCCACCTCGATGATGGTGACGGCGACGGCGAGGACGAGGGAGCCGAAGGGTTCGCCGACCCGGAGGGCCACCACCTCGGCGTGGTGCACGGCCGCCAGGACCGCGCCCGCCAGGCAGAGGGCGACCAGGGCGACCGCGAAGGCGGGCAGGTCGCGTCCCCAGCTCAGGACGAGCGCGGCGAGGGCCACCACGGGGACCAGGACGGTCCAGTCGGTCAGGGGCGTTCTGTGCGGTGCCGTACTCATGTCGGCCAACTTGCCAGAACCGTCACCCCGGGGCGTCACATGGCGCGCTCGCGCCCTTCCCAGTACGGATCGCGCAGCCGTCGCTTGTAGAGCTTGCCGTTGGGGTCGCGGGGCATCGTCTCGATGAAGTCGACCGTCTTGGGGCGCTTGTAGGCCGCCAGCTGCCGCTCGCAGTGGTGCAGGATCTCGGCGGCGAGCGCGTCGCCCGCTTCGAAGCCCTCGGCGGGCTCGATGACGGCCTTGACCTCCTCGCCCCAGTCGTTGTGAGGAATGCCGAAGGCGGCGGCGTCCGCGACCGCCGGATGGGTGAGGAGCGCGGACTCGATCTCGGCCGGATAGATGTTGACCCCGCCGGAGATGATCATGTCGATCTTGCGGTCCCGGAGGAAGAGGTAGCCCTCCTCGTCCAGCAGACCGAGGTCGCCGACCGTGAAGAAGTCGCCGATGCGGTTCTTGCGGGTCTTGCCCTCGTCCTTGTGGTAGCTGAAACCGCCGGTGTTCATCTTGATGTACACGGTGCCGAGTTCGCCGGGCGGCAGCCGGTTGCCGTCGTCGTCGAAGATGGCCAGTTCGCTGATGGGCCAGGCCTTGCCGACGGTTCCCGGCTTCTTCAGCCAGTCCTCGGCGGTGGCGAAGGCACCCCCGCCCTCGCTGGCGGCGTAGTACTCCTCGACGCAGCCGCCCCACCAGTCGATCATCGCCCGCTTGACGTGGTCCGGGCAGGGGGCGGCGCCGTGGATGGCGTGCCGCATGGAGCTGACGTCGTAGGCGTCCTTCGTCTCCTGCGGGAGCGCGAGGAGGCGGTGGAACTGGGTCGGCACCATGTGGGTGTGGGTGCAGGCGTGCCGGTCGATCAGGCGCAGCATCTCGGCGGGCGTCCACTTGTCCATGAGGACCAGCGGGTGCCCGATGTGCAGCGAGGCACCCGCGAACTGCAGGACGGCGGTGTGGTAGAGCGGCGAGCAGACGAGGTGGACGTTGTCGTCGAAGGGCCGGATGCCGAAGATGCCGAGGAACCCGCCCAGGTACGTCTCCTCGGGGAGCTTGCCGGGCAGCGGGCGGCGGATGCCGCGCGGCCGGCCGGTGGTGCCGGAGGTGTAGTTCATCACCCAGCCGAGGGTGCGGTCGGCGGGGGGTGTGCCGGGGTGTCCCGCGAGGAGGTCCTCGTACGGGCGGAAACCGGCCACCGTTCCGACGGCGTAGCGGTGGCTAGCGGTCAGGCCGGCTTCGTCGGCCGCCGCCGTGGCGGCCTCGGCGAAGCGCTCGTGCGCGATGAGCACCTGGGCGCCGGAGTCGGCGACGATCCAGGCGATCTCGGGGCCGACGAGGTGGTGGTTGACCGGAACCAGGTAGAAACCGGCCTGGGAGGCGGCGAGGTAGGCGGTGAGGAACTCGACGCCGTTGGGCAGGACGATGGCGAAGGCGTCGCCCTTCTCCATCCCGGCGGCGCGCAGCCCGTGGACGAGCCGGTTGACGTCGGCGTGCAGCCGGCCGGCGCTCCAATGTTCGCCGTCGGGGGTGGTCAGTACGGTGCGGTCGGGCTCGGCGGTGGCCTGGGCCCAGAAGCCGTTGGTGTCGGTCATGCGGTTCACGCCTCTCGGGTCCGGCGGCCGGCTATCCGGTTGATGCGGTCGATGGCCTTCTCGAAGCCACTGGTCAGCTCGTCGAAGACGGCCTGGACGCTGCGTTCGCTGTTCATCCGGCCGACGATCTGCCCGACCGGGGTGCCGAGCAGCGGCTGCACCTCGTACTTCTGGATCCGTGACACGGCCTCGGCGACCAGCAGGCCCTGGAGCGGCATGGGCAGCGCGCCGGGGCCGGCCGGGTCGTCCCAGGCGTCGGTCCACTCGGTGCGCAGCTGGCGGGCGGGCTTGCCGGTGAGGGCGCGCGAGCGGACGGTGTCGCCGGATCCGGCGGCGAGGAGTTTGGCGGTGAGGGCGCGGGAGTGGAGGTCGGCTTCGGTGGTGGTGAGCCAGAGGGAGCCGAGCCAGACGCCCTGGGCGCCGAGGGCGAGGCCGGCAGCTATCTGTTCGCCGCTGCCGATGCCGCCGGCGGCGAGGACGGGGAGGGGGGCGACGGCTTCGGCGATCTCGGGGACCAGCACCATCGTGGCGATGTCACCGGTGTGGCCGCCGGCCTCGTAGCCCTGGGCGACGACGACGTCGATGCCGGCCTCGGTGTGGCGGCGGGCGTGTTTGGCGCTGCCGGCGAGGGCGGCGACGAGGACGCCGTGCGCGTGGGCGCGGCGGATGACGTCGGCGGGCGGGGAACCGAGCGCGTTCGCGAGGAGTTTGATGGGGTAGTCGAAGGCGACGTCGAGCTGGTCGCGGGCGACCTGTTCCATCCAGCCGGTGATCCGCCAGCCGGATGCCTCGCCCTCGCCCAGCTCGGGCACGTGGTGCTTGGCGAGGGTGTCGCGGACGAAGGCGCGGTGGCCGGCGGGGATCATCGCCTCGATCTCGGCTTCGCTGATGCCGTCGACGGCCTTTTTGGCGGGCATGACGACGTCGAGGCCGTAGGGCTTGCCGTCGGTGTGTTCCTGCATCCAGTCGAGGTCGCGTTTGAGGTCGTCGGGCGCGGTGTAGCGGACGGCGCCGAGCACGCCGAAGCCGCCCGCGCGGGTGATGGCGGCGGCGACCGCCGGGAAGGGCGTGAAGCCGAAGATGGCGTGCTCGACTCCCAGTTTCTTGCTCAGCTCCGTCTCCATGGGCGTGAGGATGCCGCAGCCCGCCGGTCGAGGGAAGAGGTTTCCTGATGCAGCGTCAGATTCTTTACGGGCCGGTCGGTGCGGGAGGCGCGGGCCGCGCGGGCAGATACTGCGGGAGGGCGTGACGGCGGACGGGAGGACCGGTCATGGACGAGTCCACGGGGGCGGTCGGCGGCGACGGCCGGGCGGCCTCCGCCCCGGCGAGCGCGGACACCGGCCCGGCAGGCGCCGGCCTCGAACCGGCTTGTGCGGAATCCACGCTGGCCGCCAGGCACGCCGGACCGGCCGGCACGGACAACGGACCGGCAGACATCGGCCGCGAACCGGCCGGCACGCACGCCGGACCGGCCGCCCCAGGCTCCGGGCCGACGGACACGGGCCGCGAACCGGCAGACGCGGGCTCCGGCCCAGCCGCCGCACACACCGGGCCAGCCGGCCCGGACAACGGACCGGCACGCGCTGGCTGCGGGCCGACGGACACGGGCCGCGAACCGGCAGACGCGGGCTCCGGCCCAGCCGCCGCACACGCCGGGCCGGCCGGCACGGACAACGTACCCGCACGCGCTGGCTGCGGGCCGACGGACGCGGGCCGCGAAGCGGCAGGCGCGGGCTCAGGGCCAGCCGCCGCACACACCGGGCCGGCCGGCACGGACAACGGACCGGCCGCCCCAGGATCCGGGCCGACGGACGCGGGCCGCGAACCGGCAGGCGCAGGATCCGGGCCACTCGGCGTACACGCCGGGCCGGCCGACCTGGACGACGGACCGGCAGGTGCGGGGACTGGACCGGCAGGAGCAGACTCCAGGCCAGCCAGCACACACCCCGGACGGACAGGCACGGACAACGGACCGGCGGACGTCGGCCGTGGACGGGTCGGCACGCACGCCGGACCGGCAGGCGCCGGCCGCGGAGCAGCCGACCTGGACTCCCGGCCGGTGGGTGCGGGGGTGGGCGGGGGGGTGAGCCGGAGGCGGCTCGGCGCGCGGCTGCTCGCGCTCGGCGGCGTACTCGTCCTCCAGGCCGCCCTCCCCGGCTCGGCGGGCGCCCGCGGCAACCCGGCCGAGCGGCGGGCCCTCCAGGGGCTGAAACTGCGCTACGGCTCCGCCCGTCAGGCCGGGCTGCTGGAGAAGCACCTCGAAGGGGTGGCGGAGGAGGCCCGGCGCTTCCTCGGCCCCTCCCCCGAACACCCGTACTACGCCGGGGCCGTCGTCCTCGCCGGCCGCGGCCGCACCGTCGCGCTGCACCGGGCCATGGGCGACGCGGTCCGCTACGCGGACTACGACGGCCGCGCCGACCGGGTCCGGGAGTTCCCCGCGGCCGAACGGATCGCGATGGCCGAGGACACCGTCTTCGACCTGGCCTCGCTCACGAAGCTGTTCACCTCGCTGCTGGCCGTGCAGCAGATGGAGCGGGGGCGGCTGGAGCTGGAGGCTCCGGTGGACCGGTACCTGCCGGAGTTCACCGGCGGCGGCAAGGAACTGGTCACGGTCCGTCAGCTGCTCACGCACACCTCGGGGCTGCGTTCCTGGGCGCCCTTCTACCAGGAGTCCACCCGCGAGGGACAGCTGAGGCTGCTGTGGTCGGTGCGACCACAGGACACACCCGGGACCGTGTACCGGTACTCCGACCTGAACCTCATCGCGCTCCAACTGCTCCTGGAACGGATCACCGACCGCACTCTGGACACCCTGCTCCGCGACGAGATCACCGCTCCGCTCGGGATGCACCGCACTCGTTACCGCCCACCGCTCTCCTGGCGCCGGAGCATCGCCGCCACCGAGGTTCAGCGTCCGCCCTGGTCCGGCCTGGACCGCGGCCTGGTGTGGGGCGAGGTCCACGACGAGAACGCGTACGCCCTCGGCGGCGTCGCGGGGCACGCGGGCGTCTTCGGCACCGCCTGGGACCTGGCCGTCCTCGCCCGCGCCCTGCTCGACGGCGGGGTCTACGCCGGGAAGCGCATCCTGCGCCCCGCCTCCGTCGAGCTGCTCTTCACCGACTTCAACACCGCCTTCCCCGGCGACGACCACGGCCTGGGCTTCGAGCTCTACCAGCACTGGTACATGGGCGCCATGGCCACCCCGCACTCCGCGGGCCACACCGGCTTCACCGGCACCTCGCTGGTCCTGGACCCCTCCACCGACTCCTTCCTGATCCTGCTCGGCAACTCGGTCCATCCCGTGCGGACCTGGCGGGCCGGCAGCGCGCCCCGGGTCGCCACGGGCAACCGCTTCGCGCGGGCCGTCCCCGTCCGCACCCGGCACGGCGGCCCCGCCTGGTTCTCCGGCATCACCCCGGGCGGCTCGGGCACCCTCACCCTCCCCCCGCTGACCCCCGCCACCACGGCCGCCCGGCTGCGCTGCGCGCTGTGGTGGGACACCGTGCCGGGCGAGGGGGCCTTCCACCTGGAGGCCTCGGCCGACGGGCAGGCCTGGGAGCCGCTGCCCTTCAGCACCGTGCGCTCCACCGGCGGCGCGCCCGAACCGTGGCCCCAGGGCCGCGCCGACGGCTGGTCGGGCCGCATCTGGCACCGCCTCGAAGCGCCGCTCACCTCCTGGGCGGACCGGGAGGTCCGCCTGCGCTTCCGCCACACCGCCACGGGCCGTTACGTGGGCCGCGGCGTCTACGTCGACGTCATCCGCGTCGCCGAACCGGCCCGGCTCCTCTTCGCCGAGGACCGCCCGGCCGACTTCGCCCGCCTGGAGGCCACGGGCTGGACCCGCTCGGCCGACTGAGCCCCGCTCAGAGCGGGAAGCCGATCAGGCCCCAGCCCCTACGGCGGGCCCCTTCGACGAGCTCGCCCCCCAGTCCCGCAGCAGGCCCTCGAACTCTGGAAGGTGCGGATCCAGCCGTCCGGGACCGCCGCGTGCCGGGCGAAGGGCTCCCACAGACCCGGCAGCAGCGGCTCCACCCGGTCCCGGTGCGAAGGCGTCCAGCGCTGCACGGACGGGAGCACCGGCCACCTGCGAGGTGTGCGGGCGGGGGCCGGTCGGGGCGGGGGTTCACCCGTACGGGGCACGTCCGGCCGGAATGAACGCCGTGCCGCGGGGCGTTGTGTGGTTGATTGAGGTTCGTTGATCGTTCGACGCGAAGGCAGGCACCCCCGATGACCACCGTCGACTGGGACCACCCGACCGACCCCAAACCCGGCACCTGGCAACTCGACCACCTGCGGAAGTACGTCGAGACGAACGGCCGCGAGGGCCAGTTCTGGAACAACACCCAGACCCTGCTGCTGACCACCCTCGGCCGCAAGTCCGGCAAGCCGGTGCGCACGCCGCTGATCTACGGCGAGGCCGACGGCCGCTACCTCATCGTGGCGTCCAAGGGCGGCGCCAGCGACCACCCGCTCTGGTACAAGAACTTGTCCGAGCACCCCGAAGTCCGCGTCCAGGTCGGCCCGAAGGTCCTCCAGGGCACCGCCCGGACGGCGAACCCCGAGGAACGCGCCAAGTACTGGCCCGTGATGGTGGGGCACTGGCCCGACTACGACGAGTACCAGACCAAGACGGACCGCGAGATCCCGATCGTGGTCATCGAGCCGACCGGCCAGGTCGGGTAACGGCTCAGCGTCCGAGGACCGCCATGGCGGCGTTGTGGCCGGGGACCCCGCTCACACCGCCGCCGCGCACCGCGCCCGCCCCGCACAGCAGTACGTTCGGGTGCCGGGTTCCGACGCCCCACCGGCCCGTGTCCTGACCGTCCTCGTACGGCCAGGACAGGTCGCGGTGGAAGATGTGCCCGCCGGGCAGCCGCAGTTCACGGTCCAGGTCGAGCGGGGTCTTGGCCTC
Source organism: Streptomyces sp. NPDC026522 (assembly GCF_055567555.1). Classification (NCBI taxonomy): domain Bacteria; kingdom Bacillati; phylum Actinomycetota; class Actinomycetes; order Kitasatosporales; family Streptomycetaceae; genus Streptomyces; species Streptomyces sp. NPDC026522. The sequence continues at coordinate 157,315 of NZ_JBVHQF010000007.1, forward strand.
GATGCAGGGCCGGCCGTCCGCGTCGAGGGCCAGGCATTCGGTGAGGGGCTCGGCCAGGTGCGCGTCGAGCTGGGCGAGGGTGCCCGCCAGCAGCACCTCCCGCGCTCCCTGGTTGTCCTTCTCGAACAGCCGGGCGGGGGTGTGCAGGCCGAACAGGGTCAGGGTCTGGTAGCCCCGCGCCACGAGCTCGGGTCCGAGGATCGAAGGGTCCGTCAGCGAGTGGCAGTAGATCTCCGAGGGCGGTACGGAGGGCAGTTCACCGGTCGCGGCCTCGGCGTGGGCCCGCGCCAGCTGCTCGTACCCCTCGGCGATGTGGAAGGTGCCGCCGAACGCCTCGCGCGGGTCCACGGAAGTGTCCCGGAGCCGGGGCAGCCGCCGCAGCAGCATGTTCACCTTGAGCTGGGCCCCCTCCGGCCGGGGTGCCGGGGCTTCGCCGAGCAGTTCCGCCAGGGCCCGCGGGGAGGCGTTCACCAGCACCGTGCGGCCCGCGACGGCGCCCTCCCCGGTGGCCGTCCGGAAAGTCACCTCCGCGGGCGCGCTGCCGTCCGTGTCGATGCGCAGTGCCTCGTGGCCGGTGAGGATCTCGGCTCCCGCCGCCCGCGCGGCCCGCGCGAGGGCGTCGGTCAGCGCGCCCATACCGCCCACGGGGACGTTCCAGTCGCCCGTGCCGCCGCCGATGACGTGGTAGAGGAAGCAGCGGTTCTGCGCGAGGGAGGCGTCGTGGGCACCGGCGAAGGTGCCGATCAGGCCGTCCGTCAGCACCACGCCGCGCACCAGGTCGTCGGAGAAGTACCGCTCCACGGCCCGGCCCAGCGGCTCCTCGAACAGCATCCGCCAGGCGGCCTCGTCATCGATCCGGGCCCGTAGTTCCCCGCGGGTGGGGAGCGGCTCGGTGAGGGTGGGGAACACCCTCCGGGCGAGCCGGCCCGTCGTCGCGTAGAAGGCGCGCCAGTTCTCGTACTCCCGGTCGGAGCCGGTGAGGCGGGCGAAGGACTCCCTCGTACGGGCCTCGGCGCCGCCGATGAGCAGTCCGCCCGGGCGGCCGGCGCGCTCGACGGGTGTGTACGAGGAGACCGTGCGCCCGCGTACCGCGAAGTCCAGGCCGAGATCGCGCACGATCTTCGCGGGGAGCAGGGAGACGAGGTAGGAGTAGCGCGAGAGCCTGGCGTCCACGCCCGCGAAGGGGCGGGTGGAGACGGCCGCGCCGCCGGTGTGGCCGAGCCGTTCGAGGACCAGTACGGACCTGCCCGCGCGGGCCAGGTACGCGGCGGCCACCAGACCGTTGTGCCCGCCGCCCACGATCACCACGTCGTAGGCCGCCTGCCGGAAGGGCGCCGAGGTCGTCGTCATGGCTCTTGGTAGCACACCTGGCCGAGCCGCTCCAGACAGTGCGCCTCGTCGGCGTGGGCCAGCACCGTGCCGGGATGCCCTTCGCCGAGGGACCGTTCGCGGATGCCGGAGAGTTCCCGGTAGAGCGGCAGCGCCTCGTGCCAGCGTCCGAGGCGGCCCAGGCCGACGGCGAGTTCGCGGCGGCTGACCAGCGTGTCCGGGTGCTCGGAGCCCAGTACCTCGGCCCGCGCCCGCTCGACCGCGCGGGCCTCGGCCACCGCCTCCTCCCAGCGGTCCAGCCGGCCCAGGTTCACGCCGAGGACGTGCCGGGCGCGCAGGGTCTCCGGGTCGGCGGCGCCGTAGGCTCGGGTGCGGTCGCGCACCAGGGCGCGGAACAGGTCGAGGGCTTCGGCGGCGCGCCCGGTGCGGCCCAGCGCGACGCCGGTTTCGTAGCGGGCGGCGAGGGCGTCGGGGTGGTCGCGGCCGAGGACCCGTTCGCGGACGGCGGCGACCTGCCGGAAGCCGGCCAGCGCCTCGTCCCAGCGGCCGAGGCGGCCGAGCGCGTACGCGACCTCGTACCGGGTCAGGAGCGTGTCGGGGTGTTCGGCGCCGAGCACGGCGGCGCGGTCCGCCGCGACCTCGGCGGCGGTGCGGTGGGCGTCCTCGTGGCGGCCGATGGCGCCGAGCGTGCAGGCGAGGTTGTGGCGGCAGCGCAGGGTGTCGGGGTGGCGCGGGCCCAGGGTGCGGGAACGGGCGGCGGCCACTTCGGCGTAGATCTCGCAGGCCTCGCGGTGGCGCCCGAGACGCCCCAGTTCGTACGCCTCCTCCTGACGGGCCGCGAGGGTGTCGCCGTGGTCGGGCCCCAGCACCCCGGCCCGCCCCCGGGCCACGGCCGCGTACCCGGCCAGCGCCTCCTCGGGCCGACCGGCGCGGCTGAGGGCGTACGCGCGGGAGTACGCGGCGCCGAGGGCGTCGGGGTGCTCCGGACCGGGGGGAGCCGCGGCGCGGGTCAGCCCGACGGCGAGGGTGAGCCGGGGGTCGGCGGCGGCGTCGGGCCGCTCGATCGGCCGGGTGACGCCGGGCCGGGCGGCGGTCCAGGAACCGGTGAGCACGGCCCATTCCCCGCTCGCGGGGCGGGCGTCGGTGCCGGCCTTGCGCCCGGCGGTCATCTCCCGGGCCCACTCGGGCAGCGGCGGCGGGGCGCCGGGCGGCGCGCCGGGGCCGAGCCGGTGCTCCACGAGCCGCCGGTGCAGGTGGCGGGCGTCGCCGGGGCGGTCCTCGGGCCGCTTGGCGAGCAGTTCGAGGACCAGCCGGTCGAAGTACTCGGGCAGCTCGGGGCGGTGCTCGCGGGGCGGTACGGGCGCGTTGTCGCGGTGGCCGACCAGGACGGACCAGGAGTCGCCGAGGTCGAAGGGCGGGGCGCCGGTGGCGATCTCGTACAGGACGCAGCCGAGGGAGTAGAGGTCGCTGCGGTGGTCGACCTCGCCGCCCGCGATCTGCTCGGGCGACATGTAGTGCGGGGTGCCCATGGCCATGCCGCCGCCGGTGAGCTTGGCGGTGAAGCCGATGTCGTGGGCGAGGCGGGCGATGCCGAAGTCGCAGATCTTCACGGTGCCGTCGGTGAGCCGCATGATGTTCGCGGGCTTCAGGTCGCGGTGGACGACGCCCTGGTCGTGGGTGTACCCGAGGGCGGCGGCCATCTGCTCGGCGATGTCGACGACGACGTCCACGGGGAGCGGACGTGACTCGTTGTCCTCCAGGAGCTGGCTGAGGTTGCGGCCGTCCAGGAGTTCCATGACGAGGTAGAGGGGACCGCCGGCCGCGCTGTCGTCGCCGAAGTCGTGGACCACGGTGACGCCGCGGTGCTGGAGCGCGGCGGCCACGCGCGCCTCGCGGCGGAAGCGTTCGCGCAGCACCTGGGTGAAGTGGTTGTCCTGCTCGGGCCCGAGGGGCTTGAGGCACTTCACGGCGACCTGGCGGCCCAGCGATTCGTCCCGGGCCCGCCATACCTCGCCCATGCCGCCGCGCCCGATCAGATCGAGCGACCGGTACCGGCCCTGGATCAGTCTGGACTCCGCCATGTCTTGAAGCCGCCCCCGTGTGTTGTGCTACGCCCTCCCCGGACGGTCCAGTATGGCCGCTGATGTACGCAGTGTGTACGCCGAGGGGCGACTCCCGGGGCCCATGCGGCGCATCGCTTTCAAGATGTGACCTGGCGGCAGCTGCCAGCGCAGACCTGCGGGGATGGTGCGCAACAGGCGTCCTGTGAGGCGCAGGCGGCGGGTGACGTCCCGCGGGTCGGGAGCGGGTCTGCCGTACAGCCGGTGCGCGTAGTCCGGGAGGGAACCGTACGCGAGGGCGGCGAGCGGCCGCCACAGCAGGTTTCGGCCAGGGACCAGGAGAGTGGGGACGGGCGGGGCGCGCAGGAAGTCGTCCACGGCGAGCGCGTCGGCCCCGGCGGCGAGGTCGGGGCGGACCGTCTCGAAGTAGCCGGCGAGGGCGGCCGTGTCGGCGGGCACGCCACTGGGGTCGAGGCCGACGAGGCGGGCGTTGACCCGGTTCTCGTCGACGTAGCGGTCGGCCTGGGCGGGGGTGAGGGGGACGCCGGAACGGTGCAGGACGTGCAGGAAGCTGTCGATCTGCGCGCAGTGCACCCAGAGCAGCAGGGCGGGGTCGTCGACGGGGAACCGGCGGCCGGTGGCGGGGTCGGTCGCGGACAGCTTGCGGTGGACGGCCCGGACGCGGGCGCCGGCCTGTTCGGCGGCAGCGGTGGTGCCGTAGGTGAGGGTGCCGACGAAGTCCGCGGTGCGCAGCAGCCGCCCCCAGGCGTCCGCGCGGCCCCCCTTGTCCCCGAACGCGGCGCTGTTCTCCATGACGCCGCGGACGGCCCGGGGGTGCAGGGCCTGGAGGTAGAGCGCACGGACCCCGGCGATCCACATCACCGGGTCCCCGTGGCACTGCCACGTCACGGACCCGGGCCCGTACAGCCCGGGATCGGGCCCCTGCCCCTGCTGTCCCGCCGTAGGTCCCGCCGTTGGTCCCATCCCGGTACCTCCTGCTGCCGTGCGGGCGTGGCCGACTGCGCGTCGTCCAGCGTAGCGGCGTACGGACCGGGGGCAGGAGCGGATCGAGCGGGAACTCCCGCGGCGGCCGGCGGCCGCAGCCGGGCGCCCGCCGTCAGGGCGCCCGGGCCGCCCGGGCGCCGGCTGTCGCGCCGGGCCGGGGCGCGGGCGGCGCCAGGGGCGGGAGCTCCGGCAGCAGTTCGGTGACGACGAAGGCGATGACGGCGGCGATGATCGCCACGGGCATCACGGCGGAACTGCCCAGCAGCAGGACCACGAGCACCACGCTGCTGACCGGCAGCCGCAGGACGGCGACGGTGGTGGCGGCCATGCCCGCCGCGATCGCGGGTACCACGCCCAAGCCGGGCAGCGGGGAGGCCAGAACGCCGGCCGCGGCCCCCAGGAACAGCGCCGGGAAGATGGGGCCGCCGCGCAGGCTGCCCAGGCACAGGGCGTAGGCGGCGCCCTTGCACAGCAGGACCGCGACCAGCGCGCCGATCCCCCAGGCATGCGGATCGGCGGCCAGTTGCGCCAGCGTCGACTGACCCGACAGGGCGGCCTCCGCCGAGGAGCGGCCGGTGGTCAGGGCGTAGAGGGCGGCGCAGGCGCCGGCGCCGAGTGCGCAGAGCGCCGTACGCGGCACGGTACCGTGCGTGACGAACACCGCGACCCGGCGCGCCACGGACTGCACCGGCCGCATCAGGAGGGCGCAGCCGAGGGCGATGACCACCGCCCAGAGCACGTCCGCCGCGTCCAGGCGCGGGTCCGCCCCGGACACCTCGAGGCCGAGTTTGCCCGTGCCCAGACCGGTCCAGCGCCCGAAGCCGGTGAAGACCAGGGAGCCGATGCCGCTGGAGAGCAGCGCGGGGAGCATGACCGCGAACAGCCGCGGTCCGCCCACGCCCGCCACCTCGATCAGCAGGACGGCGGCGACCAGCGGGTTGCCGAAGATCGCCGCGATGGCGGCCGCCGCTCCGGCCGAGCCCAGCAACGCGGTGGTCAGTGCACTCGTCGGGGCCCTGGTGAGGTCCCGCAGGAGCAGGGCGAGGCCGCCGCCCAGCGCGATCAGGGGTGCTTCCGGCCCCAGCACGGCGCCGAGCGGCAGGCCCACCGCCGCCGCGAGCAGTACGCCCGGCAGGGCGGCCGGTCTGGTGCCGCCGGTGGCCAGCCCGGCTGCGGGGACGTGGCCGCCGGCCCCGGGGAGGCGGGTGACGACCAGGCCGACGAGGACCCCGGCGACCGGCAGCAGGGGCAGGGGCCACCACCACGGGGGGCCGCCCTCGCCCAAGGCGTGCGGGAGCGACACCCACACGGCGTGTTCCAGTGCGTGGAGCCCGGCGAGGAACCAGAACGCGACCAGGGACACCGGGATGCCGACGAAGGCGGAGAAGGCGAGGGCTTTGAGGTAGCCGGGAGAGCGCAGGATGGCGCGCAGCAGGTCCGCCTCCCGCGGCTGGGCGCCCCCGGCGGCCCCGTCCGGCCGGGGCACCGCTGCCCGCGGCTCTCCGGGTCCCTTCGGTCCCTCCGGTCCCTCCGGTTCCATCGGTTCCATCGGCTCCTCCGGTTCCGTCGGTTCCCTCGGTTCCGTCATGGCTCCCCGTCCAGTTCGGCGTCGAGCGCGAGGGCCGCGGTGACCAGCGCGAGGTGGGTGAACGCCTGCGGGAAGTTGCCCAGTTGCTCGCCGGTGGGGCCGATCTCCTCGGCGAACAGGCCGACGTGGTTGGCGTAGGTGAGCATCTTGTCGAAGGCGTACCGGGCCTGTTCGACCCGTCCGGCGCGGGCGAGGGCGTACACGTAGAGGAAGGAGCAGAGCGAGAACGTGCCCTCGGAGCCCCTGAGACCGTCCGGTGAGGCGTCGGGGTCGTAGCGGTGGACGAGGCTGTCCGAGACGAGTTCGCGGTCCATGGCGTCCAGGGTGGACAGCCAGCGCGGATCCTGCGGCGGGATGAAGCCGACCAGCGGCATCATCAGCAGCGAGGCGTCCAGGACGGCGCTGCCGTAGTGCTGGACGAACGCCTGGCGTTCCTCGCTCCAGCCCCGGGTCATGATCTGGCCGTGGATGGCGTCCCGGACGGCGGTCCAGCGCTTCACGTCCGCCGGGCGGCCGGTGGCCACGGCCTGGCGGACGCCGCGGTCCAGGGCGACCCAGCACATGAGGCGGCTGTAGGTGAAGTCCTTGCTGCCGCCGCGGGTCTCCCAGATGCCGTCGTCGGGGCGGTCCCAGTGGTCGCAGAGCCAGTCCAGCAGGGCGGCCGAGCTCCGCCAGTCGTCGTAGCCGACCACATCGGGGGTCCGGCCGCTCTGGGCGAGGGCGTAGACCGCCTCGCCGTAGATGTCGAGCTGCAGTTGGCCGACGGCGTCGTTGCCGGCGCGTACGGGGGCGGAGCCCCGCCAGCCCGTCAGGTGGCCGAGGACCTCCTCCGGCAGGTGCGGGTCGCCGTCGACGCGATACATGATCTGCAGTGGCTCGCCGCCGGGTGCTCCGCCGTCCCGGAACCGGTCGGCGAGCCAGCCGCGGAAGGCGTTCGCTTCCTCGGTGAACCCGAGGTCGCGCATGACCCGGACGGCGAGGGAGGCGTCCCGGACCCAGGTGTAGCGGTAGTCCCAGTTGCGCTCCCCGCCCTCCTGCTCCGGCAGGCCCATCGTCGCCGCGGCGATGGGAGCGCCCGTGGGCGCGTACGTCAGGAGCTTGAGGGTGATCGCGGAGCGGTTGACGATCTGCTGCCAGCGGCCGCGGTAGCGGCAGCGTCCGGTCCACCGGTGCCAGAAGCGGTTGAGGTCGGTGAACTCCCGTGTCATGTCCAGCGCGTCCGGCGGCGGAGGGGCCGGGCCTCCGGCGTCGCACACCGTCAGGACGGCGGCCGCGCGTTCGCCCGCCGCCAGCGCCACCGTCGCGCGTACGTCGCCCCCGTCGGCCCGGAGCACCACCGGGCCGACGGCCTGGAGGTGGGCGGTGCAGCCGGGTGCGTCGAAACGTGCGGCCCGGCCGTCCAGGGTCAGGGCGTGGTGCGCGCGACCGTAGTCGAAGCGCGGCCGGCAGGCCAGGGCGAAGCGCATCGATCCGCGTACCACGCGCATGACCCGCACCACCTGGTGCCGGTCGGTGGGGGTCCGCTCCTCGCGGACGGGCATGAAGTCGACCACCTCGCCGACCCCTTCGGGGGTGAGGAAGCGGGTGATCAGGACGGCGGTGTCGGCGAGGTAGAGCTGGCGGGTGACGACGCCGTCCCCGCCGGCCGGCGGGCCGGCGTCCTGCGGCGGCTGCGCGGTGATGGCGAAGTACCCGCCGCGGTCGTGGTCGAGGAGCCCGGCGAAGAGGCTGGGTGAGTCGAAACGGGGGGAGCAGAACCAGTCGAGCACTCCCTCGGACGACACGAGGGCACAGGTCTCCAGGTCGCCGATCAGGCCGTGTTCGGCGATCGGCGGGTACGGGCGCGTCATGCGACCGCCTCCCCGGACCGCCTCGCAGCCCGCGCGGCACCCGTCCGTGGACCGGGTCGCGCGCCCGTACGAGCGGACCGCCTCGCGTCCTTCATGGCCGGTCCCCTTGACGTGGTGGCCTCGGATGTGGGGTCCCCCGACGGACGTGGCCTCCGGCAGGTCCATTCTCCCGTCCCCGCGCAGTGATCGCCACGCAGCCGGGCGGGGGCGGTGGCCGGCCTGCCGCACAGGTCACCCGCTGCCCGGCTGACCTGTCCCCCCCGGCTCCTGGTCGACCAGCGCGTACAGGCCGGACACCACGGCGCCGCGCCGCCGCTTCGCCTCGATCGTCGTCATACCGGCGTGCAGGCCGGTCGAGCCGTGGGCGTAGGCGTCTGCGACGGGCAGGTAGTACATCAGGTTGAAGTACAGGTGGGGCGCCGGATGCCGCCGGTCGACGGCGACCGCGCGGATCCACGTCGTGGCCCCGTAGTGGTAGTACAGGCAGAACCCGGTCATCCGCTGCCCGTCGTAGGCGGCCACCACCCGCGCTTCGCTGCCCATCGCCGCCGCCTGCCGCTTCAGCAGCGTGGTCATCGCGTCGACACCGTCCCGGTCGTGCCCGTGATCCAGCTGGTGTCCGGCGAGCAGGACCCCGGCGTCCTCGAAGCAGTCAGCGAGCACCTGGTGGCGGACGTCGAGCCCGGTCGCGGCGAAGGCGCGGCGTTCACGACGTACGCCGACCCGGCGTCGTGAGGGCAGGGAGGCGATGTAGTCGTCGATGCCCGCGCCGGGCAGCGGAATGAGAGCGTCGTCCTGGAGGTGGAGGGGACGTCGGGGGTAGAGGGGGGCGAGCCGGGTGGCGGCCTCGGAGGTGAGGTAGGGCCACCAGTGAGTGGTGTGGTGCAGGGCGGCGAAGTCGCGTGCGGCGTCCCGCAGCAGGACGAGGCAGGCGTCCCGCCGTACGGCGTCGAGACCGGGGGCGGTGAGCGGGGTGTTGTGGTAGCCGCGCCGCGCCCCGGCGATCACCCGGGGCCGCAGTGGGGCGGGCAGCACGGCGGCGGGCTGGTAGGAGTCGTTCGGTTCGTCCCGCACCAGGTAGAGGGGCGCGGCGGCCAGCAGCCGGCCTCCGCTGTCCCGTACGAGCGCGTACGCGCAGGTGGCGGTGGGGTCTGCTTCCTCGCCGGCGAGCCACTGGTGGGCGAGGTAGAGGCCGGCCGGGCGGGCGAGCTGCTCCCATTCGGCGGCGAGGAGGGCGTGGATCGATTCGACGACGCTCGTGATCAATGGGGTTTCCTTCGGCGGCGGCGGTTGGTGGCCTTCAGGGCGGGAGCGGCGACCATGGCGACCAGGCAGGCGGCGGCTTCGACGCCCCACGGCAGGAGGGGACCGGCGTCCAGCAGCAGGGTGAAGAGGGCGGGAGCGGCGACCATGCCGAGGGCCCAGGAGAACTGGTACAGGCCTTGCGTGAACCCCCCGGCCGCCTCGGGGGTCAGGCTCACGGACAGTTCGCCGAGCGCCGGGCCGAGCAGCATCTCCGCCAGGCTGAACAGCGCGATCGCGCCGAGCAGCGCCACCCGGGCGGTGAAGGCGAGGGCGGGCAGTACGGGCAGTGCGAACGCCGCCATCCCCGCGGCCATGATCAGGTATCCGGCCGCCACGGCCCGGCGGGGCGGTTGCGGCGCCAGGTGCGCGGTGACGACGGTGGAGAAGCCCGAGACGATGACGGTGTTGACGACGAACAGCAGGCTCGCCGCCGACGGGGGCAGCTCCAGGGCGTGGGTGGTGTAGAGGGCGACCAGCACGGCGAGGATGGCCTGGGCGAGGACGTAGGGGATGTTGACCGCCACGAGCAGCAGGTAGCGGCGGGTGTTGGCGGTCCAGGCCGCCGGCGCACCCGCCGGCGCACTCGGTAGCGCACTTCGCGGCGCGTCCTCGGGTAACGGCGGACGGGTGGTGAGGGCGGCGAAGCAGGCGGCGGCCAGCAGGTAGGTGGCGGCGTCGACCGCGATCAGCCACCGCAGCGAGCCCCTCCCGGACACCGCCAGGGTCGCCGCCGCGGCGCTGGCCCCCGCGGCGAGGCCGATGTTGCGCAACGAGCCGGTGAAGGCGAACCACGAGCGGCGTTCCCCGGGTGCGGTGACGTGCGTGATCAGGGTGCGCTGTGCGGTGAAGTACATGTTGATCCCGGCCTGCACCACCAGGTACGCGCCGGCCACCTGCCACGGCCGGCCCGCGAACAGGAACAGGGTGAACCCGGCTGCGGAGAGGATGTTCGCCCAGACCACGACCGGTCGTGGTCCCACCCGGTCCATGAGGCGTCCGGCGAGGAACGTCACCGGCAGGGCGATCGCCTGCCCCGCCGTCATCGCCACGCCGACCTGCGCCGGTGGCAGCCCCCGTACGTCGGTGAAGTACAGCAGGCCGAGCGGCAGGAGCATGCCGTTGCCGACGGAGTCGATCAGGTTGCCGGTGATGAAGAGGCCGTGCCCCCGCAGCCCGGGCACGCCGAGCCGGTCGGCGACGCGGGGGCGGCGGGTACCGGTGGCCGTGCTCACGGGCCCAGCAGGGAACTGATCTTGCGCAGGACGCCGGCCGCGGGGAAGCCGGTCGCCTCGTGCAGCTCCGTCAGGGCCCGCACCGTCTTGTCCTCCGCGCCTTCGGCGAGCGTGAGAACGACGATGTCACCGTGGGAGGCGCCGTCGATGACCAGTTCGTGCGCGGTGACCACCGTGACGCGTTCCCGCAGCCGCGCCACCACCGCCGGGGGGACGCGGCCGCTGGTGAGGAATTCGAGGGCCCATCCGGTCCGTCGCGCCGTGCCGCCCTCGACGGGGAGGCCGCGGGCCATCCGGGCGAGGGCGGTGAAGGTGTTCGTGCCCGACGCGGCGCAGGACAGGGTCGTGGCTCCGCCGATGCGGGGGTTGACCTCCAGGATCACGAACCGGCCGGCGGTGTAGACCATGTCGACGTTGACCGATCCGCAGACCCCCAGGTTCCCGCACAGGGTGACCAGTGTGCGCGCCACGTCCACGAACGCGGCGTCCGCTTCCGCGCGGGGCCCGCACCAGCGCAGGTCGGCGAAGGTGAACACCGGTTCCGCCCCGGCGCGTCCGGTCCAGCACAGCGGCAGGACCCGGTAGGAGCCGGGCCGTCCCACGATGTCCACGCTGCACAGGTCGCCTTCGACGACCTGCTCCAGCACCGCCGACACCTCCGGCGGGGACGCGAGGTAGGCGTCCAGATCGGCGGCCGAGCGCAGGGTGCGGATGCCCATGCTGGTCGAGTCCCCCACGGGCTTCGACATCAGCGGATAGCCGGTCTGTCCGGCACGTACGCGCAGCGCGTCCGGGTAGCCGGGCGTCGGCAGGCCCCGCCCCGCCAACAGGTCGGAGTCCGCGCGGAATCCGTCCGGCACGTTCAGCCCGGCCCGTTCGCAGAGCCGCTTGGTCTCCCACTTGTCCACCAGCAGCATCGTGGCCGCGAGCGGTGTCATGACCGTCGGGATGCCCGCGGCGTCCAGGAAGGCCTTGGCCGCGGCGTCGCGCAGCGCGTTCTCGCACGGCAGTGAGATCGACACCGCCGCGTCCGCCCCCCAGGCGGCGACCGCGTCGGCGAGCTCCCGTGGCGTCACGTCGCGGGCGAGCCGTTGCCGGTGTCCGGGGAAGTCGTCGTCGTCGGCGGTGCCGCCGGTGTGGAACAGTCCGGCCTCGATCCCGTCGGCGGCGAGCGCGCGTACGGCCTGCTGGATGTAGGGGTCGGCGCGCCGGATGGCCACCGACCGCAGGAACGCGATCTTCCGCACCTGGTTCAACCCACTTCCACTCGGGACCGGACGATCACCTGGTCCGCCAGGTCGCGTGCGTGCTCCACCGTGCCCGCGCGGGCCACCACGTGCCCGATCCGGCAGGCCGAGTCCGCCGGTTCGGGCACCGTGTCCCCGGGCTCCAGGTGCAACTCACTGTGCGTACCGGGCACTTCGGGGATGGACACCTGTCGCAGCACCCCGCCGCGCTCCGGCAGCAGGAAGCGGATCGTCGCCGCGTCCGCAGCGGAGGTGACCGTGTCGGGGACCCGGCCGAGCACGGCCTGGAGGTAGGCCACGGCCTCGTTCACGCCCGTCGCCGCCCGGACGATCTCGCACAGGTTGTCGCCCGGCAGCCGGGCGCCGGTCTCGATCACGTACGGCGTCCCGGTGCCCGGAGGGATCTTCACCTCCGTGTGCGCGATCCCGTTGCGCACGCCGACGGCGAGCGCTGCCCGCGCCGCGGTGTGCTGCACCTTCCGGGCGAGCGGCGGCGCCAGACCGGACGGGCAGGTGTGGCCGGTCTCGATCCGGTAGCGGCCCTCGGTGGTGTCCTTCCGGACGACCGGCAGCGGGTAGGCCACCCCGTCCGCGACCACCGTTTCGCACGAGTACTCCTCCCCCGGGATGTACTCCTGCACCAGTGCCCGCGTGTCGAGCTCCAAGCCGTGCGGGTAGGCGTGCGTGTACCGCTGGGCGGCGCCGACCGCTGCGGCGAGCCGCTCCGGGCCGTCCACCACGGACACCCCCCACGAGCCGCCCTGCTCCGCGGGCTTGACCACCAGCGGCCAGCCCAACTCCCCGGCCCGCGCCACCCGGTGCGCCTCGGCCGCGTCGTGCACGACCTTCCAGCGGGGGGCCGGGACGCCTGCCGCCGCGAACGCCTCGCCCATCAGGATCTTGTTCCGGGCCGCCCGGGCGAGCTGCGGATCGTTGCCGGGCAGGCCCAGCCGCTGGGCGAGCGGCGCGGCGAGCGGGGTGAACAGCTCGAAGCAGGCGGCGACACCCGCGATGGCATGCTGCCTGCAGAAGGCTCCCATCTCCTCCAGGGCCCTCGGGGCGTCCGCGAGATCCGTCGCGCACACCCCCGCGAGGGCCGATCGCAGCCGGTCCGGGTAGCCGTCGTGGATGTCCTTGCGCGTGGCCGCGTACAAGCGCAACCCCAGCCGGTCAGCGGCCTCTACGAGAAAACGCCCCGCGTTCCCCATCGGCTCGATCACCAGCACTCCCGGCCCGCGCGGGCCCGCACCGAATGTCATCCGCCCAGCAAAGCCGGGGGGTGAGGGTAGCCGCTATGGGCCCGACCGACGAAAACAACTCGCCCTGGAGCAGGTTGTTTTGGAGCAAAGCCCAGACAACCGGTCAGTAGCGGCCCGGCATTTGGTGCGCCCACCCGATGGAGCCGTACGGGCCTCCCGTGGTCGGATCACAACGCCAGGTCCGCCGCCACCGCGACCCGAACGGGGACGACCACCGTGACCAGCCTGCGCCAGCAGCTCGCCGCCCACATCGACCAGGGCGTCATACCGCCCTACCAGTACTCGTACCCGCCGCGCTCCACCTACCGCCCCCTCCCGGAGGGGAAGTGGAGCATCCCCGACGTGTGGGCCATGGACCGCGCCAACTACCAGGTCCCCGAACTCAACCTCTACCTGCACGTCCCCTTCTGCGACCGCAAGTGCGGCTTCTGCAACCTGTACACCATCATCAGCACCGACGAGGACGTCTTCGACGCCTATGCGGACGCCCTGTGTACGCAGATCCGGGATCACGCCGAGATCATCCAGGCCCGGCGCCTGCGCACGGTCTACATCGGCGGCGGCACCCCCGCCCTGCTCAAGCCACGCCACTTCGAGCAGATCTTCACCACCATCGGCGACATCTACCCCAACTGGCGCTCCACGGTCGAGGAAGTCGCGGTCGAAGCCACTCCTTCCTCCATCGCCGACGCACCGGACGAGTTCAAGGCCCTCATCGGCATGGGCCTGACCCGCGCCAACGTCGGCATCCAGTCCCTCGTCCCGCGCGAGATCCGCGAAGCAGGCCGCGGCGGCGAGGACGAGGGCGTCATCCGCCGAGCCATCCACACCGCACACGAACTCGGCCTGCCGGACCTGTCCACCGACCTGATCATGGGCTTCGCCGGGCAGACCCCCGAGACCTGGCGGCACAGCGTGAACGAGCTGGCCGAGCTCCGGCCCACCACCGTCAGCACCTACTTCCTGACCGTGCGGCCGGACGCCTGGTTCTCCAAGACCGGCGCCTACCAGTACATGTGGCAGCCCGAGCTGTACGACCGCTACGACTACGCCCGCGAGGTCTTCCTGGACCACGGCTACGTCCAGGAGGGCTCCGTCCGCTACAAGAAGCCCGGCCGCGGCGGCTACGCGCAGAAGGTACTCACCTTCCACGGCGTCCCCCTGCTCGGCCTGGGAGTCGGCGCCCGCTCCTACACCAGCGTCCTCGATTACATGACCGGCAGCGTCAGGCCGTCCACGGCCGAGGTCGCCGACTACATCAGGAAGGCCAGGAACCACGAGATCGTCCCCGTCACCGGTATCGAACTGACCGGGGAGGAGCTCGTCCGCAAGCGCCTCGTCCTCGACTCCTTCGACCTCGACCTCACCGAACTCGACCGGTTCGGCTACCAGAAGCACGCCGCCGAGTTCGAAGCCGTACTCGACGCGGCCGAGTCCAACGGACTCCTCCACCGCATCGGCCGCCGCGTCCAGCTCACCCCCAAGGGCTTCAAGTACCGCGACATCCTCTCCTGGATGTTCTACTCCGAGCCCGTCAAACGCCTCGACCGCGAGTACTACGAGAACCTCCACGCGGCGAACGCGCGCGCCCAGCGGAACATGGGGACGACGCCCGTCCGCATCACCGGCATCGACCTGCGCGGCGGAGCCGCATGACCGACCTGTACGTCGCGGCGGGCGGCGGCGGAGACCCCCTCGGCACGCTCATCGCCGCCCGCTCCGTCACCGTCGACCCGGCCCCGCCGCTGATCGCCACCTACGCGTGGGAGCGCCCCGAGGTCGACTCCACGTCCCGGCCCCTGGGGAGCGGGGACTTCACCGGACTCGCCCACGGAGTCGGCGGCGCCGCGGCCTTCACGCCCGCCACCCGGGCCCGGCGCCCGGCCGGATCCACCATGCCGGGCCTCGCCCGGGACCTGCCGGCCCGGCTCTTGCTGCTGGACCCCGCCCAGGGGCTCCGGTCCGTGGCACGGCAGATCGCGTCCATCGCCGACGCCGCGGGCGGGCGGATCCGCGTGGTCGACATCGGCGGTGACATCCTCACCCACGGCGACGAACCCGGCCTGCGCAGCCCGTTCGGCGATGCCTTCACGCTCGCCGCCTGCCACCTCACCGGCATCCCCACCACCGTCTACGTCGCGGGCCCCGGCCTCGACGGGGAGATCGGCGAACAGCCCCTCCTCGAACGCCTCACCGGTTGCCGCCACCCCCTCACCCCCGGCCGGGGCGCGGCCGCGGCGGCCGCCGCCGCGCTGTCCTGGCACCCCTCCGAGGCCTCCGCGCTGTGGGCGGCCGCCGTCCATGGCGCCCGCGGCGCCGTCCGCACCGTCCACCACACCGTCCGCCTCACGGAGGTCTCCCCGCGGCTGTACCACCTGCCGCTCCGGGAGGCCATCGGTCACAACCGGGTCGCCCAAGCCCTCCTCGACGAACGCCCGGCCACCCTGGAGGCGGCGGCGGGCCTCTCCCACCGGCTCACCGGCATCCACGGGCTGGAGCCGGAACGCGACCGCGCACCCCGGCCGGACCCGCCCACGGGGCCGCCCGCCGTCCCCGGCCGGGACGAGGCCATGAAGACCCTGCGCGAAGCGTCCGACGGAGCCGACCACATCACCTTCCGCTACGCCGCCCGCACCCTCGGCCTCCCCTGGACGGCCATCCCCACCCTCCGCGCCACCCTCACCACCCCCACCCCCCTCCTCCGCCTCACCTGACCGCCCCTCATCCAACGTCGAGGGACACCTGCGGCGCGGAGCAAGCGGTCCTGGGGTGAAGACCACCACGTACAGCACCGGCGGCACCTCCACCCTCGCCGGCTGGGCCTGGTCTTCTGCGTCACCCGCAACGGCAAGACCGTGTTCGGGGTGCTGCTGGACGACGAGGACCGCTAGGTCGGCTCCATGCCGCTCTCCGCCCGGGCCCTGGGCCCGGTAGCGGCCCCCCGGACCGCTCTCCAGCGCAGCAACACCGAGCCCATCCCGAACGTCCTCGACTGACCGGGCGCTGACACCGGCCCGACCCGAAGCGCAGCGGATGCCCCGGCATCCGCTGCGCGTCTCTCTTTCCCGAAGAGGGCGGCTACCGGCGGACGCGGGGCATGCCGAGGCCGATCCAGGAGATGATCTCGCGCTGGATCTCGTTGTTGCCGCCACCGAAGGTGAAGATCACGGCGCTGCGGTAGCCGCGTTCGAGTTCGCCGTGCAGGACGGCGCCCGCCGAACCGTCCTTGAGGGAGCCGGCCGCGCCGACCACCTCCATCAGCCAGGCGTAGGCGTCCCGGCGGGCTTCCGAGCCGTAGACCTTGACGGCGGAGGCGTCCTGGGGGGTGAGGGTGCCGGACTGGACGGCGCCCACCATCTGCCAGTTGAGGAGCTTCATCGCGTCCAGCCGGGCGTGGGTGCGGGCGAGGCGGCCGCGGACCCAGGAGAGGTCGATCACCCGGCGGCCGTCGGCCAGTTCGGTCTCCGCCGCCCAGCGCTGGACGTCGTGCAGGGCCCGGATGGCCATGGTTCCGTGGGCGGCGAGGGTGACGCGCTCGTGGTTGAGCTGGTTGGTGATCAGCCGCCAGCCCTTGTTCTCCTGGCCGACGCGCCGGCTCGCCGGGACCCGGACGTTCTCGTAATAGCTGGCCGTGGTGTCGTGCGAGGCGAGGGTGTTGATCAGGGTGCACGAGTAGCCCGGGTCGGAGGTCGGCACCAGGAGCATGCTGATGCCCTTGTGGGCGGGGGCGTTGGGGTCGGTGCGGACCGCGAGCCAGACCCAGTCGGCCGTGTCGCCGTTCGTGGTCCAGATCTTCTGGCCGTTGACCACGTAGCTGCCGGTCTCCTCGTCGCCCTCGCGCACCGCCTTGCACGTGAGCGCGGCGAGGTCGGTGCCGGCGTCGGGCTCGCTGTAGCCGATGGCGAAGTCGATCTCGCCGGAGAGGATGCGGGGCAGGAAGTACGCCTTCTGCTCGTCCGTGCCGAACTGCATGAGCGTCGGCCCGACGGTGTTCAGCGCCATCAGCGGCAGCGGTACGACGGCCTGCGCGGCCTCGTCGAAGAAGATGAACTGGTCCATGGGCGACATCCCGCGCCCGCCGTACTCCTCGGGCCAGCCGACCCCGAGCCAGCCGTCCGCCCCGAGGCGGCGGATGGTCTCGCGGTAGAAGCGCTTCTGGGCGGCGGGGTCCTCGTAGCGGGAGTAGACGTCCTGCGGGACCAGCTCGGCGAAGTAGGCGCGCAGCTCGCTGCGCAACCGCTCCTGCTCAGGCGTGTATTCGAGGTGCACGGCCCCTCCGGGTGTCTCGCGGTCCGTCCGTCGGCGGAGGCAGAGTAGAACCTGTTACAAGAATCCGGAAGGGCGGTGGCGCACGGGACGGGGTCAGTCGAGGACGGCGATCATCGCCGCGGCGGTCGCCGCCATCGCGGCGCGGGCGGCCGTCAGGTACGGGCGGGGGTCCGCCGGGGTGAGGTGGGTGCGGATGGCTTCGGTCATGGCCACGTTCAGCGCGGTACCGATGTTGACCTTGCGGATGCCGCCCGCGACGGCCGCCGCTAGTTCGGCGTCCGGGAGCCCCGACGAGCCGTGCAGGACGAGCGGGACCTCCACCGCCTTGGCCAGGCGGGCCAGCAGCCCGTGGTCCAGGGAGGCCGTCCGGCTTGTCATGGCGTGGCTGCTGCCGATGGCGACGGCCAATGCGTCCACCCCCGAGTCGGCGACGAACCGCCGTGCCTCGTCCGGATCGGTACGGGCGCCCGGCGCGTGCGGATCCAGCGGCGCGGCGCCGTTCTTGCCGCCGACCTCCCCGAGCTCCGCCTCGATCCACAGGCCGTTGGCGTGGGCCCAGTCGGCGGCGGAGCGGGTGGCCTCCAGGTTCTCGGCGTAGGGCAGGTGCGCCGCGTCGTACATCACCGACCCGAAGCCCGCGTCGACGGCCTGCCGCAGCAGTTCGGAGCTCTTCACGTGGTCCAGGTGCAGCCCGACCGGCACGCCCGCCGCCTCGGCGCACGCGCAGGCCGCCCGGGCGATGGGGAGCAGCCGGCCGGACCGGAACTTCACCGCGTTCTCGCTCAGTTGCAGGATGACCGGCAGACCGACCCGCTCGGCGCCCTCGATGACGGCCTCGGCGTGCTCCAGCGTGATGATGTTGAACGCGGCGACGGCGCGGCCGGCGGCGGCCGCCTCCGTCACGAGCGCGCCCGCGGGTACGAGGCTCATCGGACCGCCTCCTCGCCCGCGGTCAGGATCACGGACCGGGTCAGGTGCCGGGGCGCGTCCGGGTCGAGGCCGCGGTGGGCGGCGACGGCGAGGGCCAGCCGGTGGACCCGTACCAGCTCGGCGAGGGGGTCGAGCCGCCCGGCGACCCACTCGGCGCCGGTCGTCAGGACCTGCTCGGCGAGCCCCTCGGGGGCCTCGCCCAGGGACCAGGTGACGGTTCCGGGCCCGGTGACGCTGATCGGTCCGTGCCGGTATTCCATCGCCGGGTAGGACTCGGCCCAGGAGAGCGACGCCTCGCGCATCTTGAGCGCGGCCTCGTTCGCGAGGCCGGTGCTCCAGCCGCGCCCGAGGAAGGTGAACTGGTCCCGGTCTTCCAGCCCTTCGGGCAGCGGCTCGGCGAGCGCGGTGCGGGCGTCCGCGACGACGGCCGGGCCGTGCGCGCCGAGGTGCGCGCGCAGCAGCGTCAGGGCCGTCGTGGCGAACCGGGTCTGTACGACGGACCGTTCGTCGGCGAAGTCCAGTACGACGAGTTCGTCCGCGAGGGTCATCACGGGGGTGGCCGGGTCGCCGATGACGGCGGTGGTCGCCACCCCGGCGTCCCGCAGGCCGGCCAACAGGTCCAGCACCTCGGTGGTCGTCCCGGACCGGGTCAGCGCCACCACCCGGTCGTAGCGCCGGTGACGGGGGAATTCCGAGGCGGGGAACGCGTCGGTCTCGCCCTGTCCGGCCTCCTCCCGGAGGGCGGCGGCCGCCTGGGCCATGTAGTACGAGGTCCCGCAGCCGACGATCGCGGTCCGCTCCCCCGGCTGCGGCAGCACCGCCCGCCGCCCGGGGGCCAGTTCGGCGGCCCGCTCCCAGCACACGGGTTGCGTGGCCAGTTCGTGCGCGACGTGACTCATACGGGCTCCCTGGGGCTGTGCCGTCGATGCGGATGCGTGTTCCTGCACGTTATCGGGCCGTTTCACGCAACTTCAAGCATCGGCCGGGCGATCGTCTGGGTTAATCTCAACCGGAGGGCCGAAGGACGGGCCGGGAAAGTGGGAGTGGGGCCATGACCCGCAAGGAACGCTGGCAGAGACTGCTGGATCTGCTGGTGGAGCGGGGCGGGCTGGAGGTGGAGCCGGCCGCCGAGCTCCTCGGCGTGTCCGCCGCGACCATCCGGCGCGACCTCGACCAGCTGGCCGAGCAGCAGATGCTGGTCCGTACGCGCGGTGGCGCCGTTCCGCACGGGGTCTCGTACGAACTGCCGCTCCGCTACCGCACTTCGCGCCGGGCCGCCGAGAAGGGCCGGATCAGCGAGGCGGTGGCGGCGCTCATCGCCCCCGGCGAGGTGATCGGGCTGACGGGCGGGACGACGACCACCGAGGTCGCCCGGGCCCTCGCCGCCCGCCCGGACCTGGCCACCGGCTCGCCCGCGCTGACGGTGGTCACCAATGCCCTCAACATCGCGGGTGAGCTGGTGATCCGCCCGCAGTTCAAGATCGTGCTGACGGGCGGGGTGGCCCGGCCGCAGTCGTACGAACTCACCGGCCCGCTGGCGCAGCAGGTGCTGGGGCAGCTCAGCATGGACACCGCCGTCGTGGGCGTCGACGCCTTCGACCCGGCGGACGGCGCGGCCACCCGGCACGAGGACGAGGCCGCGATGAACCGGCTGCTGTGCGAGCGGGCCCGGCGGGTGGTGGTCGCGGCGGACTCCAGCAAGCTGGGCGTACGCGCCTTCGCGCGCATCTGCGCGACGGACGCGGTGGACGTCCTGGTGACGGACACGGGCCTGCCAGAACCGGTCGCGGAGGCGTTCACCGCGGCGGGCGTCGAGGTCCGCCGGGTCTGAGACGGCCCCTCCCGGTCGGCGGCCCTGAACGACGGGGCGGTCCCACCGGACCCGCCGGGCGGAGCCGAGGAGCCAGGGACGGCGGACATCGGGGCCCGGAGCCGAGCCGACGGGGTACCCAGCGGCTCCTCCCGGCCGCCGGCTGAGCTGCCGGCCGGCCGCCCGAACGCGCACGGTGTGCGCGCAGCGCCCCTGGACCCGGCGGGGCCCCCGTTGAGCCGGTGCCCGGCGCGGCCGTGGCGGACCGGCGGTCAAGGGCAACTGGCCGGGCTGGCCGGGCTGGCCGGGCTGGCCGGGCTGGCCGGGCTGGCCGGGCCGCTGTCGCGCGGCCTCCTGGACGCCGCTGCCGGGTATGTCCAGCGGCCACGCACGCGGCCGATACGGACCCGCAGCAACAGGCCCCCGGCGGGGGGAGCTGCTGGGCTCCCTGGACTCCGACGACTGGGCGTCGAGGGCCGGGAAGTGCGGACGTTCATCGCTGGCCTGGCCGGGCGGCCTCGGGGGCCGCACCCCGCGCTCGGTGTACTGGGCCAGCAAGGCGCGGGCCCCAGCGGCCGGTGGCCGGGCGGGGTGGACTCGACGAGGGTGATGGCGCGCGATGAACGCGTCGGCCAGCATCTGGGTGGGTTGCCAGTCGTCGGTGCAGCCGTTGGAGACGGGCCCGCCCGCGTACGCTGCCCGAGGCCTACTGGCCGGCCATGTCGGTGATCTCGGCTCCGGACCGCGGCACGAGCGGCCGAGGGGGGAGGAGGGAACACCCGCCACGCCCCACCGCGGCGCAGCCTCCTGGACGCCGCTGCCGGGCGGGCCCGGCGGCCGCGCAGGCGGCCATCGCGGACCCGCAGTGACAGCGCCCCCGGGCGGCTCCCTCCTGGCCGGGGGAACTGCCGCGGATCCCGCAGCGGCCCGGACAGGTGGGAACGCGCGCCTGGCCGGGGTGGGCGCGGGGGCGGGGCGTCCGCGCGGCCGCGGTCAGTGGGTCGGGACGCGTTCCGCCTCGCGGGACAGGGCGGACAGGACCGGGGCGATCAGGGGGTGGGATTCCGCGCCGCGGCGGGTGGCCGCGAAGACCCTCCGGGTGGGGGTGGAGCCCGAGACCGGGCGGACCTGGACCTCCTTGAGGTCCATGCCGCGCAGCGCCGAGCGCGGGACCAGGGCCACACCCGCCCCGGCACCCACCAGGGCCGTCACGGCGCGGAAATCGTCCGAGGAGTGCACGAACCGGGGCTGGAACCCCGCCAGTTCGCAGGCGAGCAGGGTCACGTCGTGGCACGGGTTCCCGGGGTACTGCCCCACCCAGTCCGCGTCCGAGAGGTCTGCGAGCGGGACCTCGGGGAGGTCGGCCAGCGGGTGTCCCGAGGGGAGCACCGCGTCGAAGGGTTCCGCGTACAGCGGGAGCACGGACAGCCTGCCGTCGTCCGCGCCGGGGGCGCCCCGGTACTCCACGGCCAGGGCCAGGTCCGCCTCGCCGTCCAGCAGCAGCGGCAGGCTCTGGTCGCCCTCCGCGTCGCGCACCCGCAGCCGGATGCCCGGGTGGTCCACGGCCAGCCGGGCGATGGCCGGCGCCAGTACCTCGGCGATGCCGGTGGCGAAGGCGGCCACCGTGACCTCGCCCGCCGCACCGCCCGCGTAGGCGGCGAGTTCGGCCTCCGCGCGCTCCAGCTGGGCCAGCACCTCGTGGGTGTGGCGGAGGAGGATCTCCCCGGCGGCGGTGAGGCGGACGCCCCGGCCGCTGCGGGTGAGCAGGGCGTGCCCGGTCTCCTGCTCCAGCGCCGCGAGCTGCTGCGAGACGGCGGAGGGGGTCAGGTACAGGGCTGCGGCCGCGGCGGTCACCGTACGGTGGTCCGCCACGGCCCGCAGGACACGCAGCCGGCGGGGGTCGATCACCCCGCCATTGTCTCAGGCCCCAGGCGCCTCAGACCCCGTCCACCGCAGGCCCCGCCCACCGCAGCCTCCCGGCCGGGCCTCAGGCCCCGGCCGTCGCCAGCGCCGCGCGGGCGTCGACGAAGGCGGCCACCGCGCGCTCGACGTCCGCCGTCGAATGGGCGGCCGACAGCTGGACGCGGATGCGGGCCGCGCCCATCGGCACCACCGGGTAGGAGAACCCGATCACGTACACGCCGCGCTCCAGCAGGAGTTCCGCCATGCGCGCCGCCTCCGCCGCGTCGCCGATCATCACGGGGGCGATGGCGTGGTCCCCGGGCAGTACCTCGAAGCCGGCCGCGGTCATCTTCGTACGGAACAGCTCGGTGTTGGCGGCGAGCTGCTCGCGCAGGTCGCCCGCGGACTCCAGCAGGTCCAGGACCTTGAGCGAGGCGGCCGCGATGACCGGGGCGAGGGAGTTGGAGAAGAGGTACGGGCGCGAGCGCTGGCGCAGCAGTTCCACGATCTCGGCACGGGCCGCGACGTAACCGCCGGACGCGCCGCCGAGGGCCTTGCCGAGGGTGCCGGTGATGATGTCGACGCGGTCCATGACGCCGTGCAGCTCCGGGGTGCCCCGGCCGCCGGGGCCGACGAAGCCGACGGCGTGCGAGTCGTCCACCATGACCATGGCGTCGTAGCGCTCGGCGAGGTCGCAGATCTCGGCGAGCGGGGCGACGTAGCCGTCCATCGAGAACACGCCGTCGGTGACGATCAGGCGGCGCCGGGCGTCCTGGGTGTCCTTGAGCCGGGTCTCCAGCTCCGCGAGGTCGCGGTTCGCGTAGCGGTAGCGGCGGGCCTTGGAGAGGCGGATGCCGTCGATGATCGAGGCGTGGTTGAGGGCGTCGGAGATCACCGCGTCCTCGGCGCCGAGCAGGGTCTCGAAGACGCCGCCGTTGGCGTCGAAGCAGGAGGAGTAGAGGATCGTGTCCTCCTGGCCGAGGAACGCCGAGAGGCGGGCCTCCAGTTCCTTGTGCACCTCCTGGGTGCCGCAGATGAAGCGGACCGAGGCCATGCCGTAGCCCCAGCGGTCCAGCGCGTCCTTGGCGGCGGCGACCACCTCGGGGTGGTCGGCGAGCCCGAGGTAGTTGTTGGCGCAGAAGTTCAGGACCTCCCCGGCGGAGCCGCCGGAGGTGACGGCGACGGACGCGCTCTGCGGGGTGCCGATGACGCGCTCGGGCTTGTGCAGGCCGGCGGAGCGGATCTCGTCGAGGGTGGTGCGCAGGTCGGCGCGGACGGTCTCGAACATGGGGTGGTGCTCTCTTTCTCCTGGTCGGCGGAGGGAGGGGGCCGGGCCCCGCGGGGCGGTGGTTGCGGGACCCGGCCGGAGGGGGATGGTCCGGGGGCCGGGGACACCGCGGACGGCGCTGCCGCCGTCCCGGTCCCCGGCGGCGGTCAGGCCGTCCAGTCCAGGATGATCTTGCCGCTGCGGGCGGTCGACGCCTCGTCGAAGGCGGCCTGGAAGTCGGTGTGGGAGTAGCGGCCGGTGATGACGGGGCTGAGATCGAGGCCGCCCTCCAGCAGCACGGTCATCGCGTACCAGGTCTCGAACATCTCGCGGCCGTAGATGCCCTTGATGGTGATCATCGAGGTGACGACCTTGGCCCAGTCGACGGGGAACTCCTGCGCGGGCAGGCCCAGCATGGCGATCCGGCCGCCGTGCGTCATGTTGTCGATCATGTCGCGCACCGCCTCGGGGCGGCCGGACATCTCCAGGCCGACGTCGAAGCCCTCGCGCAGGCCCAGCTGCGCCTGCGCGTCGGCGATGGTCGACTCCCGTACGTCCAGGGCGAGCGTGGCGCCGGCCTTGCGGGCGATGTCGAGGCGCTCGGGGCTGACGTCGGTGATGACGACGTTGCGGGCACCGGCGTGCCGGGCCACGGCGGCCGCCATGATGCCGATCGGGCCGGCGCCGGTGATCAGGACGTCCTCACCCACCAGCGGGAAGGACAGCGCGGTGTGCACGGCGTTGCCGAACGGGTCGAAGATCGCCGCCACGTCCAGGTCCACGGCGGTCCGGTGCACCCAGACGTTCTGCGCGGGCAGCACCACGTACTCGGCGAACGCGCCGTCACGTCCGACACCGAGCCCGACGGTGCTGCGGCACAGGTGCCGGCGCCCGGCGAGGCAGTTGCGGCACTTGCCGCACACCAGGTGGCCCTCGCCGCTGACCAGCGCGCCGATCTCGATGTCCCGGACGTCGGCGCCGAGGGCGGCGACCTCGCCCACGAACTCGTGGCCCAGCACCAGGGGCGTCTTGACGGCGCCCTGCGCCCAGCCGTCCCAGGCCCGGATGTGCAGGTCGGTCCCGCAGATACCGGTCCGCAGCACCTTGATCAGCACGTCGCCGGGGCCGTACTCGGGCTCGGGCACGTCCATGAGCCACAGCCCGGGTTCGGCCTTGTGCTTGACGAGTGCCTTCATGGGGTGGCTCCAGGCATGCGAAGGGTGCCGTCGCGAGCGTGCGGGCCCGCGCGGTGTCGTGTCGGGTGACGGGACCAATCTGCCGAGCGGCCCGGTGATCAGTCCATCGAGACTTTCTTAAGCGGGTCGACAGCGCAGCTTCACGCCTATGCTCCTCAGGTGACGGGGCAGGGCCGGCCGGGACCGGGCCGGGAGCAGGAGAACGGGGAGGTGGGGGGCGTGCCGAGTCTGCGCAGCAGGGCGCTGTCGGTCGCGCTGATCGCGACGGGACGGCGAAGACGGTTCGCGAGCGCCGAGGCGGTACGCGCCAGGGTCGCGCACAGCGCCAGGCGGCCCGCGTCGCATCTGCCGCCGCGCTCGCTCGGGCGGATCGCCGAGGTCTCGCGGGCCTTCGTCGGGGCCTGGCCGGTGTACGACATCTCGCCGCGCGGCACCGAAGCGGTGGCCCAGGTGCTCTACGTGCACGGTGGCGCGTACATCAACGAGCTGGTCCGGCCGCACTGGTCGATGATCCGCACCCTGGTCGGCCGGGCCCGCGCCCGCGTCGTCGTACCGGCCTACATCCTGGCCCCGCGCGGGACCGCCGACCGGAACGTGCCGGTCGCCGCCGACCTGCTGAGCGGGCTCATCGAGAGCGGCGGGGCGGGCGGGACGGTACTCATCGGAGACTCCGCCGGGGCCGGTCTGGCGCTGGCCGCCGCGCAGCGGCTGCGGGACCGCACCGGCGCTCAGCCGTCCCGGATCGTGCTGATCTCGCCCTGGCTGGACGTGACGATGAGCCATCCCGAGCAGCCGGGCATCGAGCGGGCCGACCCGCTGCTGGCCCGGTCCGGGCTGGCCGAGGCCGGGCGGCTGTACGCGGGCACCCTGGCCGCCGACGACCCCAGGGTGTCCCCGCTGCACGGCTCCTTCACGGGCCTGGCGCCGCTGACGGTGTTCACGGGCACCAGGGACGTGCTGAGCACCGACAGCCGGGAGCTGCTGCGGCGGGCCCGGGCGGACGGCGTGGAGGTGGAGTTCCACGAGGCGCCGGGGCTGCCGCACGGCTACCCGCTGCTGCCGGTCCCGGAGGGGCGGGCGGCCCGTGACCGGATCGTGGACCTGGTCAGGGCCGCCGGGGAGCTGTGACGGACCCCTGGGTGTCCGCGGCCTGACGCACGGGCGGCGGCGCGACCCCGGCGGGCGGCCCGGCCCGGGCGGGCTCCACGTCAGCGGGCGCACGCTCAGGCCAGGCAGCTCATCAGTGAGCTGACCGGCCGGGCCCGGTAGGCCGCCCAGAAGGCCTCGTCGCGTTCCGCGTCGGGCGGTGGGGTGCGTACGGGCTGCCAGCCGGCGGTGGTGAAACCGGCCTCGACCGCCGCTTCGCAGAAATCGGCGTGCGTCCAGGCGCGGAACTCGAAGTGCGCGTCCGGCCGGCCGACGAACTGCGCCCGGACCAGCGGGGCCTCCTCGGGGTGCGGTTCGCGCTCCAGGACGCGTACCCCGTACGGGGACCAGTCCGGGCACGGGAAGGCTCCCGGGTTCGGCACGATGGCCAGCAGCCGGCCCCCGGGGCGCAGGTTGGCCCGTACGGACCGGAACAGGGCGTGCAGCGCCTCGCGGTCCGGGGCCTGGTTGAACAGGTAGACGGCGGTGGCCAGGTCGAAGGGGCCCAGCTGCGGCATTCCGGCGGCGTCGGCGACGACGTACTCGATCCGGGCGTCGTGGTGGGTTTCGCGGGCCCGGCGGATCCGGTCGGGGCAGCTGTCGACGCCCACGGTCCGCCGGGCGCCGCCGCTCGCCAGCAGTCTGGCGGTGCCGCCGTGCCCGCAGGGCAGGTCGAGGGCGTCGAGCCCGCGGACCCCGCCGAGCGCGTCCAGCGCGCTGCGCAGGGTGAGGGCGTCGGCCGCCGAGAAGGCGGGCGGGGGCGTCGACGTGTCGTACTGCTGCTGCATGCCGGAAGCCTCCCCGGCCGCTGCCCGGCCGACAGCCGCCCGGCGCCGACCGTCCCCCGCACGGGGGAGGCGTTCGGGTCAGTCGGTGCGGCGTACGGGCCCCGCGCGGCGGTGCGGGCCCGTCCCACCGGGCGCATCCTGGCTGTGTGACGGCGAGACCCGACAGCGGCAGCCCGGCCACCGATGCCTTGGCCCGGGTGCTCGCACGGGCCGCCATGGCCGCCGTGGAGGCCGTCGGCGGCTACGCGGGCGGGGTGTACCTGCGCTCGCGCACGGACGGGCTGCTGCGGCTGGCGGCGCTGGACGGGCTCCCGGGCCGGCTGTTCCGGCCCTGGTGGCGGATGCACGTGAACCGGCCCTATCCCGTCGCGGAGGCGTACCGCTCGGGGCAGGCGGTGCACCTGCCCGACGCCGAGTCGGCGATGCGGCGCTTCCCCCAGCTCACGGCGGGGCTGCCCTTCACGTTCGGGTCGCTGTACGAGCCCGTCACCGCCGGGGACGAACGGTTCGGGGTGCTGATGGTGCTGCGCCCGGCGACTCCCGGCGCGCAGGTCGGCCCCGCGGACCGGGAGCGGATGCGCAACATCGCGGCGCGGCTGTCGGCCGAGCTGGCGGCGCTCACCGCGGGCGGCGAGCCGGCGGTGTGGGAGGGCGACCCCTTCTGCCCGCCGCCGACGGTCCCGCGGGTCGGCGCGGAGACGGCCGTGGACCGCCTCGCGCAGGCGGTGCTGTCGATGGACCGGCAGGGGAGGATCCGGTTCGCCAACGCCACGGCGCCGGCCGTGCTCGGCGCCGAGGGACCGCTGCTCGGGGAGGTGCTGTGGGAGGCGCTGCCCTGGCTGGCCCATCCGGCGTACGAGGACCACTTCCGGGCGGTGTTCATGGCTCCCGATCCGGTGTACTTCATGGCCCGCCAGGGCCGCCCGCCGTCCGGGGCGTGGTTGTCGGTCGGCCTGTTCCCGGGGCTGGACGGGGTGACCGTGACGGTGGGCGACGCCGGGTCGGGCCGGTACCCGCCGGCGCGGGAGGGACCCGGCTCTCCGGCGGACCGGTCCTCCGCCCTGTACCGGCCCGTGGCCCTGGCGATCGCGCTGACCGAGGCGGTGACCGCCCGCCAGGTCTCGGCAGTGGTCACCGAGGAGCTGCTGCCGGCCTTCGGCGGCCGCCAGCTGGCGATCTACCTCCTCGACGAACGCCATCTGCACCTGGCGTGGGAGACCGGGTTCCCCCGGGGCTTCCTGGACCGCTTCGACGGCGTGGGCCTGGACGTGCGGCTGCCCGGTGTGGAGACCCTGACCTCGGGCCGCCCGCTGTTCTTCGAGTCGATGGAGCACCTGGCCGCGGCCTACCCGGGGATTCCGCTGGACACCAATGTCGGGGCCCGGGCGTTCCTGCCGCTGATCGCCTCGGGCCGCCCGGTGGGCTCCTGCATCCTCGGCTTCGACACCCCACGCGGCTTCGGCGCGGAGGAGCGTACGGTCCTCACCGCGCTCGCCGGCCTGATCGCGCAGGCCCTGGAGCGGGCCCGGCGCTACGACACCGAGGCGGCCCTGGCCCGCGGGCTCCAGTCGGCGCTGCTGCCGCACCGGCTGCCGGTGCGCGAGCGGGTCGTCACCGTGGGCCGGTACCTGCCCGGGACGGTCGGCATGGACGTCGGCGGCGACTGGTACGACGTCACGGAGACCGGCCCGGACACCATCGCCCTGGTCATCGGCGACGTCCAGGGCCACGGGGTGGCGGCCGCGGCGACGATGGGCCAGCTGCGCAGCGCCGTGCGGGCCTTCGCCCTGGGCGGCAACGACCCGGAGCAGGTGATGCGCGGCACCAACGGGCTGCTGATCGACCTGGACCCGGGCCAGTTCGCCAGCTGCTGTTACGTCGAGCTCGACCGGATGACCGGCCGGGCCCGGGCCGTCCGCGCCGGACACCCGCAGCCGCTGCTGCGCCATCCCGACGGCCGGACCGAGGTGCTCAACCTGCGGGGCGGCGTGGTGCTCGGCGTGGACCCGGCCGCCTCGTACCCGGTGACGGAGTTCCTGCTGGAGCCGGGCGCGCTGCTCGCCCTGTACACGGACGGGCTGGTGGAGCAGCCGGGCGCCGACATCGACACCGGGGTGGAGCGGCTGCGGGCGGCGCTGGCCGCCGCCCGACCCGTCCCACTGACCGAGACGGCGGACCGGCTGGCGGGCGGGGCCGGTACGACGGGCGACCGGCCGGACGACATCGCCCTGCTGCTGGCGTGGCGCACCGAAGCGGGCGGCTGAGCCGGCCCCCGGTGGTCACAGTAGGGGGCCCGCTCGGCAAAGCGGAGGAAAATTCGCGCTGATCTACGTGCGGTTTGCGTACCCCCGCGGGGGCAGTGTTTACGCCACCTTGACGCCGGAATTGGGTTACCGGCGGTCCGCGGACAAGGGAATCCGCACATGAACAGCTCTTGACCTGCGGATCTCGCGCAGATTGCATGACGGCCCGGGAGCCACCGAAACACCTTGCCGACCACCGCCCCGGAGGCGATACCGCTCCCGCCTCATTCCCCCGCATCTGCCGATCGGAACACCGCACCGATGACTGACACGATCAGCGCCCCGCAGGCCCTCGCTCCAGCGACCGCGCCCGTCCCCCAACAGCTCAAGCGCTCCATCGGCGTGGTCGGCGGCACGCTGCTCACGCTCTCGTGCGTGACGCCCGCCTCGACGCTCTTCGTGGTCGTTCCCGACCTGTTCGCCGGTCTCGGTACCTGGACCGCGCTCACCATCGCCATCGGCTCGCTGCTCTGCATCGGCGTGGCGTTCTGCTACTCGGAGCTGGGAACGCTCATCCCCAGCGCCGGGGGCGAGTACGCGATGGTGTCGACCATGGCGGGCCGGCTCGCCGGCTGGCTGGTCTTCGTGCTCTCCCTGCTGGTCGTGATGATCGTGCCGCCCGTGATCGCCATGGGCACGGCCGACTACCTGGCTCCGGTCGTGCACGTCCCCGCCCCGGTCGCCGGCGGGGCCGTGATGCTGCTCGCCACCCTGGCCGGGCTCCTCGACCTGCGGGCCAACGCCTGGATCACCGGCATCTTCCTGGTCCTGGAGGTCGTGGCGGCCGCGGTGGTCGCCGTACTCGGCTTCGCCCACAGCGAGCGGGGCGCCGGCGCGCTGGTGCACGGCTCGGTGGCCGCCGAGGGCGGCGGCACGTCGACGGTGACGGCGATGATGGTGGTCTCCGGACTGGCGATCGCCCTGTTCGTCACCCAGGGGTTCTCGACGGCCGTCTATCTGTCGGAGGAGCTGGAGAAGCCGCGGCGCAACGTCCCGCGGACCGTGCTCGCCACTCTCGCCATCTCCACCGCCGTGATCCTGGTGCCGGTCATCGCCATCACCATGGGCGCCCCGGACCTCGACGCGCTGAGCGCCGGGGACCTCGGCGGGATGGTCACCGCCTGGTCGAACTCGGCCGTCGGCACCTTCGTCAGCCTGTGCGTCGCGCTCGCGATCATCAACGCGGGCATCGTCATGGTCATCCAGAACTCCCGCGTGCTGTTCGCCTCCGCCCGTGACAAGGCCTGGCCGGAGCCGGTCAACAACGCCCTGGCGAAGCTGGGCCGGTTCGGCTCGCCGTGGGTGGCGACCCTGCTGGTCGGCATCCCGGGCGCGGCGATGTGCTTCGTCAAGCTGGACACGCTGTACGGGGTCACCGGCGTCTCGGTGACCGGCATGTACCTGCTGGTCGCGGTGGCCGCGCTGTTCTGCCGCCGGGGGGCGCACCGCGAGAAGGCCGCCTGGCGGATGCCGCTGTGGCCCGCCGTGCCGGTGCTGCTGATCGCGGTGTTCGCGTACATCCTGACCCAGCAGGAGACGCAGTACCTGCTGTGGACGGGCGGGATCACCGCCGTGGCCACCCTGTACTGGGCCCTGTACCTGCGCCCGCGCCGGGACAGCCGCTGGCTGGTCAGCATTCCGCAGGATGCCGAGGAGGACGCCACCGCGTAGGGGCCGCGCACCGTGGGACCGCGCGGGGCCGACGGGTTCGCATCCCGTCGGCCCCGCGCCCGGTTCCCCGTCGGGTCAGTCGCGCGGCGGGCCCCAGCCGAGCAGCAGCGCGGTGCTGACCAGGCCGATGTGGCTGAACGCCTGGGGGAAGTTGCCGAGCTGGCGTCCGGCGATGGGGTCGTACTCCTCGGCGAGCAGGCCGACGTCGTTGCAGACGCCCAGCAGCCGTTCGAACAGCTCGCGCGCCTCCTTGCTGCGGTCCGTCAGGTGCAGGGCGTCGGCCAGCCAGAACGAGCAGGCCAGGAAGACCCCTTCGTCGCCGGGCAGTCCGTCGACGGAGGGCCCTTCGGTGCTGTAGCGGCGGACGAAGCCGCTGGCGCCGAGTTCCTCGCGCACCGCGTCGACGGTGCCGATGACGCGCGGGTCGTCGGGGGGCAGGAAGCCCACCCTGGGGATGAGCAGGGTCGCCGCGTCCAGCTCGCGCGAGCCGTAGTACTGGGTGAAGGTGTTGCGCTCGGGGTCGTAGCCGTTCGCGCAGACGTCGGCGTGGACCTCGTCCCTTATGGCCCGCCAGCGCTCCACGTCGCCCGGCATCGAGGGGTCGTGCTCCAGGGTCCTGACGGCGCGGTCCGCGGCGACCCAGGCCATCACCTTGGAGTGGGTGAAGTGGCGGCGCGGGCCGCGGACCTCCCAGAGCCCTTCGTCGGGCCGCCGCCAGTTGCGCTCCAGGAAGTCGAGGAGCGCGAGCTGGATCTTCCAGGCGTGCCGTTCGGTGGGGAGCCCGCTGGCCCGCGCCAGGTAGAGGGCGTCCATTACTTCGCCGTACACGTCCAGCTGGAGCTGGTCCACGGCCGCGTTGCCGATGCGTACCGGGGCCGAGTCGGCGTAGCCGCGCAGCCATGGCAGGTCGGTCTCCGGGATCCTGCGTTCGCCCGCGATCCCGTACATGATCTGCAGGTCGGCGGGGTCTCCGGCCACCGCGCGCAGCAGCCAGCCCCGCCAGTCGCGGGCCTCGTCGTGGTAGCCGGTGGCGAGCAGGGAGCCCAGGGTGAGGGTGGCGTCGCGGAGCCAGCAGTAGCGGTAGTCCCAGTTGCGCACGCCCCCGAGCTCCTCGGGGAGGGAGGTCGTGGCGGCCGCGACGATGCCCCCGGTCGGGGCGTAGGTCAGGGCCTTGAGGGTGATCAGGGAGCGCACGACGGCCTCCCGGTAGGGGCCCACGTAGGCGCATTTGGCCGCCCAGTCACGCCAGTCGGCGAGGCTCTGTTCGAGCGCCTCGTACGGGTCGAGGGGCTCGGGCCGCGGCTGGTGCGAGGGGTGCCAGGTCAGGACGAAGGCGACCTGCTCGCCGGCGGCGACGGTGAACTCGGAGCGGGTGCTGTTGTCCTCGCCCCAGGTGCGGACGGGCGGCTCGCTGCGGAACCACGCGGAGTCGGGTCCGGCGATGGCGACGCGGTCGCCGTCGCGCCGCCGGACCCAGGGCACGATGCTGCCGTAGTCGAACCGCAGGCGCAGGGTGCTGCGTACGGTGACCTCGCCGGTCACTCCTTCGACGATCCGCATGACGTCGGGCATGACGTCGCGCTGCGGCATGAAGTCGGTGACCTTGACGGTGCCGTCCTCGGTTTCCCAGACCGTCTCCAGGATGAGCGAGTCGTCGACGTAGGCGCGGCGCGTGCACCCTTCGCCGTCGGCGGCGGCCGCCGGGGCGATGCGCCAGTGACCGTTCTCCTGGTCGCCCAGCAGGGAGGCGAAGCAGGCGGCCGAGTCGAAGCGGGGCAGGCACAGCCAGTCGATGGACCCGTCTCGGCCGACCAGTGCGCTGGTCATCAGGTCGCCGATGAGTGCGTAGTCTTCGATGGGTTGTGTCATTTGTGCGATCTTCCCCCGAACGCCCGGGGCCAATCAGGTCCGGGTTCCGCTCGGTTCGTCCGGGGGCAGGGCGCGTGGCGGGTCGTCAGTTCCGTACGAGGAGCAGGACGGCCCCGGCGGCCACGCCGAGGGCGACGGCGAGCGCGCCGTGGGCCGGGCGGGGCGTGCGCACCGCCGGGACGGGCAGCAGCCGGTCGGCGGCGTACCGGCCGGGGCCGGTGAGGGCGAGGGCCGCGGCGCCGGCGGTC
The DNA here is from genome assembly GCF_055567555.1 of Streptomyces sp. NPDC026522. Taxonomy (NCBI): domain Bacteria; kingdom Bacillati; phylum Actinomycetota; class Actinomycetes; order Kitasatosporales; family Streptomycetaceae; genus Streptomyces; species Streptomyces sp. NPDC026522. Next base: position 189,589 of record NZ_JBVHQF010000007.1, read on the forward strand.
AGGAGCAGTTCGAACTCGATGCCCTTCGGGGCGAAGAACGATCCGGCGCCGTGCACGGCGATCGCGTTGATCATGGTGCCGACGACGGCGGCGCCGGCGAGCGGGGTGAGCAGTCCGGCGGCGAGGCCGAGACCGCCGAGGGTCTCGGTGAGGCCGGCGAGGGCGGCCATGACGTCACCGGCCGGGTAGCCGCTCGCGGTGAAGAAGCGCCCGGTGCCGCTGATGCCGCCGCCGTCGAACCAGCCGAACAGTTTCTGGGTGCCGTGCGCGGCCATGGTGAGACCGAGGACGAGGCGCAGGAGCAGCAGACCGGTGTCGTGGCCGGCGGTCCGGCGCGTGGGGGCGGGGGCGGCCGGTGCGGCGGCCGGGACCTTCGTCGCGGGGGCGGAGGCGCTGGTCATGGGGGGGATCCTTCCGGTCGGGCGGCGGTTCGCCCGGTTGTTCAAATTCGAACCGACAGTTCATGACCCTAAGCCATTGATTCAAATTGGAACAACACATGTAAGCTGGTGTCATGGGTGGGACGAGATGGCTGGACGACCGCGAGATGCGCGCCTGGAACGGCTTCCTCGCCGCCTCCGCGCTGGTGAACCGCCGCCTCGACCAGCAGCTCAAGGAGGATTCCGGGCTCTCGCACCCCCAGTACGAGATCCTCGTCCGGCTCGCCGCCGCGCCGGACCGCGAGCTGCGGATGACCGAGCTGGCAAACGGACTGATCAACTCCAAGAGCGGGCTGACCTACCAGATCACCCAGATGGAGAAGGCGGGACTGGTGCGCCGCCGCAGCTGCCCCTCTGACGTGCGCGGCGTCTTCGCCGTCCTCACCGAGGCCGGGCTCACCCGGCTGGAGGAGGCGGCGCCGGGGCACGTGGCCACCGTGCGCGAGATCCTCGTCGACGTGCTGACCCCCGAACAGCTGGACGCGCTGGCGGCCGGTCTGGGTGAGGTCGGCCGCCGGCTCCGGGAACAGGGCGCCTGAGGCGCCGCCGGCCGGCGCCCTGTTCCCCGCGTCGCGCCGCTACTTCGGCATCAGGACGGTGTCGACGATGTAGACCTTGGCGTTGGCCGTCGTCACGTTGCCGCACACCACGTTGGCGCTGCCGTTGACCTTGTAGGACTGGCCGGAACCGGCCGTGGTGAGCGTGCCCTTCTCCAGGGTTTCGAAGGAACCGGACTCCAGCTGCTGCGGCGTCAGCTGCTGCCCGACCACGTGGTAGGTGAGGATCTTCGTCAGGGTCGCCTTGTCGGCGAGGACCTTGTCCAGGTCGGCCTTCGGGATCTTGGCGAAAGCGTCGTTGGTCGGCGCGAACACCGTGATGTCCTTCGCGTTGTTGAGCGTGTCCACCAGGCCGGCCTTCTTGACCGCGGTGACCAGCGTGGACAGCGCCGGGTTGTTCGAAGCGGCGGTGGCCACCGGGTCCTTGGCCATCCCGTCGAAACTGCCCGCGCCCTGGGCGGGCACCCCGGCACAGGCCGGTCCGAACGGCGCGTCCATCACCATCGCGGGCGAGGCGGCGCCGGCGGCGGGATCGGCCGGCCCGGAGGCGGCGCTGCCGTAGCCCGCTTCCCCGCCGGAGTCGGAGGAACAGGCGGCGAGGGCGAAGGGCAGCACGGCCGCGGCGGCGACGGCGAGGGCCGTGCGACGGAGACGAAGACGAAGACTATTCATGAGGGTTCTCCTTGGTAGTGACGTTATGGCTGAGGGGCGGGATGGGATCAGCCGACGCTGACGACGACCGAGTGCCGGCCGCTCGCCCCGTCGGGGATGGTGGGGGTGCGTTCCTCGGTCTGGGTGGTCCCGGACCGGTCGGTGGCGCGGACGGTGAGGGTGTGTCCGCCGGTGGCGGCCTGCCACCGGTAGGACCACTGCCGCCAGGTGTCGGCGGTGTCCTCGGCGGCGAGGTCGGCCGGCTCCCACGGGCCGTCGTCGACGCGTACCTCGACCCGGTCGATGCCCCGGTGCTGCGCCCAGGCGACTCCGGCGACCATGACGGCGCCGGGTGCGGGGCGGGCGAACGGCTTGGGGGTGTCGATGCGGGCCTGCGTCTTGACGGGCGCCTCGCGGGCCCATTGGCGCCGGACCCAGTAGGGGTCGTAGGCGGCGAAGGTGGTGAGTTCGATGTCCTCGATCCACTTGCAGGCCGAGACGTACCCGTACAGGCCCGGCACGAGCATCCGTACCGGGAACCCGTGGGCGAAGGGCAGGGGTTCGCCGTTCATGCCGACGGCGAGCATCGCGTCCCGGCCGTCCATGACGGCTTCCACCGGCGTTCCCAGGGTCATGCCGTCCACCGAGCGCGCCACGAGCTGGTCGGCCGGACCGCCCTGCGAGGGCGGCCGTACGCCCGCCTCGCGCAGCAGGTCGGCCAGGCGTACGCCGAGCCAGCGGGCGTTTCCGGTGTACGGGCCGCCGACCTCGTTGGACACGCAGGTCAAGGTGATGTCGCGCTCGATGAGCGGGCGGCCGAGGAGGTCGGCGTAGCTGTACGTGCGGGGGCGCGCGACGCCCTTGCCGTGGACGCGCAGTCGCCAGTCGTCGGCGGAGACCGCGGGCACCACCAGGGCGGTGTCGACGCGGTAGAAGTCCGCCGCGGGCGTGGTGAACGGGCTGATGCCGGGGATGCGCAGGGCGGCGCCGCGGGGGACGGCCGGGGCGGGCGAGGCCGGCGCGGGCAGCCGTACGGCGGCCCGGGAGGCGGCCGCGTCCCGGGCCCGCGAGGAGTTCAGCCGCCGGCCGAGGGCTCCGGCCGCCGTGGCGGCGACGGCAGCGCCGGCCGCCAGGAGGAACCTCCGGCGGTCCGGCCCGTGGTCCGCCGCCGCGCCCGGGCCGCCGTACGACGGGCCGGACAGCGCGTACAGCAGCGCGGCTCCGGCGAGGGCGCCCAGCACCGACGGCAGGGCGTCGACGGGGCCGGTCGAGTCGGGCCGGGTGACGGCGGCCGCCCCGCCGACGAGACCGAACAGCAGGACCCCGGCGGCGCCGCGGCGGCGGTGGCGCAGGGCGAGGAGGCCGAGGGCGACGCCCGCCAGCGCCAGTACGGCGAGGATGCCGAGCCGCAGGACGAGCTTGTCGTCGGTGCCGAAGTGCCGGACCGCCCAGTCCTTCAGCGCGGGCGGCGTACGGTCGATGGCCGCCCCGCCGACCGCGGTCACCGGTCCCGCCTCGGGCCGCACCGCGGCGGAGACCAGTTCGGCGAACGCCAGGGCGGCGTAGCCGGACAGCAAGCCGCTCAGCGCCGCGGGGGCGGTGCGGGCGACGGTGGCTCGGATGATCCTCACAGCGGGTCTTCGGCGCCGCCCGGCAGCCGGATTGGCCCGTCTTTTTTCTCACGGAGCGGATCCACGGAGCCGATCCACGGAGCGGATCCGCTCCTTCTTCACGGAGCGGCCGCGCCCGGCAACCCGGACGTCCGCGGGGCGCCCGGCACGCCGAGGTGGGACGCTGGAAGTGGCTGCCCGAGCCCCCGACGGCCCGGCCCGAAAGCCGGATCGGCCCCGCACCGTGGGGTGTCGTCACCGGGTCACCGGCCGCCTGCCGTCAGCATGGGCAGACACGCGCACCACTCCAGCCGCACCGGGAGATTCTCGTGAAGATGCTGATCAACAGTGCCGAGACCGTCGTCGCCGACGCGCTGCGCGGGCTGGCCGCCGCGCATCCCGACCTGGACGTCGACGTCGAGCGCAGGGTCGTCGTACGGCGCGACGCGAAGTCCGGCGGCCGGGTCGGGCTGGTGTCCGGCGGCGGCTCCGGCCACGAGCCGCTGCACGCCGGGTTCGTCGGCCCAGGCATGCTGTCGGCGGCGTGTCCCGGCGAGGTGTTCACCTCCCCGGTGCCCGACCAGATGGTGCGGGCGGCCGCCGCGGTGGACGCCGGGCAGGGCGTGCTGTTCGTCGTGAAGAACTACACCGGCGACGTGCTGAACTTCGAGATGGCGGCCGACCTCGCGGGCGAGGACGGCGTACGGGTCGAACAGGTGCTGGTCAACGATGACGTGGCCGTCACCGACAGCCTCTACACCGCCGGGCGGCGCGGGACCGGCGCGACGCTGTTCGTGGAGAAGATCGCCGGGGCGGCCGCCGAGGCGGGCGCGCCCCTGGAACAGGTCGCGGCGCTCGCCCGCCGGGTCAACGAGTCCTCGCGCAGCTTCGGCGTCGCCCTGAGCGCCGTCACCACGCCGGCGAAGGGCAGTCCCACCTTCGACCTGCCCGTCGGCGAGCTCGAACTGGGTATCGGGATCCACGGCGAGCCCGGCCGGGAGCGGCGCGCGATGATGGCCGCCCGGGAGATCGCGGACGTGGCGGTGGGCGCGGTGGTCGACGACCTCGCGCAGGTGGGTCCCGCCGACGGGCCGGTGATCGCGCTGGTCAACGGGATGGGCGGGACCCCGCTGCTGGAGCTGTACGGGTTCCACGCGGAGGTGACCCGGGTGCTGGCCGAGCGAGGCGTGCCGGTCGCCCGGGCGCTCGTCGGCAACTACGTCACCTCCCTGGACATGGCGGGCTGTTCGGTGTCCCTGTGCCGGGCCGACGAGGAACTGCTGCGCCTGTGGGACGCCCCGGTCCAGACCGCCGCACTGCGGTGGGGCCGGTGAGCGGCCGTCAGCCGACCGTCCCGGGCCGTCGTCAAAGCCCCGTCCGCGCGCCCGTGGACCGTATGGTGGCGGCGGGAGACCGGTCGGGCGGACGTGAGGCGAGGAGATCCGGTGCGTGACACAGACTTCTTCCGGCGCTGGATGGACACCGCCACGGCGGCGGTGGAACGCGAGGCGGACCGGCTGACCGAACTCGACTCCCCCATCGGGGACGCCGACCACGGGAGCAACCTGCTGCGCGGCTTCATGGCCGTACGGGCGGCCCTCGCCGCCGGCGAACCGGCCGTGGCCTCCCCGGGCCAGGTGCTCCAGCTCGCCGGCCGGACCCTGATCTCCACGGTGGGCGGGGCGTCCGGACCGCTGTACGGGACGTTGCTGCGCCGCGCGGGCAAGGAACTCGGCGACGCCCCCGAGGTCTCCGACGACGCGCTGCGCGAGGCGCTGTACGCCGGGGTGGGCGCGGTGGCCCAGCTCGGCGGGGCCGCGCCGGGCGACAAGACGATGCTGGACGCGCTGGTGCCGGGGGTGGCCGCGCTCGGCACCTCCTACCGGGCGGCCGCGGACGCGGCGGAGGAGGGCGCGCTGGCGACGGTGCCGCTCCAGGCGCGCAAGGGCCGGGCCAGTTACCTGGGCGAGCGCAGCATCGGGCACCAGGACCCGGGCGCGACCTCGTCGGCCCTGCTGCTGAACGCGCTGGCCGAGGTCGCGGAGGACGGGGCGTGAGCGCGCCCCGTGCCGGAGTCGGCATCGTGCTGGTCTCGCACAGCGCCGGGGTCGCCCAGTCGGTGGCCGGTCTCGCCCGGGGCCTGGCCGGGGGCGCGCCGGCCGTCAAGATCGCCGTGGCGGGCGGTACCGGGGACGGCGGGCTCGGCACCAGCGCGGAGCTGATCGTGACCGCCGCACGGACCGTGGACCAGGGCGCGGGGGTCGCGATCCTGGCGGACCTGGGCAGTTCGGTGCTCACGGTGAAGTCGCTGCTGGTGGACGGGGAGCTGCCGGACGGCAGCCGGCTGGTCGACGCGCCGTTCCTGGAGGGGGCGGTGGCGGCGGTGGTGGCCGTCTCCGCCGGCGCCCCGCTGGACGCGGTGCTGGCCGCGGCCGGCGAGGCGTACACGTACCGCAAGAGCTGACCGGCCGGGCCGGCCGGCGCAGGGCCTACCGTCCGCGCAGGGTTTCGATCTCGCGGCGTTCGCGCTTCGTCGGCCGGCCCGCGCCGCGGTCGCGGATGCCGACCACGGCCGCCTCGACCGGGGTGGGCGGCGGCGGGCTCTTGTCGATGTAGCACTCGGCGGCCACCGGCGCGCCGACCCGCTTGGCCACCGGCCTGCTGACCACCACGATCCGTTCGCGGCCCGCGTGGAAGAGCCGGACCTCGTCGCCCGCGCGCACGGCCTGGGCCGGCTTGGCGCGTTCGCCGTTGACCCTGACGTGACCCGCACGGCAGGCCGTCGCCGCGGTCGAGCGGGTCTTGGTCAGGCGCACCGACCAGATCCACGCGTCCACCCGGACCGTTCCCGATACCTCTTCAGCCATGTCCCGACTTTATCGAGACGCGCGGCCGGGGACCGAACGACTTTCGGCGAATACCACAACACCACTGGCATCTGCCATGTACAACTAGCTGATGGAATTGCAAATGCGCCAGAGGTGCCCCTACCTTGTCGCACATGCAGTCCTACACCATCGGACAGGCCGCGCGCCTGCTGGGCGTCAGCCCGGACACGGCGCGCCGCTGGGCCGACGCCGGCCGGGTCGCGACCCATCGCGACGAGGGCGGGCGCCGGCTGATCGACGGCCGCGCGCTGGCCGCCTTCTCCGTCGAGGTGGGTCAAGGCGCCCACAGCGAGGAGGAGGAGCCGTACACCTCGGCGCGCAACGCCTTCCCCGGCATCGTCACGGCCGTCACGCTCGGCGACGTGGCCGCCCAGGTGGAGATCCAGGCCGGTCCGCACCGCCTGGTGTCGCTGCTCACCCGTGAGGCCGTCGAGGAGCTCGGCCTGGAGGTCGGAATGCAGGCGACCGCCCGCGTGAAGTCCACCAGTGTGCACGTCGACCGCGCCTGACCGCGGTCCCGGCAAACCCGCTCAGCACCACCGAACGTCCCCACCCGCTCCGCCCGTCCCCGGCGCGGGTCACCACCGCGCGGTCCCGGCACCCGAGCCGGCCGCCGACCCGACCGAGGAGCACCCGCTCATGTCCCCGACCCTGACCCGCCGCCGCGCGGCCGCCGCCGCGCTGACCGCCGCCCTCCTCGTGCCGGCCCTTTCGGCCTGTGGCGCCGACAAGAAGACCGACGCCGCCGCCTCGCCGAGCGCCTCCTCCTCCGCCTCCACCGGGACCAAGGCGGCGAACCTGACCGTCCTCGCCGCTTCCTCGCTCACCGACGTCTTCAAGACGGCGGGCGCCGCGTACGAGAAGGCGCACCCGGGTACGAAGGTCACCTTCTCCTTCGCCGGTTCGCAGGAGCTCGCCGCCCAGGTCAAGCAGGGCGCCCCGGCCGACGCGCTGGTCACGGCCGACACCAAGACCATGGACGGCCTGAAGGCCGAGACCGGCGATGCGACGGTCATCGCGAAGAACCGTCTGGTCATCGCCGCCGCCAAGGGCAACCCGTTCAAGATCGACGAGCTCAAGGACCTCGCGGACAGCAAGATCAAGGTCGTGCTCGCCGCGCCCGAGGTGCCGGTCGGCCGCTACAGCAAGCAGATCCTCGACGCGCAGAAGATCGAGGTCAAGCCGGTCTCCCAGGAGCCCAACGTCCGCGCCGTGCTGAGCAAGGTCGAACTCGGCGAGGCCGACGCCGGCCTCGTCTACAAGACGGACTCCGCCAAGTCGGGCGACAAGGTCGTCAACGTGGACATCCCGGACGACCAGAACGCCGTCGCCTCCTACCCGGCCGCCACGCTCAAGCAGTCCAAGAACGGTGAGGCCGCGGCCGCCTTCGTGGCCTGGCTGAGCACGCCGGAGGCGCAGAAGATCCTCCAGGACGCCGGTTTCCAGAAGCCGTAACGCCGCGCCCGGCCGAACGCGCGGGAGGGACTGCCCGGTCCGGGGGGACGGGCAGTCCCTCCCGCCGTTGCCGCGCCGCCCGGGCGCGGGCGCCGGTCCAGGCCCTACCCTTCCCGTTCCGGACCGCCGCCCCGGCAGACACCGTGACCCGGCCCCGCCGGAACCCCCAGCCAGGAACCGCCCCATGAGCAGACTCCGTACCCGCGTCCGGCCGCCCCTGGCCCTGGCGTTGCCCGCGCTCCTCGCCGTGGCGTTCCTGCTGCTGCCGCTCGTCGGCATCCTGACCCGTACCCAATGGGGCGAGCTCGGTACCCATCTGGGCAGCCCCGGCGTGGAGACGGCGCTGCGGCTGTCGCTGCTGGTCTCCTTCTGGGCCCTCGGGCTCTCGCTCCTCCTCGGCGTCCCGCTCGCCTGGCTGCTGGCCCGCGTCGACTTCAAGGGGAAGGCGTTCGTACGGTCCCTCGTGCTGCTCCCGATGGTGCTGCCGCCCACGGTCGGCGGTGTGGCGCTGCTGCTGGGCTTCGGCCGGCGCGGGCTGCTCGGGCCGTGGCTGGAGGACACCTTCGGCATCACGCTGCCGTTCCACACCTCGGGGGCCGTCGTCGCCGCCACCTTCGTCGCGATGCCGTTCCTCGTCATCAGCCTGGAGGGCGCGCTCGGCGGCCTGAAACGGAGTTACGAGGAGACCGCGGCCTCGCTCGGGGCCCCGCCGGTGCGGGTGTTCTGCACCGTGACCCTGCCCATGGTGGCCCCCGGCCTGGTCGCGGGCGCGGCGCTGACCTGGGCCCGGGCCCTCGGCGAGTTCGGGGCCACCATCACCTTCGCGGGGAACCTCCCCGGCACCACCCAGACGCTGCCGCTCCAGGTGTACCTACTGCTCCAGGACAGCCCCGAGGCGGCCACCTCGGTGTCCCTGCTGCTGCTCGTGATCGCGATGGGGGTGCTGATCGCCCTACGCGGCCGCTGGACCGGCACCCCGGTCGGCCGCACCCCGGCAGCGGCGGCCGTCCCCGGGGCCGGGGAGGTCCCCGAGCCCCCCGCCCCGGCGCAGCCGGCCGTCGCACACCGGGACGGCGGCCGGTGGCCGCTGCACGCCGAGGTCACCGGCTTCAACCGGGTCACCCTGGACGCCGGGCCCGGCACCACGATCGCCGTCGTCGGCGAGAACGGCGCCGGCAAGACCACCCTGCTGCGGGCCCTGCTCGGCCTGACCCCGCGCGCCCACGCCGACCTGCGGCTCGGCGGCACCGATGTCACCGCTCTGCCGCCGCACCGGCGGCAGGTGGCCTGGGTCCCGCAGGACGGCGCGCTGTTCCCGCACCTGACCGCCCTCGCCAACACGGCGTACGGGCTGCGCGCCCGCCGGGTGCCGCGCGCCCAGGCCCGCGCCGAGGCGCAGGCGTGGCTGGACCGGCTCGGCGTCGGCCACCTGGCCCGGCGCAAGCCCGCGCAGCTGTCCGGCGGGCAGGCGCAGCGGGTGGCGCTGGCCCGGGCGCTCGCCGCGCGGCCCCGGCTGCTGCTCCTCGACGAGCCGCTCGCGGCCCTCGACCAGACGACGCGGGCCCGGGTCCGGCACACCCTGCGCACCCACCTGGCCGGTTTCGGCGGGGTCTGTCTGATCGTCACGCACGACCCCGTCGAGGCGGTGTCGCTGGCCGACCGGGTCCTCGTGCTCGCCGACGGGCAGACCCTCCAGGACGCCCCGCCGGCCGAGGTCACCCGGCATCCGCGCTCTCCCTGGGTGGCCCGGATGCTGGGCCGCAACGCCTGGCCGGGCACCGCCACCGCAGAGGGGCTGGAGCTCGCCGGAGGGGGTCGGCTGGTGGTGTCCGAGGCCCTGCCGGAGGGGTCGGAGGCGCTGGCGATCATCGCCCCGGAGGCGGTGTCCCTACACCGGACGCGGCCGGACGGCAGCCCCCGCAACGTGTGGCCCGGCACCGTACGGGAGGTCACCGCGGTGGGGAGCCGGCTGCGCGTGCTGGTCGGCTCCGCCGAGGCCCCGGACCTCGTCGCGGAAATCACCCCGCAGGCGGCGGCCGAACTCGGTGTGGTCGACGGCGCCGAGGTGTGGACCAGCGTCAAGGCCACTGAGGTGACGCTCGTCCGGCTCTGATCCGGCGTCAGGCTCCGGGCCGTACGGACAGCCAGTCCCCGGCGGCGAAGGCGTCGACCCCGATCAGGGTCCGCTCCGCGCGGGCCGCCGAAACCGCCAGGACGCCCTCGGAACGGCCGGCCGCGAACCGGGGCGCGTCGAGGATCAGCAGTACCGCGCGCTTTCCGGTGGTGCGGCGGAAATCGGCGAGCAGACGCTCCAGCAGGGCGGCCTCCTTGCTGTCCACGGTGTGGGGCGCATGAGGTTCTACGACGGCCACCGCGCCCGTGTCCGGCTCCCGGGCGGCAGCTGCCAGCGCCTCGCGCACCGTCCGCATCCGGTCCAGCCCGGCGCCGCCGTCCAGCGTGCGGCGGCCACTGTCCAGCGGCACGATCCGTAGCCCGCGGTGCACGAACGCGCGGCGGGCCCGCCCGCCGCCGAGCACGAAGTCGACGCCCGGCGGGGGCGTCCGCCCGGCCGGGAGCACCGCGAACCGCCAGGGCCGGGCCGCCGCTTCGGCGGCGGTGTCCACCACGGGATCGGTGGCCGCGGGCACGGCGGGAGCCGGACCGGTCGGCGGGGTGGCGGCGGTCGGCGTGTCCAGCAGCAGCCGGCCGGGCCTGGTCCCGGGCGCCGCCGAAAGCCGGGTCACGGTCAGCGGCCGCTGCGCTCCCCCGGGCAGCGCCAGGGTGATCCGGCGCCGGCCGGTCCAGGTCACGGCGGGCCCGCGCAGGGAGACGGCGGCCCCGTCGGCATCGGCGAGGTGCACGGTGGGGCGGGCTCCGGAGCCGTCCCCCGTCACCCACAGGGACACCGAGCGGGCCGGCTCCGGCACCGGGACCGGGCCGGGCGGGACGGCGTACGCCCCGGTGCGGCCGGGGGTGAGGGCCACCGCCCCGGCGGCCGCGGCCGCGCCCGGGCCGGTCCAGCGGGCGGTGGCTCCGGGGGCGGTGAGCGGCAGCTCGTCCAGGCCCACGCCGAGGGCGAGTTCGGCGGTGGCCCCGGTGGCCCGGACGGTGACGCCCAGCCGTCCGGTGGCGTGCGGCACCCGGGCGGCCACGGTGAAGGCGCCGCGGCCGTCGTCGGTCACGCTCCAGCGGGAGCGGTCGAACCGGAGCGTCACGTCCCGGGGTTCGACCGGCGCGGCCGCGCCCTGTGCGTCGTAGCCGGTCAGCGCGAACGAGGCGGGCTCGGTGGGGCGGGCGAGGCCGATCCGGTCGGAGGTGGGCCGGATCCGGGTCAGCGGGCCGAGGACCTCCAGCCGCAGCGCGCCGGCGGCCGGGCCGCGGCGGGCCGTGACGGTGGCGGGGCCGGGCCGCAGGGCGTGGAAGACCCCGTCGGGGCCGGTCCTCCCGCCGCCCCGGGTGGACCAGTGCGGGGCGCCGGGGGCGGGGCCCAGGGCGGAGTCGTGGCCGGTGGCGGTCAGGGTGCGGGTCAGGCCGGGGAAGGCGCGGGCCGGCCCGGCCACGGGCTCGACGCGGTATCCGGCCAGCCGGCCGGAGCCGGCCGGGGCGGTGAGGACGAGGCCGTTGGGGACCGGGCGGAGCGAACCGTCCGAGGGGGAGTTCTCCACGGTCAGGGCGGTGACCCCGGTCCGTCCGGCGAGCAGGGTCGAGGAGCCGCCGCCGTCCAGGTTGAGGGCCTCGGCGGCGCCGAGCCGGCGCATCATCCGGCCGAGCCCGGTCAGGGTGAGACCGCCGCTGTCGCGCTGGCGGCCGTCGACGGTGACCAGGCGCAGTCGCCGGCCGTCGGCCGAGAGGCCGGCCGCGGTGCGCGGGGCGGCGGTGTTGTTGGGTTCGCCGTCGTGGTCCTGCGGGGTTCCGGCCAGGACCAGCGGCTCGCGGCCGCCGATCGCCGTCACGGGGACCGGGGCGCCGGAGGCGGGCAGCGGGGTTGCCGTCACGGCCACCGGGTCGCCGGGGCGCAGGGCGGCGAGTTCGGCCGCCGCGCGCCCGGCGGCGAACAGCAGGGTGGTTCCGGGGGCGGGGCGCCCCGTCGGCTGCCGGGCGGGGCCGGTCACCCGGCCGGCCCGGAGTTCCACGACGTGCCCCGCCGCGGTGGGCATCCGGATGCCGGGCCAGTCCTCGGTGTAGAGGGTGAAGCCGTCGGCGGCCGGGCGGGCGGCGTTGTAGGCGCCCAGGGCCCGGACGGCGCCGCCCGGCAGGGTGACGGTCCCGGCGAGGCCGAGGCGCAGGAGGCGGCCGCCGCCGTCGGGGCCGAAGCCGACGGCCAGACCGCCGCCGGGGCCGGCCGAGGCGGAGTGCAGCAGCCGTCCGGAACGCAGCCCGGGGCCGAGGGGGGCTCTGGTGCCCCGGATGTCGAAGAAGTCGCCGTTGACGGCGCCGACGATCCGCCGCCCGGGCCCGGCCGGATGCCGGGCGGCGGCCTCGGCGAGGGTCTCGGGGCGCGCCGGGTTCCGGGCGGGCCCGCCGAGGTACTCGGCCCGTACGCCGTCGGCTCCGCCGAGGTCGGCCACGAGCTCGTCGATCCGCAGCCACCGGTCGGCCTGGAGGCGGTCGTAGGACTCCAGGCGGACTCCGGGGGCGATCTGCCGGGAGGTACGGGCGGTCTCGATGCCGTCGTCGTCGGCGGCCCGAGCCGGGGGCGCCGCGATGAGGGCGGCGCAGAGCAGGGCGGCGAGCGGAACGGGGAGGGACCCGGCGAGCGCCGGACGCGGGTTCGACACCCGGGCAGCATCGAACGTCGGGCCGTCACCCGAGCCCCTGTTCGGCATGCCACGCCCACGGGTTCAGCCATTTCGCCGCCCGCGCGGCGCCGACAGACCCAGCCATGCGCCGCCCGTGCCGCGCCCCCGGACCAGCCGTGCGCCGCCCGGGCCGCGCCCACAGGCTCGGCCTTCCGTCACCCGGGGGGGGTACCCGCGGGCCCAGCCAGCCATACACCGGCCAGCTCGCGTCTTCCGCCATTTCGCCGCCCGGGCGTACCCGCGCGCTCCCCCATCGCCCGTCCGGACAGCGCGCGCAGGTCAGCCGTGCGCCGTCCAGGCCCGCGCCCGCGGATTCGGCCATTCGGCAACGAGCGGCGCCCGCAGGCCAGCCGTGCGCGTCCAGCCCGCGCCCGCGGGTTCCGTGAGGCGCCGCCCAGGCGGCCGATTCCGCCAATCCGGCGTCCAAGCCGCGCCCGCAGACTCCACCATTCGGCAACGGGCGGCGCCCGCAGGCCAGCCGTGCGCCGCCCGGGCGCGCCCGCAGGCTCGCCTTTCCGCCGCCCGCGGGTCTCGTCATGCGCCGCGCAGACCGTCGATTCGCCATTTCGGCGTCCGGGCGTGCTCGCGGATTCCGCCATCGCCCAGCCGGGCGGCGCCCGCAAGCCAGCCGTGCGCGTCCAGCCCGCACCCGCGGGTCCCATCAGGCGCCGCCCAAGCCACGGTTCCGCCAAACCGGCGTCCAGGCCGCGCCTGCGTGCTCCGGCCCAACCGGACGGACCGCAGCCACAGCCGTGCGCGTCGCGCCCGCGGGTCCCCTCACGCGCCGTCCAGTCGGCCGATTCCGCCAATCCGGCGTCCAGGCCGCGCCCGCAGACTCCGGCCCAACCAGATGGCCCCGCGGCACAGCCGTGCGCGTCCGGGCCGCGCCCGCGGGTCAAGCCGTGCGCCGTCCGGCGGGCTCGCCCGGTTCAGCCGTGCGCCGTACCGGCGGCGGGGGGCGCGTCGGCCGGGGGTGGTGGGACGGCGAACTCGCACCACACGCACTTTCCGCCGCCCCGGGGTTCCACCCCCCAGGCGTCCGCCAGTCCCTCCACCAGCAGCAGGCCGCGTCCCGACATCGCCCACTCCCCCGCCTCCCGGCGGCGCGGCAGGGCGCTGCTGGAGTCCTCCACCTCGACCCGGATCCGTCCGTCCACCGTCCGGCGCATGCTGACGTGGCCGCCGCCGTCGGTGTGCACCAGGGCGTTCGTCATCAGCTCGTCGGCGGCCAGCACGATCTCGTCCGCCCGGTCCCGGGCACCCCAGGCTTCCGAGGCCGCGCGGATCAGGTGCCGGGCCTGTCCGGGGGCCGCCGGGTCGTCCGGGTCGAGCCGGTGGCTCAGCGGGCCGCCGCCGCGCGGGGCCGGCGTACCGCGGCGGCGCAGCAGGAGCAGCGCCATGTCGTCGCCGCCGCCCGCGTCGCCGATGAGGTCGCACAGCACGTCGGCGAGTTCCTCGACGTCGGCCGGGCCGTCACGGACCGCGTCCATCAGCTCGCGCATGCCCGCATCGGAGTCCCCCCGGGGCCGCTCGGTCAGGCCGTCCGTGCAGAGCACCAGGGTGTCGCCGGGGTGCAGGTCGAGGGCGGTGACGGGGTACCCGGTGCCGGACCCCGGCGCGGCGCCCGGGCCGTCGGGCGGGCGCAGCCCGAGCGGGAGTCCGCCCGCCACCTGGACGCGGTGGGCGCTGCCGTCGCCGCGCCGCAGCACCGGGTCGAGGTGGCCGGCGCGGACCATCCGCAGGGTCCCGGTGTTCAGGTCGACCTCGGCGTAGGTGCAGGTGGCGAAGCGTTCCGTCTCCAGTTCGCGGAGGAAGGCCGAGGCCCGCGCCATGGCCGTGCCGGGCGGGTGCCCTTCGGCGATGTAGGCGCGCAGGGCGATGCGCAGCTGGCCCATGACGGCCGCCGCGTCCGTGTCGTGGCCCTCCACGTCGCCGATCATGACGCCGACCCGGCCGTCCTCCAGCGGGATGACGTCGTACCAGTCGCCGCCGATGTCCCGGCCGATCCTCGCCGCCCGGTAGCGCACGGCGATCCGTACCCCGGCGACCTCCGGGATCCGGCGCGGGAGCATGGCCCGCTGGAGGCCTTCGGCGAGGTCGTGCTCCTGTTCGAAGAGCATGGCCCGCTGGAGGCTCTGGGCGATGCCGCTGCCCAGCGCCATCAGCACGTTGCGTTCCTCGGCGGTGAAGTCCCGGGCGCGGGTGTAGAGCAGGCCGAGTGCGCCGATGGCCCTGCCCTGGGCGATGAGGGGCAGGTAGACGCCGCTGCACACGTCGAGCGGCTCGATGTACGGCCACAGCAGCGGGTAGCGCCCGCGGAAGTCGTCGCGCGAGGCGATGAAGACCGGTCGCAGGCTCCGTACGGCCTCGCTCATGGGGAACCGCGCGTCGATGCGGGTGTACTCGATCTCCGGGACGTACGAGCCCAGCCGGCCCTCCGCGACCAGGTGGATCCGGCCGCCGTCGACGACGCCGAGCATCACGCTGACCGCCCCGAGGTGGCCGAGCGCCTCGGGGTCCTTGAGCACGTCGGTGACGTCGTTGACGGTCCGGGCGTGCGCGAGGATCGCGGTGGTCCGTTCGACCACCCCGGTCATCCGGCGCCGACCCTCGTCGTGCGCCCCCTCGGCCCCGGGCTCGCCGGGGTCGTGGGCGGCGTCGCGGAGGATCCCGATGATCCGGTACGGGCGGCCGTGCGGGTCGCGCAGGATGTGTCCCTGGATGTGGGTCCAGCCGGCGCCGCCGTCGCGCCGGCGACTGCGGAAGTAGGCGCCGTAGTGGCTGCGGCCCTCCTTGAGGGCCTGCGCGACACGCGCGTCGATGCGGGCCTCCTCGCCGGAGACCAGGCGGGCGCGCAGTCCGTCGGGGGTGCCGCTGAACTCGTCGGGGCGCAGGTCGAGAACCTCGAGGGCGGTGGGGTCCAGGTGCATCTGCCCGCTGTCGAGGTCCCAGTCGAAGGTGCCCATGCGGTTCAGCGCGAGGCTGGTGTCGGGCCGCGCGGGCCAGTCGACTTCGGGGGCCGTCTCTCCCCGCTGGTCCATGGAGCCAGCGTCTCACGGGTTACCGGGCGTCGCCGGTGCGGGCGGCTGCGAGCTCGGGGGCCCGGGCGGAACCAGTCCGGGCGCGGGTTCGGACGACGTGCCCGGGGGCTCCGGGGGCGAGCTCGGCGGGGACTCCGGCGGGGGCTCGGGCGGGGACTCCGGCGGGGAGCTGGGCGGGGACTCGGGGGCGGAGGCCGGTGACTCCGGAGGCGGGACCTTGGACTCCGGCGGGGAGCTGGGCGGGGACTCGGGAGGAGAGACCTTGGACTCCGGCGGGGAGCTGGGCGGGGACTCGGGGGGAGAGGCCGGGGACCGCGGGGGCGAGGCCGGCGACTCGGGAGGAGAGACCGGGGACCGCGGGGGCGAGGCCGGCGACTCCGGAGGAGAGACCGGGGACCGCGGCGGCGAGACGGGGGACTCGGGGGGAGAGGCCGGGGACTGCGGGGGCGACTGCGGCGGCGAGAGGGTGGGCGGCCGCGACGACGACGACGGCGGCGGGATCTTGAACACCGGCGGCGGCACCGGCTTGTCGTGCTTGCCCTGGTGGTCGTTGCGGTCGCGCTCGACCCAGCGCTCGTCGTGCCGGTCGTAGATCACGAACTTGTGCACGACCGTCACCGACGGCGCGATGACCACCACCCGGGAGGGCATGTACGACGGCCACGACTGCCCGGTCCGCTTCGGCTCACCGCCCGCCAGCGCCACGGGCGGCGCCAGCGGGTTCCCGCAGGCGCAGCGCACCCGCGGTACGCCCCTGTCGTCGACCAGTACGGCCGTCCCGGCCTGGAGCACCGCCTGGTAGGCGGTGGGCCGGCCGTCGCGGTAGCCGTGGTTGGTGACCCGGGTGTCGACGCGCAACTGGAGGGGGGTCAGCGAGCGCAGGTAGCCCGGAACGGAGGCGGGCGTGACGGCGAGCGCCGAGGCGAAGGCCGCGTTCTTCTCCGGCTGGCCGGACAACAGCTTGATCTGCTTCTCCACGTCGCAGCTGGCCACGTCCTTGGTGCCGCCGTAGAGCCCGGGCGCCGCCCCGCTGACGCTGGGGGTGGCCGTCGTGCCGGTCGCCGCCGTGTTCGTCGCGGCGCCGTCCGGGGACGGGCTCTGCGGTTGCGGCGAGCCCTGGTCGGTGGCCGTGGAGGCGGTGAAGGGGGCGGGTCCGGTCGCGGAGGCGGGCTGGAGGAAGACCTCACCGGCCTTGCCCGACGGGTTCCCGCCGGGCCGGGTGAGGACGACGATCAGGGCGGTGACGGCCGCCACCGCGACGACGGCCGTGGCCAGCCGGGGTACGGAGCGCCACCACGGCCCCTTGGGCGGCTGTCCGCCCGCTCCCGAGGGGGGTCCGGACGGGGGCGACGGGGGCGGTCCGCCCTGACGGCCGCCCGAGAGCGGGCCGGAGGGCGGGCCTGCGGGAGGCTCGGCGGACGGCGGTCGTGAGGCGCTCCGCGGCTGCGGTGAGCGTGGTGGCCGCGGCGGTTCCTCACCCGAGGGTTGCGTGGTCACGGGCTCTTCTTCCCCTGCGGAGGCGTTCCGGGGTACCCGGGGACGTTCCGCAGCTGCCGTACGGACATGTCCGTGTACATCGGCTTGTATCGCACTCCTGCGGACCATTGTGTGCGCCCGTCGGGTGGTGGCCGCAAGCCGGGGGTGCCACCTTGGCGGGGTGAACACTCCCTCGACGTCGCCGGCCTCCGCAGGCGCGAAGGCCTGGCGTGACGGGTTCCTCGCCGTGGTGGCGGGGTTCGCCGTCATGTTCGCGGTCGCCGCGGCCGGAGCGGCCTGCGCGGGCGCCGGCCGGCTGCCGGGCGGCGCGTTCCCCCGGGTGGTCGCGGCGGTGGTCGTGCTGGGGGCCGGCGGCTCGGTCGGGGCCTCCGGCGGGGCCGGGGAGCTGGCCGGGGCGGAACTGGACCTGTCCGTGCTGCCGCTGTCGGTGGGTCTGGCCGGGGCGCTGACCGCGGGCTGCGCCTTCTTGCGGCCCCTGCGCGGCCGGGCGGTGGCCGGGACCCGGGAACTCCTGCGCCGGGCGGTGCCGTTGATCGTGCTGTGGCTGCTCGCCCTGCTGGCGGCCGGTCTCGCGGCCCGGCAGACCTTCGCCCTCTCCCCCGACGACTCCCTGCTCGGGGACATCGGTGAACTGACCGGCTCGGCCCCGACGGTGGGCTTCGCGGCCGACCTGCCGGTGACCCTGCTGCGCGGACTGCTGTGGATCGTCGTCCTGTTGGCCGTGTCCCTGCTGGTCTCGCGGCGCGCCCCGCTGCCGGCCGGGCTGGTCCGCTTCCACACCGCGGTGCGCCCGGCCGCCTTCGCCACCCTGGTGCTGCTCCTCGCGTACGTGGCGCTCGGGCTGGTCACCGGCCTGGTGGCGGCGGCCATTCAGGGGCATGCGGAGCGCACCCTGGCGATCGTGCTGCTGGGTCTGCCGAACCTGGCGTGGCTCGCGCTCTCGGTGGGGCTGGGCGGGGCGTGGGAGGGCCGGGCCGAGGGGCCGTTCGGGCTGCCGGTGCCGCATCCGCTGGACCAGGTACTGCGTGGCCCGGGACGGTCCACGGTCGACGTCTCCTCGCTGGCGGAGCAGGACTCCCGGGCGTGGTGGCTGGTGGTGGTCGCCGCCGTCCTGCTGCTGGGGACCGGCGTGCTGGCCGCCGTACGCTCCCCGGCCGGGGTCCGGCCCCGGCAGCACGCACTGCGTCTGGGCGTGGCGCTGGCCCTGGCGATGCTGGTGGTCTGTCCACTGGCGGGCGTGCACGCCGGTTTCGGGCTCTCGCTCCTCGGGATCGGCGATGTGGGCGGTCTCGGCGGCAAGGTCGAACTCGTCCCGGTGCTGTGGCGCACCACCGGCGTGGCCCTGCTGTGGGGCGCGGTGGCCGGATTCCTCGGCGCCCTCCTGGCCCGCCCGTTGCGCCACCGGGGGCCGGTGGACAGCGCGGACGGTCCCCGCGAGGCCCTGACCTGAGCGGTTGTCGCGGCGGACCGACCGATGGTCCGTATGCAACCGATGGTCCGTACGGGTGAACCGGCTCGGATCGGTTCGGCGGCGAATCGATTCCGCATGCCAACCTCACCTCCGTGAACACGTTTAAAGGCCTGTTCCGGCCGCTCCACGCCGGCGGTCTGCTTGCCGTCTCCGCAGTCGCCCTGACCCTGTCCACCGCGCTCCCCACCGGAGCGACGCCCACCGGTGCCCGCTACCTCGCGGGTCCCGTCGGGGCCCGGGACGCGACACCCCGGGAGATTTCGGCCAGCGCGGTCTACTGCCCCGACGGCATGCTCGTCCAGTCCGGCGGCTACTCCCTGGAGAACGGCAACACCGGCCCGGTCGTGGCCAGTCACCCCGTCCTCGGGCCGGACGGCCGCAAGGGGTGGTACGCCTCCGCCTCGCACGCCGATGTGAGGGCGTACGTGCTGTGCCGCTCCGCCCTCACCACCGGCTCCTGACCACGCCCCCTCACGCACCGCCGCCGGGCAGCCGGAACACCGGTACCGCCCAGCGCGGCGGCGGTGCGGGATCCCGGTCCAGGACGGACCCGGCCGGGTCGGCGAGCGGCGCCGCCGGGCCTCCGGAGCGTCCCGGCCCGGCCGCCGCCTCCCCCGCCCGTCGCAGCGCATCGGTGAACGCCAGGCAGTTGTCCCACCGCTGTTCGGGCGACTTGGCCAGCGCCTTGCCCAGCACCTCGTCGACCGCCACCGGCAGGTCCGGGCGCAGCGAGGTCACCGCCGGCGGCGGATCGAACTGGTGGGCCCAGAGCAGGGCCAGGTCCTCGTCGCGCCGGAAGGGCGGGGCGCCGGTCAGCATCTCCTGGACGACGCACCCCAGGCCGTACACGTCGCAGCGCCCGTCGACCGGTTTGCCCGAGATCTGTTCCGGCGCGACGTAGTCGAGGGTCCCCACGAACTGTCCGACGCTCGTGAACCCGGTCAGCGACAGCGACTTCTTCGTCAGCCCGAAGTCCGTCAGGTACACGTGTTCGGGGTGGTCGCTGTCGGTCCCCGGCGCCACCAGGATGTTGCCCGGCTTCACGTCCCGGTGGACCAGGTCGTGGGCGTGGGCAGCGTCCAGGGCCGAGGCCACCTGCCCCGCGATGCGCGCCGCCGTACGGACGGGCAGCGGGCCCGAGCGGTCCAGCAGGGCCCGCAGGTCCTGCCCGGCGACGTAGCGCATCGCGATGTACAGCAGCCCGTCCGTCTCGCCCGCCTCGAAGACGGGCACGATGTGCGGGTGGTCGATGGCGGCCGCCACCTTCGACTCGTGCGCGAACCGCTGCCTGAAGGTGTCGTTGCGGGCGAGTTCCGGCGCGAGCAGCTTCAGTGCCACCGTCCGGTCCAGCCGCAGGTCCAGCGCCCGGTAGACCACCGCCATGCCGCCGCGCCCGATCTCGCTCTCCAGCTCGTACCCGGCGATCCGCTTGCCCCGAAGGCCGGAGGGCCGGCCGCCGAGCGCCTCCGCGGACATCACCGGCCCCCGTCCTTCCCGTCCTCGGAGCGCTCCGTGACCAGCGTCGGCTCGTACCCGGCAGCGCCGGGTGCCCGCGCCCGTACGTCGGCCACCGCGCCCGGATCCGGATCTTCGGGCTCCGCCGGCCCGTCGGCGGAACCCGGCCCGGAGACGACCGCGTAGGTCGCCGGGGGCCCGCCGCCCTCGCCGTACAGCCACCGCCCGGCCGCCTCGTCGTAGAGCCACACCGATTCCCCGTCGATCACCACTCCAGCCCGCAGTCCCCGGGTGTCCGCGCGGAAGGCCTCGGCGTCACCGCTCCCGGAGGCGAGCCGGTCGGCGGCCCGCCGGTAGCGCTCCAGCACGTCGGCGCTGCGGGCCAGCAGGGGCCCCGGGTCCTCGGTGCGCGCGAGGGGCCGGCCGCCCGTCGGCGGGGGCTGCGGCACGGCGACCAGCAGCCGGCCGTCCACCCACGCGGACCATCCGTTGGCACACAGGATCTCGCCCCACTCGCCTTGCCGGGACAGCAGTTGCACGGGCAGGAACGGGTCCAGGGCGGCGGTCGGCCGGGATCCGTCCGGTGCCTCCCAGGCGGGCAGTCCCTCCTGCGGCACGACGTGCGTGGGCCGGAACTCCGCCGCGCCGCCGGGGCTGGTCATCGCGGTCACCGGCTACTTCCGCATGATGGCGGGCTCGTGCCGGCGCAGCAGCCTGGAGACCAGCACCCCGAACAGCACGGACAGCACCACCAGCATCCCGATGTCGAGCAGCCACACCCCGGCGGAATGGGCGAACAGCGGGTCGTCGGTGACCTTGCCGGGCACGATCGCGCCGAGGTCGATGGTGGCGGCCATGGCGCCGAGCGCCCAGCGCGAGGGAACCAGCCAGGCCAGTTGCCCGATCACCGGTACGCCGTTCAGCTGGAGCAGGGCCCCGCAGAAGACCACCTGCACGATGGCGAGGAGGACCAGCAGGGGCATGGTGACCTCCTCCTTCCTGACCAGCGCGGAGACCAGCAGGCCGAGCATCATCGCGGTGAACGACAGCAGCGCGACCGCGATCGTGATCTCCACCAGCGGGGGCAGGAAGACGCCCCGGCCGCCGGGGGCGTTGAGCTGCACCCCGAGGAGCGCCACCAGGGTCAGCACCACGGCCTGCGCGACGGTGACCGCGCCCAGGACCACCACTTTCGACATCAGGTAGGCGGAGCGCGACAGCCCCACGGCGCGTTCGCGCTGGTAGATGGTGCGCTCCTTGACCAGTTCGCGTACCGCGTTCGCCGCACCGGTGAGTACACCGCCCACGCACAGGATGAGCAGGGCGTTGACCGCCGTCTCCTGGGTGAGGGAGGAGCCCGCGAGGGCGCGGGCCATCGCGCCCATCACGAACGGCAGGGCGACCATTATGGCGAGGAAGGTGCGGTCGGCGCTGAGCGCGGCCGCGTAGCGCCGGACGAGGGTCGACAGCTGTGCTCCCCAGCTCTGTGCCTTGGGCGGCGCGGCGGCGAAGCCGGCCGGCCCGGCGGGGACGCCGGCCGCCGCTGGCTGCCCCGGTTCCCGGACGTACATCCGGTACAGGGCCGAGGCGCGGTACTCGGCCGCCCAGTCCCGGTCCTGCTGGTTCTCGAAGGCTTCGAAGGCCTCCGGCCACTCGGCGAAGCCGAAGAAGCCGAGGGTTTCGCCGGGCGGTCCGTAGTACGCGACGCGCCCGCCCGGGGCGAGCACCAGCAGCCGGTCGCAGACGTCCAGGCTGAGCACGCTGTGGGTGACCACGATGACGGTCCGGCCGTCGTCGGCGAGGCCGCGCAACATGTGCATGACCGAGCGGTCCATGCCGGGGTCCAGCCCGGAGGTCGGCTCGTCGAGGAAGAGCAGGGAGGGCTTCGTCAGCAGTTCCAGCGCGACGGAGACCCGTTTGCGCTGGCCTCCGGACAGGCTGTGGATGGCCTGGTCGGCGCGCTGCCCCAGGCCGAGTTCCCGGATCACCTCGTCCACCCGGTCCTGCCGCTCCGCCTTGGCGGTGTCCTGCGGGAACCGCAGTTCGGCGGCGTAGGTCAGGGCCCGGCGCACGGTGAGCTGGGCGTGCAGGATGTCGTCCTGCGGGACGAGGCCGATGCGGCTGCGCAGTTCGGCGTAGTCGCGGTAGAGGTCGCGTCCGTCGTACAGGACGGCGCCCTGGTCGGCGGGGCGCAGCCCGGTGAGCGCGCCGAGCAGGGTGGACTTGCCCGCGCCGCTGGGGCCGACGACCGCGAGCAGGCACTTGGCGCCGACGGGGAAGGAGACGTGGTCGAGCAGGACCTTGCGGCCGTGGTCGACGGCGACGGCGAGGTCCTGGACGTCGAGGGAGACCTCACCGGTGTCCACGTACTCCTGGAGCTGGTCGCCGACGAGGCAGAAGGCGCTGTGTCCGATGCCGACGATGTCGCCTTCGGCGAGGCGGGCCCGCTGGACGGGGGCGCCGTTGAGGTAGGTGCCGTTGTGGCTGCCGAGGTCGGCGATCTCGTAGGTCCCGTCGGGCAGGGCACGCAGTTCGGCGTGGCGGCGGGAGACGACGAGGTCGTCGACGACGAGGTCGTTGTCGGGGGCGCGCCCGATGCGCACGGTCCGTGCGGGCAATGGCCGTACGGAGGTGGGCCGGTGGAAGGTGGCGGACAGGGCGGGGTTGGTGACGGAGGACGGGCGGCCCTGGCCGCGCCGGGAGCCGGCGCCGAGCAGGACGAGGCGGGGGCCGTCCTCGGCGCTGCCGAAGCGCAGTTCGCTGCCGGGACCGACGCTCCACTCGTGGACGCGGTGACCGTCGGCCCAGGTGCCGTTGGTGCTGCCCTCGTCCTCGACGGTCCAGTGGTCGCCCTCGGGGCGCAGGATCGCGTGGTGCCAGGAGACCCGGGCGTCGTCGAGACAGATTTCGCAGAGGGGGTCACGCCCGACGTGGTACGTCCGGCCCGGGCTGATCGGGGTGGAGCCCCGGGCGGTCTCCACCACGAGTTCGGGTGCGGCCGCCGCACCGGGTCGCTGGACCATGAACAGATTTTCCCACGATCCGAGCGGCGCGGCATAACACCTGGTCAGGGGCGCCTTATGGGTAATGACAACGGTCCCCGTTGCAGCCTTTGCCGATGGACGGAAGGTGCGCTTCACTTCTGGCGTCGGAACCGAACACACGGGGGACGCCATGACCGGGCACGACCACGAGCACGGGCACGACCACGCCGGGGATTCCGGGCGCGGCGGGCACGCCGGGCACAGCCACGGCGTGGCCGCGGACGCCGACCGGCGCTGGCTGGCCATCGCCCTGGGTCTGATCTGCGGCTTCATGGCCGTCGAGGTGGCCATCGGTGTCATCGCCCAGTCCCTGGCCCTGATCTCCGACGCCGCGCACATGCTGACCGACGCGGTCTCGATCGTGCTCGCGCTGATCGCGATGCGGCTCGCCGCCCGGCCGGCCCGCGGCGGGTACACGTTCGGCCTCAAGCGGGCGGAGATACTCTCCGCCCAGGCGAACGGGCTGACCCTGCTGCTGCTGGCGGTGTGGCTGGCGTACGAGGCGGTGCGGCGGCTGGTCGATCCGCCGCCGGTGGCGGGTGGCCTGGTCCTGGTCACGGCGCTGGCGGGGATCGCCGTCAACGTGGTGGCGGCCTGGTGCATCTCGAAGGCCAACCGGACCTCCCTCGCCGTCGAAGGCGCCTACCAGCACATCCTGAACGACATGTTCGCCTTCATCGGGACCGCGGTGGCCGGCTTGATCGTACTGACCACCGGTTTCCGGCAGGCCGACGCGATCGCCTCGCTGGTCGTGGTGGTGCTGATGGTCAAGGCGGGCTACGGCCTGGTCCGCGAGTCGGGCCGGATCTTCCTGGAGGCGGCTCCGGCGAACGTGGACCCGGACGCGGTCGGCGACCGGCTCGTGGGGCAGCCGCCGGTGACCGAGGTGCACGACCTGCACATCTGGACGATCACCTCCGGGCAGGCGGCGCTCTCCGCGCACGTCCTCGTGGAGCCGGCCGGCGACTGCCACGCCGTACGCCGCGACCTGGAGCGGCTGCTGGCCAAGGAGTACGGGATCACCCACACCACCCTCCAGGTGGACCACGTCCCGGAGGCCCTGCTCTCGGTCGGCCGCGCCGGTGAGGGCCCCGAGCCCCGCGACCCGCACTGCGCCGACGCGCACGGGCCGGTCCACCGCGAGGGCCCGCACGACCACTGACGGAGCGCTCGGCGGGGCATACATGGCCCCATGACACAAAAGCGCAGCGCCGGACTGCTGCTGTTCCGCGAGACGGGAGCCGGGGCCGGAGCCGGAGCGAAGGCCGGAGCCGGGGTCGAGGTCCTGCTCGGCCACATGGGCGGCCCGCTGTGGGCGAGCCGCGACGCCGGGGGCTGGGCGATCCCCAAGGGCGAGTACGGCCCGGACGAGATGCCGCTGGACGCGGCCCGCCGCGAGTTCACCGAGGAGATCGGCCAGCCGCCGCCGCAGGGCCCGTACCTGCCGCTCGGCGAGATCCGGATGGCGGGCGGGAAGCTGGTGACGGTCTGGGCGGTACGGGCCGACCTGGATCCGGCGCTGATGGTGCCCGGCACCTTCACCATGGAGTGGCCGCCGCGCTCGGGCCGGCAGGCGCAGTTCCCGGAACTGGACACCGTGGCCTGGTTCCCTCCCCCGGTGGCCAGGACCAAACTCATCGCAGGTCAAGTCCCTTTCCTGGAGCGGCTGTTGGCCCTACTGAAGGGTTGACCCGACCTTGACTTGCCAACGAACCCCGGCTGCGTGGACATTGCACATATGACGAGCGTCGTGCTGGTGGGAACCCTGGACACCAAGGGTGTCGAGTACGGCTGGCTGCGCGAGAGGCTGCGGCGAGCCGGCGTCGAAGTGATCACGGTCGACACAGGAATCATGGGCGAGCCCCGGATACCCGCGCAGGTGCCGCGCGAAGCGGTCGCACGGGCGGCGGGAACGGAACTGACGGAACTACGTGCGGCGGCTGACCGGGGCGCCGCCGTCACCGCCATGGCCGTGGGCGCCGAGGCGACGCTGTTGCGCCTGCACGCCGAGGGCCGGCTCCACGGAGTCCTCGCGATCGGGGGCAGCGGCGGGACCTCGATCGCCACCCGGGCGATGCGCGCCCTGCCGCTGGGCGTACCGAAGCTGATGGTCTCCTCCATGGCCTCCGGTGACGTGGCCCCGTACATCGGATCCGCGGACATCACGATGATGTACAGCGTCGTCGACATCGCGGGGATCAACAGCGTCTCCGCCCCGGTGCTCACCAATGCGGTGGAGGCGATCGCCGGTATGGCCAAGGGGTACGCCCGGGCCGGGCTGGAGCGGCGCCGTCCGGCCCGGCTGGGGGCCGGCTCCCGGCCCCTGGTCGCCGCGAGCATGGCGGGGGTCACCACGACCGGCGTGGACGCGGCCCGGGAGCGGCTGACCGAACTCGGTTACGAGGTACTGGTGTTCCACGTCAGCGGCAGCGGCGGCCGCACCCTGGAGAAACTGGCCGGACAGGGCATCTTCGCGGGCGTCCTCGACCTCACCCTCAGCGAACTCGCCGACGACCTGTGCGGGGGCATCCTGACCGCCGGCCCCGACCGGCTGAGCGCCGCCGGGCAGGCCGGAGTCCCGCAGGTGGTGAGCCTGGGCGCGCTGGACATGGTGAAGTTCGGCCCGCTGGAGAGCCTGCCCGAGCGGGTCCGCTACCGGCGGGTCCGGGTCCACAACCCCTCGATCACCGTCATCCGTACGACCGCGGCCGAATGCGCGGAACTCGGCCGCCGGGTCGCCGCCAAGCTCCGGGTGGCGACCGGCCCCACCGAGGTGTGCGTCCCACTGCGCGGACTGTCGACGCTGGGCGCGCCCGGTGGCCCCTACCATGACCCCGGCGCGGACCGGGCCCTGTTCACGGCGCTGCGCGACGGACTGCGGGGCAGCGCCGCCCGGCTGTACGACTACGACACCCACATCAACGATCCGTCCTTCGGGCGGGCCGCGGCCGACCGGCTGCACGCCATGATCGGAGCGGAGCGGGCCGTGGCCTGAAAGCCGCCTCAAGACACCCCCTCCGGCCGGGAACCGGCCATGGCGGAAACCGTGTCCCAGGGGGTGGCCGGCCGCGCGGACCGGCTCTGGAACCCGGTCGGGCCGCGGAGGGGGAACGATGAACGACGTGTGGACGGTTCCCGGGTACACGCCGGTCCGGGAGCTGGGCGCCGGCGGCAGCGGCCGGGTCGTGCTGGCGGTCCATGACGCCACCGGCACGCCGGTCGCGGTGAAGTACCTCAGCGACCGGCTGCGCGAGGACCCCGCCTTCGTCCGGGAGTTCCGGGCGGAGGCCCGGCTCCTCGGCGGGCTGCGCTCACCGCACGTGGTGGCGCTCTACGAGTACTGCGAGTACGCACGGGCGCCCGGCGGCGCCGCCATCGTGATGGAACTCGCCGACGGGATCTCCCTGCGCGCCCTGCTGAAGCGGTCCGGCCGCACGGCACCCGAGGCCGCCCTGGTGCTGCTCAAGGGCTCGCTGCTGGGGCTGGCCGCCGCGCACCGGGCCGGGGTGGTGCACCGCGACTACAAGCCGGAGAACGTCCTGGTCGGGGCGGACGGTTCCTCGAAACTGGTGGACTTCGGGATCGCGGCCGGCCGCGGGACCACCCCGGGGGTCGCGGGCACGCCCGCCTACATGGCGCCCGAACAGTGGCAGGGCCGGCCGGCCTCCCCCGCGGCGGACGTGTACGCGGCGACGGCGACCTTCTTCGAATGCGTGACGGGGCACAAGCCGTTCCCGGGGACGAACTTCGCGGAGCTGGCGGTCCAGCACGTGGAGGGTCCGGTCCCGGAGGCCGACGCGCCGGAGCCGGTGCGCCCGCTGATCCGCCGTGGCCTGGCCAAGGCGCCGGAGCGGCGGCCGGAGAACGCCGAGGCGTTCGTGGCGGAGCTGGAGGAGGTGGCGCTGGCCGGGTACGGCCCGGACTGGGAGGAGCGCGGGCAGCGCAAACTGGCGGCCCTGGCGGCGCTGCTGCCGCTGCTGTTCCCGTCGGCGGGGGCTCCGGCGGCCGGCACCACCGCGCTCGCGACGACCGTGCTGGAACCCCCGCCGGCGAGCTGGCTGCCCGGGCGGCGCGGCGCGCTCGCGGCGGCCGCCGTGCTGGTGATCGGGGCGCTGCTGGTGTTCTCGTACGAGGCGGTCGCCGGGGAGTCCGGCGGGGCGGCGACGCTGAGCGCGTTCGCGACGTCGAGCGCCGGGCCGCCGGGCGGCGGGAGTCCGGGGCCGGGGCCGAGCGGCCCCGGGTCCGCGTCGCCGACGCCCTCGGCGCCGTTGTCGCCCTCGCCGTCCGTGTCCGTCTCCTCCGCCCCCTCTGCGTCGGCTTCGCCGTCCGTGCCGCCGAGCCACAGCGGATCGCCCACGCCGACGCCCACACCTACACCCACACCGACGAAGCCGGCTCCCACCGTGCAGCCGAGCCCGCCGGTCACCGTCTCCGGGGTGGCGGCGACGCTGCGGACCAGCCCGACCACCGGGCAGGTGACCGTCTCCCTCGACGTGAAGGGCGGACCGGCAACGGTGGTACTGGAGTGGTTCCTCGGAAACAGCCTCTCGGACCTGAGCCACGCGGACGGCACGGACGCGGTACCCGTCCAGGCCGGGACCGCGCCGGTGACCCGGGCCCACACCTTCACCCGCCGAGCCGGCTGCTACCTGAGCGTCCGGGTCACGACGACGCCCTCGTCCCGGAAGCCGGTCATCGCCTCGCAGGCCATCCCCCGGTGCACCACGACGGAGCCGCCGCGATGAGCGAACCCCACGCCCCCGAAGGCGACGACTACAGCGCCACGGTCCTCGGCAGCCAGTGGTTCAGCGGCCCGCCGCAGCCGCCGGGCGACACCCGGCGGCCGGAGGTGACGCAGCGGCTCGGCATCCCCACCCAGCAGCAGGGCGCCGGGCTCGCCGCCACCCAGCGGCTCGACACCCCGGCCACCGTGCCCGGCGCCGCGCCCGACCGGGTCGACGGGCCGGTGCTGCGGTTCGGTCCCGGCGTCACGGCGGCGATGCCCGCGCCGTCCCGGTGACCGTGCCCGGGGCGGCGGCCGGCCGCCGCCGGGGCCAGTGGCGGCGCTACACCCTGGCCGCCGTGGTCCTGGCCGCGGTCCTCGGCTACCTGGGCTGGCAGCGGTTCGGACCCGCGCTAGCGGTCCGGGACGTGGTGGTGACCACGGACCCGCGGGGACCCGGGTGCGATTCCGCCGCCGATGTGGTGGCCGTCGTACGGACCAACGGGCGCGCCGGAACTCTGGCCTACCACTGGGCGCGCAGCGACGGCACGCGCTCCGAGCAGCTCACCGAACGGGTGCCGAGCGGGCGGAAGGAGGCCCGGCTGCACCTGCTGTGGACCTTCCAGGGAGTCGGCACCTACGCCGCGCGGGCCGAACTGCGGCTCGACTCGCCAGGGCAGCGCGCCGAAGCGGTCGAGTTCACCTACCGCTGCCCGGCGTAGCCGGAATCCCGCGCGGGAAGGCCCGCGACCGCTCGGGGGAGCGGCCGCGGGCCGACCTGGCCGGCCTGTCCGTGGCAGGCACGTCTGGGGTGGGCGGCGGGCGGCCCGGGCGGGTCAGAAGCGGGCGTGCGCCGTGATGTCCGCGGCGAACTCCCCCGTCATCGCCGGGGTCACGGTCGGCCTGCACTGCGCGACCGCCGCCAGGTAGTCCGCCGTACCGGCGCCCAACTGCGCGGCGGCCGCGCCGCGCGCGCCCACCGCCTCCAGGTCCCGCTCGAAGGACACCTGTGCCGCGATCCGCGCCGCGTGCTCGATGTCGGCCGGGGTGAACAGTTCGGTCGCCTCCACCAGCGCCGCCACGTCGACGTCCGGGCGCCCGGCGGTGTAGCGGGACCAGATCGCGGCGCGCGCCCCGGCGTCCGGCGTACCGATCGGGATCAGGTAGTCGAAGCGCCCGGGCCGCAGGAAGGCGGGGTCCAGGGAGCGGATGGAGTTGGTGGCGCAGACCAGCAGCCGCTCGTCGCCCTCCCGGAACCCGGGTATCAGCTTCAGCAGCTCGTTGGTCACGCCGTGGATCCCGCCGGGCTGGGCCGGCTCGGTCCGTACGGGTGCGATCTCCTCGACCTCGTCGATGAAGACGAGGACCCGCTCCAGCTCGGCGATCCGGGCGAAGGCGTCGCGCAGCGCGGCTGCCAGGTTCCCCTCGTCGGCGAGCCGCGAGGGCAGCAGCTCGACGAAGGGCCAGCCGAGGCGGGAGGCGATGGCGCGGGCGAAGGTGGTCTTGCCGGTGCCGGGCGGCCCGAAGAGGGTGATGGCGCGCGGCGGCCGCACCCCGTGCGCGGCGGCCCGTTCCGGCTCGGCGAGCGGGAGGACCACGCGGCGCTCGATGAGGTCCTTCTCCTGCTCCATCCCGGCGACCTTGGCCCACAGGTCGTTGGGGAGGAAGCGGCCGCCGAGGTCGTCGAGGAGGCCGGCCGCCGGTCCGTGCAGCGGCTCGGTCTTCTCGAAGTAGGCCACGGCGGGCTGGCGGGTGTAGCCGGCGTTGAGCAGGCCCTCGCCGAGCAGGTCCTCCTCGGGCAGGACGTAGGCGATCCGCCCGACCCGGGCGGCGATGAGCCGCCGTTCCAGTTCGACCAGCAGCGCACTGGCCAGGCCGCGGCCGCGCCAGCCCGCGGCGATCGCGATGCGCATCACCCAGGCGCGTTCGCCGGTGACGCAGGCGAGGGCCGCGCCGATCGGGACGCCCTGGTGGACGGCGACCACACAGGGCTGCCGGTCGGTGAGCGCGCTGATGCACTCGGCGAGCGAGAAGACGGACTCCTGGCCGAGTTCCGCCGTGGTGTCGATCAGATGGACGACAGCGGCGAGATCGCTCTCGCGGTAATCGTGGATCAGCCAGTTCACCGGGTACCGCCCCTCGTTCGTGCTCCTGCGGCGAGGCTAGGCGCGCCCGGGGCCCGTGATCACGCTCCGCGGTGCACAACACCGGCTCCGGAAACCCTCCGCGGCGTCCATAGACTCGGGTTTTCCGTCCGCGGGACATGCCGGAAATGCATGCTGTTTCGGCACATCCGACATGACCGGCCGGGGATTCACAGCGGATTCTTATGGAACTGGGGGCTCCGGACACAGGCTCGCTGGGCAGGCTCAGGTGCATGATCCGCAGCATGCTCCCCAGACAGGCCGCCCCCGTCGGCTCCTCCCGCGTCCGGCGGGCGTCCCGGGTCCTGCTCGCGCTGGCGGCGATGGCCGCGCTGCTGAGCGTCGATCTGCCGGACGCCGGAGCCGCCCCGCCGCTCGGCGTCACCGCGGTGGCCGACTCCGGCGCCGCCGCCGACCGGGTGGGCGCGCTGTTCGCGGGAGGGCTGGACGGGGGGCACTTCTGCACCGCCGCGGTGGTGCACAGTGACGACCGGAGCGTGATCGCGACCGCGGCGCACTGCCTGGTCGACCCGGACGCCACCGTGTTCGCGCCGGGGTACCGGGACGGGAAGACCCCGTACGGCCTGTGGAAGGTCACCGGCGTGTACGTGTCCCCCCGCTGGACGCAGGGGCGGGACGCGGACGAGGACATAGCCTTCGCGTCGGTCGCCCCGGTCTCGGGCTCGGCGCAGGTCGAGGACGTGGTGGGCGGCTTCCCGGTGGCCGCCGACCAGCCCGCGGACGCGACGGTGACGATCGTCGGCTACCCGAGCAGCGAGGAGTCCCCGCTGCGCTGCACCAACGCCACGACCCTGTTCTCGCCGACCCAGCGCCGCATCGACTGCCCCGACCTCAGCGGTGGCACGAGCGGCAGCCCCTGGCTGGTGAACGGCGCCGTGGCCGGGGTCCTGGGCGGCTACGAGGACGGCGGCCTGGTCCCGGAGGTGTCGTACAGCGCGGTGATGGGCGACCAGGCCGTGGAGCTGTACCGCGAGGCCGCGGTCGCGGACTGAGCCTCAAACGGTTCCGGCCGGCGGCCGGAACCAGGTCGGTTCGTCACGCAGGGCGCGCTGGACGCGGTCCACGGCGAAGGGCTCCAGCGGGGGCAGGGCGTCCGCCGTGAACCAGGCGACCTCCAGCAACTCGTCGTCGTGCGGCCGGGGCTCACCGCCCGCGGCCCGGCAGCGGAAGGTGATGTCCTGGAACTGGCACACGTCCCCGTTGGGATAGGTGATCGGTTCGAGCATCTCGACGAGCACGACCCGCTCGGGGACGCAGCGCACCGCCGTCTCCTCGTACACCTCGCGCACCGCCGTCTCCGCGGGCTGTTCGCCGGGTTCGGCGATGCCGCCGATCACCGACCAGAGGCCGGTGTCGGCGCGGCGGCCGAGCAGGATCCGGTCGCGGTCGTCCACGACGATCGCGGTGACACCGGGCAGCAGGAGCAGCAGGTGCCCCGCCCCGGCTTCGCGGATCGCGCGTATGTAGTCAGGTGTGGTCATGGGGCGACCCTACGAGCCGGCCGCCCGGCCACCCGCGTCATGCGGCCCGCCGGGCGCGAACCCGGCGGGTCAGCACCCGGCCGAGCCCACCGGCGGCCACCAGGAGCAGCGCGTACTCGGGCAGCGGTCCGAACCGGGTGGCCGGGGTCCGCGTCGAGCGCAGCGGGATTTCGGCGACCAGCGCGTCCGCGGTGAACATCTTCGTCTGCTGGACGACCGCCCCGTCGGGCCGGATGACGGCGCTGACCCCGCTGGTGACGGGGACGAGCACGGTCCGGCTGTGTTCGACGGCCCGGACCCGGTCCATGGCGAGCTGCTGGTAGGTCATCTGGCTCCGGCCGAAGGTGGCGTTGTTGCTCGGTACGGCGATGACCTGGGCGCCGGCCTGGACGGTGGAGCGGACGGCGTCGTCGAAGGCCGCCTCGTAGCAGGTGACCATGCCGGCCCGGCTGCCCGCCATGTCGAAGACGCCGGGCTCCTTGCCGGGGCCGAAGTCGCGGCGCACGCGGTCCACGTCCTTGCTGAAGATCCGGACGAAGGACCGCATCGGCATCCGCTCGCCGAACGGCTGGATCTTGCGCTTGTCGTACGTCGCGGTCGGGCCCTTGACCGGGTCCCACAGGATCATCGTGTTGCGCAGCGGGCCGGTCGGCGGCTCCAGCACGGAGCCGACGGCGACGGGTACGCCGATGGCCTTGACCGCGCGGTCGATGACGTCGCGGGCGTCCTGCTGGGTGAACGGGTCGATGTCGGAGGAGTTCTCCGGCCAGACGACGAAGTCGGGCTGCCGGGCACGGCCGGCCTTGACGTCGTCGGCGAGCTGGAGGGTGCGGTTGGCGTGGTTGTCCAGGACGGCGCGGCGCTGGGAGTTGAAGTCGAACCCGGCGCGCGGGACGTTGCCCTGGATGACGGCGGCCACCGCGGTGCCGTCCTCGGCGGCGTCGGACACCAGCGGCCGCGCGGCGAGCGCCGCGCCGACGGGGAGGACGACGGTGAGGGCGGCGAGCGCGGCCGCGCTGCGGCTCGGCTGCGAGCGGGCGGTGCGGGCGGCCTCGTACAGGCCGAATCCGCACAGGGCGACCGCGAAGGAGAGCAGCGGGGTGCCGCCGACCGCGGCGAGCGGCAGGAAGAAGCCGTCGGCCTGACCGAAGGCGAGCTTGCCCCACGGGAAGCCGCCGAAGGGGGCGCGGGCGCGCAGCGCC
Source organism: Streptomyces sp. NPDC026522 (assembly GCF_055567555.1). Taxonomy (NCBI): domain Bacteria; kingdom Bacillati; phylum Actinomycetota; class Actinomycetes; order Kitasatosporales; family Streptomycetaceae; genus Streptomyces; species Streptomyces sp. NPDC026522. The sequence goes on from NZ_JBVHQF010000007.1 coordinate 222,068, forward strand.
TCGCCGGCGATCCAGATGGCGGAGGCCCACACGGCGCGGCCGGGAAGGGTGCCGACGAGGGCGATGCCTAGGCCGGTGAGGCCGAAGAGGAGCGCTTCGAGGGTGACGAGGGCGATCCACGGGACCGGCCCCACGCCCTCGCTGGTCCACACCAGCAGCGGCAGCAGGTAGCCCAGCCCGAAGACGAAGCCGAGCCCGAAGCCGGCCCGGGCGCGGCGGCCGCGCAGGCAGCCGGCGAGCAGGGCGAGGGCGAAGGGGGCCAGCCACCACAGGGGGCGGGGCGGGAAGCTGAGGTAGAGCAGGACCCCGGCGAACGCGGCGAGGGCCGCCCGGACCGGCCAGGCGCCCCGCAGGCGGTCCAGGCCGGAGCGGCCGCTCGCCGGTGCGGTGGACTGCGCGGGCTCGTTCCCGGCCGCTCGGGTGACACTGGTGCTCATTTGGCGGAGTGTACGTCCCCGCACGCGGTTGTCCCCCAGGAGACTCAGTGCGCCAGGGCGCGCAGGTGGGTGCGGATGACCCGGACGGCGTTCTCGGCGTCGTCGACGGTGACGGTGAACAGCTTCCCGTCGTCCAGGCGCAGCTCGACGCCCTCGCCGCGGCGGACGATGACGGCGGTGCCCTTCTCGGGGCGCCAGCGGTAGCCCCATCCGCCCCAGTGCTGGGGGGTGATCCGGGGGACGAACTCGGCGGAGGCCACCTCGGCGAGCCGGATGGTGCGGCGCGGCACCCCGATGTGGCCGCAGCGGACTTCCACGGCCCGCGAGTCGACGGTGACGGCCACGTGGACGAAGGCGAGGGTGCCGAAGAGGATGAGCAGGCCGGCCGCGAGGCAGCCGATCACGGACATGAGCAGCGCCACCGTCCCGGCGGTCCAGCTGGCGTCCACGGCGAGTTCGATGCCGAGCGCCAGGCAGGCACCGCCGACCGCGGCGAGCAGCCACTGCACGCGGTTGGAGGCGCGGCCCGTCCAGAGCGGACCCGGGGGGTGACCCGTCATGGATGCAGCGTACCCACGTCCCCCGCCCGCGCCCCCCGACGGCGCCGCTCTGCGGCCGAGCGCGTTTCGGCCGCGGTCCGGTGGCCGGCCGCCCCGGGGCCGGCCGCCACCCGTGCGGCAGCCGGCCGTGATGAGGGCGGGCCCGGCGGATCACGCCCGGGCCCGGGCCGCCGGGCCCCCTAGCCTGTACACGTGAACCAGGACCGAGGGGGCCGGCTGCGCGATGTCCTGGCCGCCCGCTGCCCCGGCGCGGCCTCGTGACGGCCCGGCTGGACCGCGCCGTGGGCGCGGTGCTCGGCTCGGCCGTCGGGGACGCGCTCGGCGCGCCGTACGAGTTCGGCCCGGCCGGGGAACTCGACGCGCGCGGCAAGGAGATGGCGGCGGGCGGCGGCTGGGACCCCGGCGAGGCGACCGACGACACCCAGATGGCGGTCCTGGTGGGCGAGTCCCTGCTGGAGTGCGGTGGCCTCGACCTCCCCGACCTGTTCGACCGGTTCCGGCGCTGGGCGGCGGGAGAGCCCAAGGACATCGGCCTCCAGACCGAGGACGTGCTGACCAGCGGCCGGCCGTGGGACCGGGCCGCTGCGCTGCACTTCCAGGTCAACGCGCGGGCGGCCGGCAACGGTTCCCTGATGCGCGCCTCCACCTCGGCGGTGTACTTCGCCGCCGCCGGGCGCGCGGCCACCATGGACGCCGCCCGCCGGATCGCGGCGCTGACCCACGGGGACCCGGCCGCCTGGGAAGGCACCGCGGTGCTCCACGAGCTCGTACGGGTGGCCCTGGACGGGGGCGACCCGCTGGCCGCCCTTCCCGAGGTGCTGGGCGCGGTGCACCCCGACCACCGCGAGCGCTACGCCCGCGTGCTCGACCCCGGCTGGCACCCGGACCTGGCCACCGAGTTCAACGGGGCGGTGTGGCCCTGTCTCGGCTCGGCGGTGTGGGCGCTGCGCACCACCACCGGTTTCGCGCAGGCCGTACGGGCCGCCGTGAACCTGGGCGGGGACACCGACACCGTGGCCGCGGTCACCGGCACGCTGGCCGGGGCCTGCTACGGGCAGCGGGCCGTGCCGGAGCGGTGGACCGGGCCGCTGCACGTGCCGCTGCCCGGCTCCGGCGGCCGGGTGCTGGACGCGGACGGGCTGCGGCTGCTGGGTCAGCGGCTCGCCGGGGCCGGCTGAGGCCCGGGGCCGAGCTCCAGGCGGCGGCCCCGGAACGCGGCGCGCAGCCGCCGGTCGTGGCTGACCAGCACCAGGGTCCCGGTGAAACCGGCCAGCGCGGCCTCCAGTTCCTCCACCACGCCGGGGGCCAGGTGGTTGGTCGGCTCGTCCAGGAGCAGCACGTCCAGCGGGGTGGTGACCAGCCGGGCCAGTTCCAGTTTGCGGCGCTGGCCCGTGGAGAGGTCCCGGACGGGGCGGGTCAGGTCGTGCGGGGCCAGCAGGCCCAGGGCCGCGACCTGCTCCGCGTACCGCGCGCCCGACAGCTCGGTCAGGGAGCGGGGCTCCCGGCCCCACGGGTCGTCCTGGCGCAACAGGCCCACGCGCGGGGGTGTGCGTACGGTGCCCTGGCCGGGGGCGAGTTCCCGGGCCAGGACGTGCAGCAGGGTGGACTTCCCGGCCCCGTTGGGCCCGGTGACCAGGAGCCGCTCACCGGGTCCGAGCCGGAAGGAGACCGGCGCGAGCCGTCCCGGCACCGCGAGCCCGTCGGCCTCGACCACCCCGGCCGCGCCCGCCGTGAACCGCCCGGTGAAGCGGAGCGGGCTGGGCGGCGGCGGCACCGGGTTCTCGGTCAGCCGGTGCAGGCGTTCGCGGGCCGTCCGGATCCGGCCGGCCGCGCCGTGGGTGCGGGAGCGGGCGCGGAAGGCGCCGGCTCCGCTGAAACCGCGCGGCAGCTTGCGCGGGATCGCGGCGAACCGGCCGATGTTGGTGTCGGCGAGCCGCTCCGCGTCGCGGACCTGCTCGCGCCACTGCTCGTACTGCCGCTCCCAGCGGGCGCGTTCGGCGGCGCGGCCGGTGCGGAAGCCGGCGTAGCCGTTGCCGTACCGGCGTACGGTGCGGCGGTCCTGGTCGACCTCCAGGATGGCGGTGGTGACGCGGTCCAGGAAGAGCCGGTCGTGGGTGACCGCGACGACCGTGCCGCGGTGGGCGCGCAGGTGCTCCTCCAGCCAGCCGACGGCCTCGTCGTCGAGGTCGTTGGTCGGCTCGTCCAGCAGCAGCAGTTCGGGTTCGGCGGCCAGGGCCGCGGCGAGGGCCAGCCGGGAGCGCTGCCCGCCGGAGAGGGTGCCCAGGCGCCGCTCCGGGTCGGGGGCGGTGCGCTCGCCGAGCCGGCGCAGGGTGGTCGCCACGCGCCGCTCGGCGTCCTGGCCGCCGCGGGCCTCGTAGGCGGCGAGGAGGTCCGCGTACCCGGTGAGCTCCGCCGGGCCCGCTTGCGGGAGGCGGGCTTCGGCGCAGCGGATCCGGGCCTCCAGGGCGCGCAGTTCGGCCAGTGCGAGGTCGATCGCGTCCTGGACGCGGGCGGTCGGCGGCAGGTCGAGGGTCTGGGCCAGGTGGCCCACCCCGCCGGGCGCGGTGACGGTGACCTGTCCGTGGTCGGGGCGCTCCCGGCCGGCGAGGAGCCGGAGCAGGGTGGACTTGCCGGACCCGTTGTCGCCGACGATGCCGACCCGCTCACCGGGCCGGACCGTGCAGCTGACCCGGTCCAGGACGATGCGGGTGTCGTAGGCCTTGGTGACTTCGGACAGGACGATCTGGGTGGTGGCGAGTGGGGTACGGGCACGCAAGGGCGATCCCTTCGTCGGACGGACGGGACGGGGCCGGGCGACGGATCCCGGACCTTAGACGACACGAGACGTTTCGTCTCGTTGACTCGGCCCAGCCTACCCATGGGCTGTCGGCGCCGCGACTTGATAAGTGCGGGGCCCCGACCGGCCCCGGCGCTACTCCACCGGGTTCTCGATCAAGGTGATCCGGTTGCCGTCCGGGTCGTGTACGGCGGCGAACCGCACCTTCCGGGCCCCCGGCTGGATCTCTCCCGCCGTGATGCCGCGGTCGGCCAGCTCCGAAAGCGCCCGGTCCAGGTCGTCCACCACGAGGTTGAGCAGGGTCGTCCCCGCCTGCTCCGGCGACTGGAAGACCTGCACCCAGGCGGAGGGGGAAACGTGCCAGTCGGCGAGGCCGGCCATGGGCCGCGCGTCGGGGGGCCGGCCCAGGAGCCGTTCGTACCAAGGCGCCGCGGTCTCGACGTCACGCACCGGGGCCACCGCGAGTACGTGGGTGAAAGACATGGCGCACCACCCTTCGCCGCGGAGAGCTTCCTGTCCCTCTTCCGACTCCCGTCGGGCGGGAAACTCATCGCCGGCCCGGCCCGCCGTAGCGGAGCCGGGGCCGGGGGCGCGGCGGGTCAGTGCGCGAGGGGCGCGCCCTCCGCGAGCAGCCGGCCCTCGGCGTAGCCGAGCGCGGCGGCCGGGAGGGTCCCCTGCTGCCCGCCGAGCAGGACGGTCAGCCCGCCGGTACGGGGCAGGCCCGGCTCGGGGCGGGCGCCGATGCGGCGCAGCGCCTGTACGGCGACCGCCTCGGCCGAGCCGTGGAAGACGAACTCCGCCCCGCCGGTCTGTTCGGCGAGGGCGGCCCGGATCGCCGCCTCGACCAGCTCGTAGTGCGTGCAGCCGAGTACGACGTCGGTGACGTCGGCCGGGGTGAGCGCGGCGGCCGCGGCGACGGCCCGCGCGACGGCCTCCTCGTTGCCGCGCTCGACGGCGTCGGCGAGGCCGGGGCAGGGCACCTCGGTGACCCGGGCTCCGGCGGCGAACTCCGCGATCAGGCCGCGCTGGTACGGGCTCCCGGTGGTGGCCGGCGTGGCCCAGATGGCGACCCGGCCGCCCGCGGCAGCGGCCGGCTTGATCGCGGGCACGGTGCCGATGACCGGGATGGCGGGTTCCAGCTCCGCCCGCAGGGCCGGCAGGCTGTGCACGGAGGCGGTGTTGCAGGCGACGACGAGGGCGTCCGGGCGGTGCTCGGCGGCGGCCCGGGCGACGCCGAGGGCCCGCCCGGTGAGGTCGGCGGGCGTGCGCGGGCCCCAGGGCATCCCGTCGGGGTCGCTGGACAGCAGCAGATCGGCGTCGGGCCGCAGCCGTCGCATCGCGGCGGCCGCCGCGAGGAGGCCGATTCCGGAGTCCATGAGGGCGATCTTCACCTGGTCACCTTATATCGACGCGGGCCGCCAGCTCCGCGACCGCGCCCGCCACCCGGCCGCCCCCGCACCCCGGGGCCGGACCGCCGGACGGCTCTCCGGAGGCGCGGGCTCCGGCCGCCCCGGCCCGGGCCCCCACGCCCCGAAACGACACCGCAGGACCGCCCCCGAAGCCGCGCGCCCGGGCCGCCCCGCCCCCGGATCCGCACCCCGGGGGGGGGCGCCACGGTGTCCGGATGCGCGACAGGTTCCGCCCGGTTCGGCACACTGCGGCCATGGGCCTCCTCCTCACCGCCGCCTACGCCTCCCTCGCCGCCTGGCTCTGGCTCACCCTCGCCCAGGGCATGTTCTGGCGCACCGACGTCCGCCTCCCCCCGCGTACCGCTCCCGCCCGCTGGCCGTCCGTCGCCATCGTCGTCCCGGCCAGGGACGAGGCGGAGGTGCTGCCCCGCAGCCTGCCGTCACTCCTCGCCCAGGACTATCCCGGCGCCGCCGAGGTGGTCCTGGTGGACGACGGCAGTACGGACGGCACGGCCGACCTGGCCCGGCGCCTGGCCGGGGAGCTCCTGGGGCTGCCCCTCACCGTCGTGTCCCCCGGCGCCCCGGACCCCGGCTGGACCGGCAAGCTCTGGGCCCTGCGCCACGGCATCGCGCACGCGCGCACCGCCCACGCCACCGAACCCGAGTACCTCCTGCTCACCGACGCGGACATCGCCCACGAACCGGACAGCCTCCGCGAGCTCGTCGCCGCGGCGACCTCCGCCCGCCTCGACCTGGTCTCCCAGATGGCGCGGCTGCGGGTGGCCACGTTCTGGGAGCGGCTCGTCGTACCGGCCTTCGTCTACTTCTTCGCGCAGTTGTACCCCTTCCGCCGGATCAACCGCCCCGCCGGGCGGACCGCCGCGGCCGCAGGCGGCTGCGTGCTCCTGCGTACGGAAGCCGCCGTCCGCGCCGGCGTTCCCGACTCGATCCGGCAGGCCGTCATCGACGACGTCAGCCTCGCCCGCGCCGTTCGGCGCACCGGGGGCCGGATCTGGCTCGGCCTGGCGGAGCGGGTGGACAGCGTGCGCCCCTACCCGGCGCTGGGCGACCTGTGGCGGATGGTCTCGCGGAGCGCGTACGCCCAACTGCGCCATCAGCCGCTGCTGCTGGCGGGGACGGTGGCCGGGCTCGTACTCGTCTACCTGGTGCCGCCGGCCGCCCTGTTCGCGGGGCTCGCCCTGGGCCGTCCGCCCCTGGCCTGGGCGGGCGGTTCGGCCTGGCTGCTGATGGCCGGAACCTATCTGCCGATGCTGCGCTACTACCGCCAGCCGGCCGTCCTCGCGCCGCTGCTGCCGTTCACGGCACTGCTCTACCTCCTGATGACCGTCGACTCGGCCGTCCTGCACTACCGCGGCCGCGGCGCCGCCTGGAAGGGCCGGACCTACGCCCGGCCCAGCGACGCCTGACCCCTCGCGGTCCGGCTGAACGGCCGTCATACGAGGTCACGCAGCGGGCCTCCGCTTGGTGACGCTGCGTCAAGGTCAAGTGGGTGCAACACCCAACCGGTGAGTACGAGTAGGAACAAGGTGGGGTGGACGGTGCGAATCGTGCACGTGAACGTGAAGTGAAAGCTGTGGCCCTGACCTGCGAATATGCAGGTCAGGACGGGGTTGACGACACCTCGCTATGGACCCCGTGAAGTCGTGGGCTTAACTTAGGTCCCATGACCTCCCCCCGCTCCACTTATGGCGGCGGTTACTACTCCGCGCCCTCCTTCCCGGACACCCCCATCTACGACTCCCTCGTCGCCGAACGCGGCACTCCGCAGATCGCCCCGATCCGCGTGCCCGCCGCCTACGACACCCCCGGTTCCGGTTACTCGAGCGGTGGGTACCTGCCGGCCCTCCCGTCCGCCCTGCCCGCCCTGCCGGCCGCGCCCTCGATGCCCCAGCAGCAGAGCGCCCCGGCGTACGGCTACCCGTACCAGCAGCAGCCCGCGCCGCAGATGCAGATGCCCATGCCGCTGCAGAACGCGCCCGCCCCCTACGTACCGCAGCAGCAGCCGGTCGGCGCCCGCGCGGGGTACGTCCCGCAGCAGCAGCCGCGCCCGGTCGCGACCGCCACCGGATACGAGGCCATGCGCCCGGCCGCCCCGCGGCCGATGCAGGCGCCAGCTCAGGTGCCCTCGTACGAGGACCCGTACGGCCGCCCGTACCAGGGGCGCGGCTACTAGGCCGGCCGAGCACGGCCGCGGCGGCCGACTACCGCCCGGCCCTGCGGGAAGAGGCGCCGGGGGCCGCGGGGGCGGCGCCTGGCAAAATGCACTCATGTCGAACTCGTATGTCCACTCGCTGCACGTCTATCCCGTCAAATCGGTGGCGGGAACCGCTCCCGACGAGGCGGCGGTGGAGCCCTGGGGGCTCTCGGGCGACCGCCGATGGGCAGTGATCGACGTCGAGGGCGCGGTCATCACGCAACGCCAGCAGGCGCGGCTGGCGTTGGCCTCGGCCCGTCCGCTGGAGGGCGGCCGGCTGGCGCTTTCGGCCCCCGGCATGGCGGATCTGGTCGTGGAGGTGCCGGAGCCGGGTCCGCTGGAGCCCGTCGTCCTGTTCGGCAAGAAGATCGAGACCGTGGTCGCGGCGGCGGCCGCGGCCGACTGGTTTTCGGCCTATCTCGGCCTCCCCGCCCGCCTCGTGTACCTGGACGACCCCGCCGTGCGCCGTCCCGTGGACCCGGACTACGCGCTGCCGGGCGAGACGGTGAGCCTCGCGGACGCCTATCCGCTGCTCGCCACCACCCTGGCCTCGCTGGACGCCCTGAACGCGCTGATCGCCGAGGGCGGTCAGCCGCAGGAGGGGCCGCTGCCGATGAACCGTTTCCGCCCGAACCTGGTGGTGGCCGGGGCGGAGGCCTGGGCCGAGGACGGCTGGCGCCGCATCGCCATCGGGGACGCCGTTTTCCGCGGGGTGCGGGAGTGCGGGCGGTGCATCGTCACCACCACCGACCAGGCGACCGCGGTGCGCGGCAAGGAACCGCTGATGACGCTGGCGAAGCACCGGCGGATCGGGAAGTCGCTCGCGTTCGGGCGGCAGCTGGTGCCGGTCGCGCTGGGGACGGTGCGCGTCGGCGACGAGGTCCGCGTTCTGGAATAACACCTTCGAGGGGCTCCGCCCGCCCGCCGGAACCAGCGGGCACGGCGGCACCGTTGGATCATTCGAGACGTGTGGGCCGGGACCCGGACGGGCGCGGGGGAACGTGCGCCGGACCGGGCGCGGCCGGATGCGCATGTCTCCCGCGTTCCGGAATGCGCGTCCACCGGGCATGCGGGAAGCTGGGACGCGCAGGCAGGCGGAGGCGAGGGGGTGCCGGACCGTGTGGACAGCAATGGGCGTGTGGCGTTGGCGGCGCAATCCGCTGCGCCGCCGGACTGATCTCTTCGAGGCGTGGCTGGCGCTCGCCGCGGCGGTGTGCGTGCTGGTGCTCGCTCCGGCCGTCGGCTGGCTCGCGGGCGTACGGGTGGACGACACCCTCCAGCGCGCCGTGCACGAACAGCGGCAGGAGCGGTACCTCGTCCCGGCGGTGGTGCTCCGGCCGGCCCAGGGCACGCTCGCGGGCGGGGCCGCGGCGGCCGACAAGTCCGCGGGGCCGCAGACGCCGCAGCGGACCCGGATCCTCGCCTCGTGGACCGCGCCCGACGGCAGCAGCCACCAGGGGACGGTGCCGGCCGCCGAGGAACCGCCCCGGCCCGGTGACCGGTTCCGGATATGGACGGACACCAGCGGCCGGCTCGTGGGGCAGCCGCTCGCCGCTTCCGCCGCCGCGTTCCACTCCGTGATGGCCGGTCTGGCCGCCGCCCTGGGCGTGGCCGCGCTGGTGGAGACGGTCCGGCGGCTGATCGTACGGCGGCTCGTGCACCGGCGGTACATACGGCTGGACCGGGCGTGGGCCGCGGTCGGACCGGATTGGGGCCGCGCGGGCGCGGGCAGCTGACCTGGCAACTCCCCGGCCCTGCGCGCGCTACGGTGGACCGGGCAGACCGGCCGCGGGCCACCGCGGCGGTGACTGCCGCCAATGCGAAGACGAGGGTGGGGGCACGACAGCACCATGGCTCAGGGCACGGTCCAGGTGACACACGGCGGGTCCTCGCGCTGGCGGCGCCGCTCCGGTGAGTACGCGACGCTGACCGCCGCGCTCGCGGTCGCCGGGGACGGGGACGTCCTGTCCATCGCGCCCGGCACCTACCGGGAAAACCTGGTGCTGCGCCACGCCGTGACCCTGCGGGGGCCCGAGGGCGCGGTCGGGTCCGTGCGGATCGCCCCGCCCGACGGCGTCGCACTGACCGTGAGCGCCTCGGCCGTGGTGCAGGACCTCCATCTGGAGGGCCAGGACCGGACGGCGCCGGCGCTGCTCGTCGAGGACGGCTCGCCCGAGCTGACCGATCTGCGGGTCAGCACCCGCTCCTCGGCCGGCATCGAGGTCCGCGGCGGGGCCAGACCGCTGGTGCGCCGGTGCACGGTGGAGAACCCGGCCGGAGTGGGGATCGCCGTACTCGACGGCGGCGGCGGGGTGTTCGAGGAGTGCGAGGTCGTGGCGGCCGGGCAGAGCGGGATCTCGGTGCGGGGCGGCCACCCGCGCCTGGAGGGCTGCCGGATCCACCACGCCACGGGCGCGGGCATCGCCGTCACCGGCGAGGGCTCCGGGCTGGAGGCGGTGGGCTGCGAGGTGTACGAGATCAAGGGCACCGGGGTGCAGGTCGCTGCGCGGGCCGCCGCCCGGCTCACCGACTGCGCGGTGCACCGTACTTCGGCCGACGGGGTCACCCTCGACACCGACGCCGTTCTCACGCTCGCGGGCTGCGACATCCACGACATCCCGGAGAACGCGATCGACCTGCGCTCGCGCTCGGTGCTCACGCTGAGCCGCACCACGGTGCGCCGGTTCGGCCGCAACGGCCTGTCGGTCTGGGATCCGGGAACCCGGGTCGACGCCCAGTCCTGCGAGATCCACGACAGTACGGGTGACTATCCGGCGGTGTGGATCAGTGACGGGGCCACGGCCTCGCTGGACTCCTGCCGGGTGCACGACGTGCCGGACGCCCTGTTCGTGCTGGACCGCGGCTCGCGGGTGGACGTGGTCGACAGCGACCTGTCCCAGGTGCGCAACACCGCCGTCTCGGTGAGCGACGGGGCCACCGCGCAGCTGGACGACTGCCGGATCCGGGAAGCGGCGACCGGGGCCTGGTTCCGTGACCACGGCAGCGGCGGCACGCTCGCCAACTGCTCCGTCGACTCCGTCCAGACGGGCGTGATCGTCACCAAGGGAGCCGACCCGGTCCTGGAGCGCTGCGCGGTCACCTCCGCCGCCGAGGCCGGTTTCTACGTCTCGGCGGGTGGCCGCGGCACCTTCACAGCCTGCCGGGTGAGCGGCAGCTCCGGCTTCGGCTTCCATGTGATCGACGGCAGCCGCACCTCGTTGGCCAAGTGCCACACCGAGCGCTGCGCGCGGGGCGGTTACGAGTTCGCGGAGGACGGCCCCGTCGCGGAGGACTGCACCAGTGACGAGTCCGGGCCGCGCCTCGCCGCCCAGTCTGCCGCCGCCGGCGGCCCGGCCCACGAGCGCGCGGGGATCCGTACGGTGACGGCGGCGCGCGGCCCCGTACCGGGAGCCGCCGGCGTACCGGCGCAGCGTCCCGCCGACGAGCCGGACCCTGCCGCCGCGCCCGCCCGGGGCTCCGGCGAGGTGCTGGGCCAGCTGGACGCGCTGGTGGGCCTGGCCAGCGTCAAGCGCGAGGTGCGGGCCCTCACCGACATGATCGAGGTGGGGCGCAGGCGGCAGCAGGCGGGCCTCAAGGCGGCGTCGGTGCGCCGGCACCTGGTCTTCACCGGCTCCCCCGGCACCGGCAAGACCACCGTCGCCCGGCTCTACGGGGAGATCCTCGCCTCCCTCGGCGTGCTGGAGCGGGGGCATCTGGTCGAGGTGTCCCGGGTGGACCTCGTCGGCGAGCACATCGGGTCCACGGCGATCCGTACCCAGGAGGCCTTCGACCGGGCTCGTGGCGGTGTGCTGTTCATCGACGAGGCGTACGCCCTGGCGCCGGAGGACTCGGGCCGCGACTTCGGGCGCGAGGCGATCGACACGCTGGTGAAGCTGATGGAGGACCACCGGGACGCGGTGGTGGTGATCGTCGCCGGATACACGGCGGAGATGGAGCGGTTCCTGACCGTGAACCCGGGTGTGGCCTCCCGCTTCTCCCGGACCATCACCTTCGGCGACTACGGGCCTCAGGAGCTGTTGCGCATCGTGGAGCAGCAGGCGGAGGAGCACGAGTACCGGCTGGCCGAGGGGACCGCGCAGGCACTGCTGGCGTACTTCACGGAGCTGCCCAAGGGACCCGCCTTCGGCAACGGCCGCACCGCCCGGCAGACCTTCGAGTCCATGGTCGAGCGCCACGCGGGCCGGGTGGCGCAGCTCAGCGATCCGGGTACCGACGAGCTCACGCTGCTGTTCCCGGCGGACCTGCCGGCGCTCCCGGCGGGTTCGGCGGCGGCCGCCGGCCGCTGAGGCCGGCGGCCAGGGGCATGACCGGCGCCCGCTCGGTGCCCGGAGACATCTGACGGGCCGCCAAGTAAGGTGCCCCACAGCACCTTTCCGTTCCTCCGTTCCGTACCGCGCGTCTCGCAGGGGGTTGTCACGATGGTTCGCCGACTCCGGGCCGTGGAGCTGGACTTCGCCGAGACGGCGCCGGTCCGGCTCGTCTTCACGGCGCGCGCGACCCAGGCGCCGGCGCCGGTCTACCGGGCGCTCGCCGAGCACGTGGCGGACTGGCCGGCCTGGTTCAGGGCGGTCACCCTGGCCCGGTCCACGCACGGCGGCGCGGGCCGCGAGATCGGGCTGGTGGGCGGGGTCCGGTTCCGGGAGACCGTGGTGGCGGCGGAGCCGGAGCAGCGCTACGCGTACCGGGTGGACGAGACCAACGTTCCCGGGGTACGGGCGCTGCTGGAGGAGTGGCGGCTGAGCCCCTCCGGCTCCGGCACCCGGATCCGGTGGACCTTCGCGGCGGACGGACCGGCCCCGTTCCGGTTCGCCCTCGCCGCCGCCCGCCCCGGGCTGGGGCACTCGTTCCGCTCGGCGGTGGGCGCGCTCGACGCCCGGCTGAGCACGCGGGGTTGACGGTACCCGGCACCCACCCCGGCACCGGGCCCGGTGGCGCGGTGCCCGGCGGCGCCGTTCGCGGCCCGGTCCCCGGTCAGGCCGAGGGCTCCCGCCAGGCCCCCGTCGTCAGCAGCGTCTCGATGGTCTTCGTGTACGGGGCGATGTCCAGCTGCTGTGCCGCCAGCCAGGCGTCCGAGTAGTACTTGTCGAGGTAGCGGTCGCCCGGGTCGCACAGCAGGGTCACGACGCTGCCCCTACGGCCCTGGGCCACCATCTCCGAGACGATCTTGAGCGCGCTCCACAGGCCGGTGCCGGTCGAGCCGCCCGCCTTGCGCCCTATGGCCTGTTCCAGCGCCCGGCAAGCGGCGACGCTCGCCGCGTCCGGCACCTTCATCATCCGGTCGATGGCACCCGGCACGAAGCTCGGCTCCATCCGGGGGCGGCCGATGCCCTCGATGCGCGAGCCGCAGTCGCTGCTCGCGTTCGGGTCGTTCCGGGTCCAGCCGTCGAAGAAGCAGGAGTTCTCCGGGTCGGGGACGCAGATCCGGGTGTCGTGCTGCATGTAGTGCACGTAGCGCGCGATCGTCGCGGAGGTGCCGCCGGTGCCGGCCGTCGCCACGATCCAGGTGGGCTCGGGATAGCGCTCCAGACGCAGCTGCTGGTAGATCGATTCCGCGATGTTGTTGTTGCCGCGCCAGTCCGTCGCCCGCTCCGCGTACGTGAACTGGTCCATGTAGTGGCCGCCGGTGCGGGCCGCGAGCTGCGCCGACTCCTCGTACATCTTCATCGAGTCGTCGACGAAGTGGCAGGTGCCGCCGTGGAATTCGATGAGGCGGCACTTCTCGGGGCTGGTCGTGCGCGGCATGACGGCGACGAACGGGACGCCGATCAGCTTGGCGAAGTACGCCTCGGAGACGGCGGTCGAGCCGGAGGACGCCTCGATGACCGGGCGGCCGGGCCGGATCCAGCCGTTGCACAGGGCGTACAGGAACAGCGAACGGGCCAGGCGGTGCTTGAGGGAACCCGTCGGGTGCGTCGACTCGTCCTTCAGGTACAGGTCGATGCCCCACTCCTCGGGGAGCGGGAAGCGCAGCAGGTGGGTGTCGGCGGACCGGTTGGCGTCGGCCTGGACCTTGCGCACGGCTTCGTTCAGCCAGGCCCGGTAGTCCGCGTCGCTGCGGTCGACGTCGTCGGCCCTGGCGGTGGTGCTGGTCGTGCTCATGCGCCTTGCTCCTTCATCACTTCCATGACCCCCTGCCTTCGCAATGTACCTCCCTCACCTGCGCAAACAGTTCCTTTGGGTCTCCATGCGAATCGCTTTAGGGCGGCCGGCGGATGGCCAGTGCACCCACCCCCGCGGACGGCCCGCGCGTGGCGTGCGCGTTGCCTGCGCGCTGCCTGCGCGGGGGCGGTCGGCGGCTTTCGGACGGCCGGGGACGACTTTCGGACGGGTCCCGGACGCGCGGGGCAGATCATCGCGCGCGTTCGGTTGCACAGCGGCGCACCGTGGGTGACCCTGGTGAGGCGTCACAGAGGGTGCAGCACCCGTAACACTCATGTCGGGGAGTCGCAGCCGTGATAAGTCATTCCCGCAGGCACTGCGTCGTCGAACTGCAGGCCTTGCCCGCCCGGATCGGCCAGATCCGCAGAATCGTTTCAGCGCAACTGCGTCACTGGCAGCTCGACCCCCTCATCGACCGGGCCGCGCTCGGCGTGACGGAGCTGCTCAGCAACGTGCACCGGCACGCACAGCCGGACAAGGTCTGCCGGGTGGAGATCGAATTCCGGCTCGGGCGGCTCACCGTCTCGGTGCACGACAGCGATCCCCGGCTGCCCGTGGTCCGCGAGTCCGCCGCCCTGGAGACCTGCGGACGCGGTCTCGCGCTCGTCGCGGCGATCAGCGAGGCCTGGGGCGCCCGGCACCAGCAGGACGGGCCGGGCAAGGTGGTGTGGTTCTCGATGCGGGCGGCTCCGGCCGCGCCGGCGCCGGCCCGTACCGTGCGGATCTCCCCCAAGGCCATACGGGAGCCCGCCCCGGCGGCGCTCTACGCCGTTGAGCCCGCAGCCGTGGTCACGGCCGTGCCGGTGTCGGCGCGGGCCGGCGCCAGGCCCGGGTAGCGCCGCACCCGGCTGGCGGGGGCCGCCGCGTGCGCGCCGCCGGGTTCAGGCCCGCCGCGTCAGGGGCCGCCGCTTCCGGGCCGCCGCATGTGGGGCGCTGCCTTCAGGGCCCGCGGCGCCGGGGCCCGGAGCACCCGGCGCCCCCCGCTCCCGGCGGTGTCAGGCGGCCGTGCCCAGCGCTCCCAGCGGGTCGTCGAGCACCGGCTGCCAGGCCAGCTCCGCCGCGCCGACCAGGCTGTTGTGGTCCAAGGTGCACGGCAGGATCGGCACGCCGCCGCTGCGCCCCCACAGACTCCGGTCGGCGACCACCGCGCGCAGCCGCTCCGGATCCGCGTGCAGCAGCTCCCGGTGCAGACCGCCCAGGATGATCCGGTCCGGGTTCAGGATGTTCACCAGGCCCGCGAGCCCCAGCCCCAGCCGGTCGATGAGCTCCTCGGCGGCCGTCCGTACGGCCGGATCCGCCAGCTCCGCGTGCAGCAGCTCCCGTGCCTGCTGGAGCAGCGACACCTCGGGGCCGGGCGTCCGCCCCGCCGCCGTCAGGAAGGCCAGCGGGTCCGCCTCCACGTCCAGGCAGCCCCGGCTGCCGCAGTGACAGGCCCGGCCCTCCGGGTTCACGGTGAGGTGGCCGACCTCCAGGGCGAGCCCGGCACTGCCGCTGTGCAGGCGGCCGTCGAGCACCAGCGCCCCGCCGACACCGCGGTGGCCGGTGGCCACGCAGAGCAGGTGCTGCGCGCTGCGGCCCGCGCCGTGCCGGTGTTCGGCGAGCGCGGCGAGGTTGACGTCGTTGCCGGTGAGGGCGGGGCCGTCGATGCCGGCCGCCTTCACCCGTTCGGCGAAGATGGCCCGGACCGGTGAGCCGGCCGGCCAGGCCAGGTGCAGCGGGTTCAGGGCGGTGCCCTCCGGTTCCGCGACCGCCGACGGGACGGCGAGGCCCGCGCCGATGCAGCGCCGCCCGGACTCGGCGAGCAGCGCGGCGCCCGCGTCGACGACCGCGCCGAGGACTTGCGCCGGGTCGGCGGAGACGGTGACCTTGCCGGGGGCGGTGGCCACGATCCGGCCGCCGAGGCCGACGAGCGCGGCCCGGAAGCCGTCCGAGTGCACCTGCGCGGCCAGCGCGACCGGGCCGTCCTCCGCCACGGAGAGCCGGTGCGAGGGGCGGCCCTGGGTTCCGCCGGCGCCACCGGGGCGGGAGTCGACGCGGATCAGGCCGAGCGCCTCCAGTTCCGCGGCCACGGCTCCGGCGGTGGCACGGGTGACCCCCAGCTCGGCCGTCAGCACGGCCCGGGTCGGGGCCCGGCCGGTGTGCACGAGTTCCAGCGCGGGGCCCAGCGCGCCGCGGCCCCGCTCCAGCCTGGTCCGCGTAGCGGCCGCGGCCCGGTCCGCGGCGGAGGCCGCCGATGAGACCGTGGACACCGTGGACGCGTCCCCCACCCGCCGCGGGGCCCCGTTGCCGTTCATGACAGCGATCCTCGCACGAGCGGGGAGGTGCCCGGCGCCGCTCACGGCAGGAGGCCGCCGACCCGCAGTGTGATGTTCAGCCGCCCCGTCAGGCCCAGCTCGGGCGGCGCCGTACCGGGCAGCACCTTCGGCACCCCGTGGTAGGCCAGCCGGCTCGGCCCGCCGAACACGAACAGATCACCGCTGCGCAGTTCGACGTCCCGGTACGGGCGCCCGCGCGAGGCGGTGTTGCCGAAGCGGAACAGGCAGGAGTCGCCGAGGCTGAACGAGACGACGGGCGCCGGCGACTTCTCGTCGGAGTCCCGGTGCATGCCCATGCGGGAATCGCCCTCGTAGAAGTTGACGAGGGCGATGTCGTACGCCTCCTCCGGCGGCCGGCCGTAGACGTCGGTCACGGCGCTCCGCCCCAGTTCGGCGAGCCAGGTGGGCATCGGCTTGACCGGCGCGCCGTCGCCGTCGACGGCGGTGCTCGCGTATCCGTACGGGTACCAGTGCAGCCCCAGGCACACCTGGCGGGCGGTCATCGTCCCGCCGCCGGGGGTGTGCACGGTGCGCAGGCCCGCCGGCGGCCGCGCCCACTCGCGGCAGGCGGCCAGCAGCTCCCGCTGCCGGAGCCGGTCGAGCCAGTCGGGCAGGTGCACCGCGCCGGGGGCGATCTCGGTCCGCTCGCGCGGGAAGAGTTCCCCTTCCATGTCCCCATTGTGGGGTGACCGCTGTCAGTGGCGACTGGCACACTCCCCTCCATGAAGATCATCGACTTTGTGGACACCCTGGCCCGCGAGGGCGAACTGATGGCCGACGCGGCCGAACGGGCGGGCACCGACGCCCTGGTCCCGACCTGCCCCGGCTGGCGGGTCGCCGATCTGCTGCGGCACACGGGGGCGGTACACCGCTGGGCGGCCGGGTACGTGGGGAGCGCGGTGACGGAGCCGGGCCCGTTCCCGGACGCGCCGGAGTTCGCGGGGCCGGAGCTGCTGGCGTGGTTCCGGGAGGGGCACGCGGCGCTGGTGCGGACGCTGACCGGGGCTCCGGAGGATGTGGAGTGCTGGACGTTCCTGCCGACGGCGCCGTCACCGCTGGGGTTCTGGGCCCGCCGCCAGGCGCACGAGACGACGGTCCACCGGTTCGACGCGCAGGCGGCGCTGGGCGTCCCGTTCTCGGCGGTGACGCCGGAGTTCGCCGAGGACGGGGTGGACGAACTGCTGACCGGCTTCCACGCGCGCTCGCGCAGCCGGGTGCGCAGCGAGGAGCCCCGCGTCATACGGGTCCGGGCGACCGACACCGGCGCGGTGTGGACGGTGCACCTGTCGCAGGACCCGCCGCGCACGGTGCGGGGTGCCACGGACGACCCGGCGGACCTCGACCTGACGGGCGAGGCGGCCTGGCTGTACGCGGCCCTGTGGAACCGCCTGCCGCTGGGTGACGGTGACGCGCACCCGCTCGCGCGGCTGTGGACGGAAACCTCCGTCGTCTGACCCACCACCCGCCCCGGCCGGACCGCCCCGCTAGCCGATCGTGGCGGCGAAGCCGGTCTGGGCGGCGTAGGGCCAGGCCGGCCGGGTGTTCCACGGGTTGGGCATGGTGGCGCTGGTCGCGTAGGCGTAGCCCGCGCCGCGGCCGAAGGCGGTGCGGAGCGTGGAGCGCATCGCGGCGGCGTCCGGGACGTCGTGGACGAGGTGCCAGAACGCCGTTCCGCTCGGGTCGAGTTCGCTGCCGGGCCGGTAGCCGCCGGTCTCGTTGAACACGTTGCCGCCCAGCCAGCCGCCGGCTGTGTAGGCGGCGTAGGTGTCCTCGAAGGTGACGAAGACGTCGGCCGTACGGTGGCCGGGCTCCAGGTAGCAGTCGGCTATGGCGGTGCCGGGGTTGTTCACGACCAGTCCGGGCACGCCCGGGTCGACGGCCTGCATGGTGTCCTCGACGTACCGGCGCAGCTGTTCGTACCGGTCGCGGGTGGCGTTGGCCGGGCCGCAGTCCCGGCTGACGACGTCGAAGAAGATGCCGTCGACGTGCAGCCGGCCGTCGGGCGTCCGCAGGTAGTTGTCGACGGACGCCTTGACATCGGCCGCGCCGCGGTTGCCGTGGTCGGTGTGGACGTAGCCGAGTACCTTGGTCCGCTCTCCGGTCGCCGTGGTGGCGCCGCGCAGGGTGTCCGCGCGGGATTGCCAGCGGGAGGTGAACGGGGAGTCGCCGTTGCCCGGGTTGAGAACGACCACCGAGACCGCCGGGCCGGCGGCGGTCACTTCCGAGAGCATCGGGTCGTCCGCCCACACGTAGGCGGGGACCGCGACCTCCAGGCCCCGGACGCCGGGGGCCCGGGGGCCGGGCGGCGTGCCGGGGGCGGGGGCGGCCGGGCCCGCGGCCGGTCCGGTGCCCGTCGACGCCCCGCAGGCCGGCGCGGGGGCGGCCAGTAAGAGGACGGTCACAACGGCGTACAGCGCCTTCGCGGCGCGGGCGCGGGCCATGGCGGTTCCTCCGGGGCGGTGGGGCGACCCGAGGAACAGTAGACGCGCGGCGGTGCGGGAGAAGCCGAACCACATGCATTCATACGACGAACAGCAGAGCGACGAATCGTTTCCATCGGCCCGTCCGCTGCCGCGGGTGGGCGGCGGTGCCGCCTCGGCCGCTCACGCCGTGAACAGCCCGACGTCGTACGCCAGGCGGTCCGCCGCGTGCGCGAAGAAGGCGGCGCGGTCCTGGACGACCCGGTTGAACTGGCCGAACAGCTCGAAGGACACCAGGCCGATGAGCTGTGCCCAGGCCGCGACGAGGGCCACGGTCACCTCGGGAGGCAGGTCCGGGGCGAACTCCGCGGTCATCCGCCGGGCTTCGGGGTGCAGGGCCTCGGGCAACGGGGGCAGGGCCAGGCCGCGGCCCGCGTGGGCGGCGCGGACGATGCCGATGAAGGTGTTGCCGACGCGGGAGGCGGGGCCGACGGTGTCGAGGGGGGCGCTGTAGCCGGGCACCGGGGACCCGTAGATCAGGGCGAACTCGTGCGGGTGCGCCAGCGCCCAGGCGCGGACCGCCCCGCAGGCGGAGTTCCAGCGGGCGCGGGGCGCGGCTCCGGCGGCCAGGCCGGTGGCATCGACCCCTTCGGCGGCGGCCCCGACGCTGTCGTACGCGTCGATGATCAGTGCGGTGAGGAGCTCGTCCCGGCTGGGGAAGTAGCGGTAGAGGGCGGAGGAGACCATGCCCAGCTCGCGGGCGACGGCGCGCAGCGACAGCTTGGCGGCGCCCTCGGCCGCGAGCTGGCGGCGCGCCTCGTCCTTGATGGCGGCGGTGACCTCGATGCGGGCCCGTTCGCGGGCCCCTCGCACGGTGCTCATGGCGGTCAGTGTGGCATGCGGCCGGAGCAGCGCTCAAGTAAGAGAGCACCGCTCCGTAAACCGACACCCGGCCCGCTCCGAGAGCGGTGCTCTTGCTTCAGTGCGGCGCTCCGGGCACACTGGTCCGAAGCGAGAGCACCGCTCTCCCAACCCCCGCCCCGGAGGCCGTCATGACCGCGTCCACCCCCGAGCCCTACTACGCCGGGCGCAGCCGGCTCGGCAACCGCGTCAACGGCGTCTTCGGCAGGCTCGCCCGGCTGGGCATCAGCCTCGCCGGCAGCGCCGAGCTGTCGGTGCGCGGCCGCACCTCCGGCCGGATGCAGCGGATCCCCGTCAATCCGCACACCGTCGAGGGCGTTCAGTACCTGGTCTCCGTCCGCGGCCACTCCCACTGGGTCGCCAACATCCGCGCCGCCGGCGGCGGCGAGCTGCGCCTGGGCCGCACCGTGCGCGCCTTCACCGTCACCGAGATCACCGACCCCGCGGAGCGGGCCGCCGTGCTGCGCCCCTACCTGGAGCGCTGGGGCTGGCAGGTGAACCAGTACTTCCAGGGCGTCACCGCGAAGTCCTCCGACGCCGAGCTGCGCGCCATCGCCCCGGACCACCCCGTCTTCCGCCTGACCGTGTCGCGCTGACGGGCGCCGCCCGGGCCGGCGCCCGCCGGTGCCCCGCCGGGAGCAGGACCGCGCCGGGCGGGCGGAAGCAGCCTTCGACCGTGCGGGCGATCCGGGGCACTCACACGGCCTGACGGCCCGCGCGGGGGCGCCGCCCCGACTGCCCGTCGTGCTCTCGTGGGCGTTCGTCCGCCTGCCGCCTCACCCGGCCACCGCCGGGAGGTGCGCCGACCCCGCCCGGTCGAGAAGGAGAGCAGCCGTGCCCCGAAAGCCCCGCCCACCGCGCATCGCCGGTCCGAGCGCCCTGAGCGCCGGTCTCGGCACCGCGGCTGTGGCCCTCGCCCTGCTCGCGACCGCCTCCCACGCGGTCGCCGCGCCTCCCCCCGCGCCCCCGCGCCCGGCCTCGGTGTCCGCGCCGTCCGCGCTGACCGTCGCCGATTCCCGCATCGTGGCGCACTTCCGCTTCGCCGAGGGCCAGACCCCGGAGAACATCGCGCTGGAGCCGGACGGCTCCGCCGACCTGACCTTCGCGTTCGCCCGCCAGGTCGCCCGCGTGGACAAGGGGGGCCACACCCGCGTCCTCGCCACCCTGCCCGACGAGCCGCACCCGGCCACGCCGCTGTTCGGGGCCGCGGTCACGACCGGCATCGTGCGCACCCGCGACGGGGCGCTCTACGTCGGCTACGCCACCGGCACGGCCGCGCTCACCGGCATCTGGCGGATCACCCCCGACGGATCGGTCACCCGCTTCGCCGCCCTGCCGCCGGACACGCTCGTCAACGGCCTCGCCCTCGACCAGCAGCACGGGTTCCTCTACGCGGCCGACTCGGCCCTCGGGAAGGTCTGGCGGATCTCCGTGAACGACCGGTCGGTGCGGACCTGGGCCACCGGTCCCCCACTACGGCCGAACGGCTTCCTCGGCGCCAACGGCATCAAGGTGCGCGACGACGCGGTGTGGGTGTCGAACTACGACCGCGGCACGCTCCTGCGCATCCCGGTCCGCGCGGACGGGTCCGCGGGCCCGACCGCGACCAGGGCGACCGGGCTGACGGGCGTCGACGACTTCGCCTTCGCCGGCCACGACGGCACGGTCCTCGCCGCCCTGAACCCGAGCAGCGAGCTGGCCCTGGTGCGGCCCGACGGCACGCACGACATCGTGCTGACCGCGCGGGACGGGCTGTCGAACCCGACCTCGGTCGCGATCCGCCACCACCGGGCCTTCGTGCCCAGCGCCGCCTACACCTCGCAGCACGATCCGAACCTCCTGGTCGCCCGCCTCAGGGGGCACGGCGCCAACGGCCACGAGCCCCGCGACCCGCAGTAGCCGGGCTGCCGCCCGCGCCCCGTACGCGCCGGGCGGCGCGCCCGCCTCAGCCCTGACGGCGGCGCGCCTGGCGACCGTCCAGTACGTGCAGGGCCTTGCGGGCGAGCGGGTACGCGCGTACCAGCTCGGCCAGCGTGGTGGACCCGCGGGTGATCCGGGCGAAGGCCAGCCAGGCCGGGCGCAGGCCGGTGATCGCCGCGTGCAGCAGACCCGGCTTCGCCTCGAAGAACGTCAGCATCCGCTTGCCCACGCCCATCTCCACGCCCAGCCCGGCCTTGACCGCGAAGGCGTAGTTCAGCGCCTGGCGGCGGGCGTCCACCGCGTCCTGCGCCTCGGAGATCTTCACGGCCCACTCGCCCGCGAGCCGGCCCGAGCGCAGTGCGAAGGAGATGCCCTCGCGCGTCCACGGCTCCAGCAGCCCGGCCGCGTCACCCGCCACCAGTACCCGGCCGCGCGAGAGCGGCGAATCGGGCGTGCGGCAGCGGGTGAGGTGACCCGAGGAGACGGCGGGCTCGAAGCCGGCCAGGCCGAGGCGGGCGATGAAGTCGTCCAGGTAACGCTTGGTGGCGGCGCCCTCGCCCTTCGCCGAGATGACGCCGACCGTGAGGGTGTCGCCCTTGGGGAAGACCCAGCCGTAACTGCCGGGCAGCGGGCCCCAGTCGATGAGCACCCGCCCCTTCCAGTCCTCGGCGACGGTCTCCGGGACCGGGATCTCCGCCTCCAGGCCGAGGTCGACCTGGTCCAGCTCGACGCCGACGTGGGCGCCGATCCGGCTGGCGCTGCCGTCGGCGCCGACCACCGCCCGGCCCAGCACCGTCTCGCCGTCCGCGAGCACCACGGCCACCGTGCGCCGGTCGGGCACCGCCGCGCCGTGCTGCTCGACCCGGCTCACGGCCGTTCCCGTGCGGACGGTCGCGCCGGCCTTCTCCGCCTCCGCGACCAGCGCCGCGTCGAACTCGGCCCGGTTGACCATCCCGAACAGCATCCCGCGCGAGCGCCGGGTCCGGGTCAGCCGCCCGTTCATCGAGAAGGTGACCGCGTTGATCCGGTCCTTGAAGGGCAGCACGAAGCCCGGCGGCAGGGCGTCGCGCGAGGGGCCGATGATGCCGCCGCCGCAGGTCTTGTACCGGGGTAGTTCGGCCTTCTCCAGCAGCAGGACCCGCCGCCCGGCGGCCGCCGCCGCGTGGGCCGCCGAGGCCCCGGCCGGTCCGGCCCCGACCACGACCACGTCCCACACCTCACCGGTCGGCCCGGCGTTCTCCTCTTCGGCCCGTCCGGCGGCGTTCTGCTCCGCGCTCGTGCCCTGTACGTCGTCGTCGCTGCTCACGATGTGCTGCTGCTCCTGATCAGGCTGTTCCTCGGATGCCGGGGAAATCCTACGGCGAGAGATCGTCTCGGCTCGCTGTGCGAGGATCGATGCTGTCTTTCGCCGTACCCGCCCTACGCGCACCACGCGGATGCGGGAGGCGTACACGTACACCAACGTCGCACCCAAGAGGAGCGTGCCCATGTCGCCGATTCCGGTCGCCGAGACCATCGCCTCGCTGATGCCCCGTGCCCGGCAGGAGCTGGCCGAGCTGGTGTCCTTCCGGTCGGTGGCGGACTTCTCGCAGTTCCCCAGGAGCGAGAGCGAGGCCGCCGCGAACTGGGTGGCGGACGCCCTGCGCGCCGAGGGCTTCCAGGACGTGGCCCTGCTCGACACCCCCGACGGCACGCAGTCGGTGTACGGCTTCCTGCCCGGCCCCGAGGGCGCCCCGACCGTCCTGCTCTACGCCCACTACGACGTGCAGCCGCCGCTGGACGACGCCGCCTGGATCTCCCCCGCCTTCGAGCTGACCGAGCGGGGCGGCCGCTGGTACGGGCGCGGCGCCGCCGACTGCAAGGGCGGCTTCATCATGCACCTGCTGGCGCTGCGGGCGCTGAAGGCCGACGGCGGGGTGCCGGTCGGCGTGAAGGTGATCGTCGAGGGTTCGGAGGAGCAGGGCACCGGCGGTCTCCAGCGGTACGCCGAGGCACACCCGGAGCTGCTGGCCGCCGACACCATCGTCATCGGCGACGCGGGCAACTTCCGGCTGGGGCTGCCGACGGTGACGGCCACGCTGCGCGGCATGACCCTGGTCAAGGTCAAGATCGACACCCTGGCCGGGAACCTGCACTCCGGCATGTTCGGCGGCGTCGCACCCGACGCACTGGCCGCGCTGATCCGCGTCCTGGACTCGCTGCGGGCGGCGGACGGTTCCACGACGGTCGACGGGCTGGCCTCCGACGCGGTGTGGGAGGGCCTCCAGTACCCGGAGGAGGAATTCCGCGCCGACGCGAAGGTCCTCGACGGCGTGGGACTCATCGGCGAGGGCACGATCGCCGACCGGCTGTGGGCCCGCCCGGCCGTCACCGTCCTCGGCATCGACTGCCCGCCGGTGGTCGGCGCGACGCCGTCGGTGCACGCGAGCGCCGGTGCGCTGATCAGCCTGCGCGTGCCGCCGGGCGTGGACACGGCGGAGGCCATCAAGCTGCTGGAGGCGCACCTGGAGGCGCACACCCCCTGGCAGGCCCGGCTGGAGCTGGATGTCGTCGGCCAGGGGCAGCCGTTCCAGGCCGACACGGACAGCCCCGCGTACGCGTCGATGGCGGCGGCCATGGAGGTCGCCTACCCGGGCCAGGAGATGCAGGTCAGCGGCATGGGCGGGTCGATCCCGCTGTGCAACACGCTGACGTCGCTGTACCCGGAGGCGGAGATGCTGCTGATCGGTCTGAGCGAGCCGGAGGCGCAGATCCACGCGGTGAACGAGAGCGTCTCCCCGCAGGAACTGGAGCGGCTGGCGGTCGCGGAAGCGCTGTTCCTCGTGAACTACGCCCGGTCCAAGCGCGGCTGAGCCACGGCGGCCCCGGTCCGCCACGGGCCCGGTCCACGTCGGTCTACGCCACGGGTGAACTCCGCTCCCGGTGAACCGCGCGCCGGAAGCGGAGTCTCCGTGCCTACGTTCGACCCATGACCGAACTCCAACTGGTGCAGGTCGTACCCCACCGCCTGCACATGCTCCGCTTTCCCGTCGGCCAGGCGTACCTGTGGCGCGACGGCGCGGCCCTGACGCTGATCGACGCCGGGCCCGCGGGGGCCGCGGACGCGATCGAGGGGGCGATGCGTTCGCTGGGGCTGCTCCCGGAGCGGCTGGAGCGGATCGTGCTGACCCACTGCCACCGCGACCACGTGGGCGCGGCGGGCGAACTCGCCGACCGGTGGGGTGCGCGGATCGTGGCGCACCGGCTGGACGCCCCCGTGGTCCGGGGCGACGAGCCGGTGCCGGAGCCGGTGCTGCTGGACTGGGAACTCCCGCTGTACGAGCACGGCCTGACCGTCCCCGAGGCCCCGCCGACCCGGGTGGACCAGGAGGTGGAGGACGGGGAGCGGCTGCCGTTCGGGGGCGGCGCGGTGATCGTGCACGCGCCCGGCCACACGCCGGGCAGCGTCGCCGTGCACCTGCCGGAGCACGGCGTGCTGTTCACCGGGGACTGCGTCGCCGGAGTCGGCCAGGTCATGCTGGGCGTGTTCAACGTGGACCGCGGTCAGGCCGTCGCCTCCTTCCGCCGCCTGGCCGGGCTGGCGCCTTCGGTGGCCTGCTTCGGCCACGGCGACCCCCTGACCAGCGCCGCGGCCGACGCCCTCCGGGCCGCCGCCGCCACCGCCACCGCCACGGCCGCCACCGCCTGACCGCGCCCGCCGGGTCGGCCGGGGCTACGCGCCCGGCAGGACTACGGGTCCCGGACCGGCCGGGCTACGGGACCGGCCGGCCCGCCTCCAGGTACAGCGGGCGGCCGCGTTCGCGGGCCCGCAGGGCCCACCGCAGGCGCTCGAAGCGGACCGGCGGGAGCAGGCCGGCGGCCTCCGGCTCCGTCACGAACCGCCACTCCCGCAGCTCGGGCCCCGGCAGCCGCAGCTCCGCGATCTCCCGCTCCCCCAGCCGGCCCCCGTCGAACAGCAGCCGCAGCCCCCCGTACGCCGGGGACACCGGCGGCTCCCAGTCGAGCACCAGCAGCTGCGGCAACCGCTGCAACGCCAGGCCCAGCTCCTCCTCGACCTCCCGCACGCCCGCGCACGCCGGAGCCTCGCCCGGCTCCACGACGCCGCCCGGGAACTCCCAGCCCGGCTTGTACGTCGGGTCCACGAGGAGCACCCGGCCCCGCTCGTCGAAGAGCAGCACCCCCGACGCCACCGTCTCGCGCGTCGGCTCCGGCGTCTGGACGATCTCGCACACCGGCGCCGACCCCGTCCGCACCGCCTCCGCGATCCGCTCCGCGGTCTCCCGCACCGTCAGCCGCCCGTTGTCGATGACGTGGGCGTCGGCCGTCAGCCAGCCCAGCGCCTGCCGGTACGCGGGGATGTGGTCGTATGCCCACTGCCTGACCCGGAGGTCCACCTCCCCCGGCTCCCCCGGCTCCTCGCGCTGGGCGGTACGTTCGCGCAGAATCGTTTCTCCGGGAGCCAGCAGCACATGCCGCACCGGTATCCGCCGCGCCGCGAGGCCGCCGAAGATCTCGTCGCGGTACTCCTGGCGCAGCAGCGTCATCGGTACGACCAGCACCCCGCCCAGCTCCGCCAGCATCGCCGCCGCCGTCTCCACGACGAGCCGCCGCCAGCTCGGCAGGTCCTGGTAGTCGTCGACCTCCGCGAGCCGCTTGCGCGGCAGCAGCACCCGCAGCGCGTCGCCGATGAACTCCGGGTCGAACACGGTGCTGTCCGGCAGGAGTCCGGTCAGTTCGCGGGCCGTGCTGGTCTTCCCGGCACCGAACGCGCCGTTGATCCAGACAATCACGTCTACCCCTCTCCGATGGCTCGCCTCGAAGCCCCCAGTGGCTTGCCCGCCTCACCCTGCCACGGAAACCCGCTCCCCGGTGCAGTGCTTATCCTCAAGGTCAGGGCCTTGTCCCGGGCCCCCGCCCGGCGCCCCGCCCGTGCCCCGTCCGACCGCTTCGCCGGAGGTCCCGTGCCCCACACCCGCCGCCCGTCCGTAGCCCGTTACGGGAACCGGCCGACCATGAAGGACGTGGCCGCCCGGGCGGGCGTCGGCCTCAAGACGGTCTCGCGGGTGGTCAACGGCGAGCCGGGCGTCACGCCCGACACCGAGCGGCGCGTCCAAGAGGCCATCGACACCCTGGGGTTCCGGCGCAACGACAGCGCCCGCGTGCTGCGCAAGGGCCGGACCGCCACCGTGGGCCTGGTCCTGGAGGACCTCGCCGATCCCTTCTACGGGCCGCTGAACCGGGCCGTGGAGGAGGTCGCCCGCTCCCACGGCGCGCTGCTCATCAACGGCTCCAGCGCCGAAGACCCCGACCGGGAGCGTGAGTTGGCCCTCGCCCTGTGCGCCCGTCGGGTGGACGGGCTGATCGTGATCCCGGCCGGGGACGACCACCGCTACCTGGAGCCGGAGATCCGGGCGGGCGTGGCCACGGTGTTCGTGGACCGGCCCGCGGGCCGGATCGACGCGGACGTGGTGCTGTCGGACAACTTCGGCGGCGCCCGGGACGGTGTGGCGCACCTGATAGCCGCGGGGCACCGCCGGATCGGCTTCATCGGCGACCGGCCCCGCATCCACACGGCGACGGAGCGCCTGCGGGGCTACCGGGCGGCGATGGCGGCCGCGGGCCTGCCGGTGGACGAGTCCTGGGTGGCCCTGGGCCCCACCGCCCCCGCCGCGGTCACGGCCGCCGCCCGCCGGATGCTGGCGGCCCCGGAGCCGGTCACCGCCCTGTTCGCGGGCAACAACCGGGTGACGGTCACGCTGGTACGGGTCCTGTCCGCCGAGCCGCGCCCCGTGGCGCTGGTCGGCTTCGACGACTTCGAGCTCGCCGACCTGCTGCGCCCCGGCGTGACGGTGGTCGCCCAGGACGCGGCGGCCCTGGGCCGGGTCGCCACCGACCGGCTCTTCCAGCGCCTGGCGGGTGCCGGTCTCCCTCCGGCCCGCATCGAGCTCCCCACCCGCCTCGTCCCGCGCGGCTCGGGCGAACTCCCCCCGGCGGCGGCCTGAAACCCGCGTGGGGTTCCAGGCCGGCACCTGCACTCAGGCGTTCGCCTTCAGCGTTGCCGAGCGGCGCGGGATGGCGAAGGCGTCCAGCTCCGCGCGGGTGAGGCCGGTCAGCGCCGTGACCTCTTCGGTGCCGACGGCTCCGCAGTCGAGGCCGCGGACCAGGTAGCCGGCCAGGGCCTTGGCGGTGGCGGGCTCGTCCATCACATCGCCCTCGATCTTGGCCACGTACGCCTTCAGGCGCGCGGCCGCCGCTTCGAGACCCTCCCGGTAGAAGGTGTAGACGGCCGCGTAACGGGTCGGCAGGTGGCCCGGGTGCATGTCCCAGCCCTGGTAGTAGGCCCGGGCGAGGGCCCGCCGGGTCAGGCCGTAGTGCAGCTTCCAGGCTTCGTGGACGTGCTCGGTGGTACCGATCGGCAGCACGTTCGTCGAGCCGTCGGAGACGCGCACACCGGTTCCCGCGGCCGCTACCTGCATGATCGCCTTGGCGTGGTCGGCGGCGGGGTGGTCGCTCGACTGGTACGCGGCGGAGACGCCGACACAGGCGCTGTAGTCGAAGGTGCCGTAGTGCAGCCCGGTGGCGCGGCCCTTGGCGGCCTCGATCATGCGGGCCACGGTGGCGGTGCCGTCGGCGGCGAGGATCGACTGGCTCGTCTCGATCTGGATCTCGAAGCCGATCCGGCCCGGGCGCAGGCCCCGGGCGGTCTCGAAGGCCTCCAGCAGCTCGACGAAGGCGCTGACCTGTTCGGCGTAGGTGACCTTGGGGAGGGTGAGGACGAGGCCCTCGGGCAGGTCGCCGTGATCCAGGAGCCCGGAGAGGAAGACGTCCGTGGTGCGGATGCCGCGGTCGCGGACGTTGGACTCCATGCACTTCATCCGGATGCCCATGTACGGGGCGTTGGTGCCGTTGGCGAAGGCCTCGGAGACGAGGCGGGCGGCGCGGGCGGCGGCCTGGTCCTCTTCCTCGTCGGAGCGGACGCCGAAGCCGTCCTCGAAGTCGACGCGCAGGTCCTCGATGGGCTCGGAGGCGAGCTTGGCGCGTACGCGCTCGTAAACGGGTCCGGCCAGCTCGTCGGAGATGCCCAGCACCTTGGCGAAGGTGGCGGCGTCCGGGGCGTGCTCGTCGAGGGCCGCGAGGGCCTGGTCGCCCCAGGAGCGGATGGTGCCGGCCGCGAAGACGTCACCGGGCACGTAGACGGTGTGGATGGGCTGGCGGGTCCCGGGGTCGCCCGGGTAGTGCCGCGCGAGTTCCGCGTCCACCGGGGCGAGGGAGGCGCTGATGCCCTCGCTGACCGCGCCTGCGAGGCTCGTCGCCACCTTCTCCTGCTGACCCATCGTGCACTCTCCTCTTTTCCGCTTCACGGAAGCTTAGATCCGCATAGCAGAATTTAGTCACGGGGTTCCGCACAGTCAATGGTCCCTCCGCGGCTGCGGGCAAACGACTCGGGGCCGTGCGGTGAGAAACACCACACGGCCCCGAAGACGCTCGACGAGCAGGAGAAGCGCAGGTCAGCCCTTGCGCGCCTTGATCGCCTCGGTCAGCTGCGGGACGACCGTGAAGAGGTCGCCGACCACGCCGTAGTCGACCAGGTCGAAGATCGGGGCCTCGGAGTCCTTGTTGATGGCCACGATGGTCTTCGAGGTCTGCATGCCGGCCCGGTGCTGGATCGCGCCCGAGATGCCGGAGGCGATGTACAGCTGCGGGGAGACCGACTTGCCGGTCTGGCCGACCTGGTTGGTGTGCGGGTACCAGCCGGCGTCGACGGCGGCGCGCGAGGCGCCGACCGCCGCACCGAGGGAGTCCGCGAGGTCCTCGATGAGGTGGAAGTTCTCGGCGCCGTTGACGCCGCGGCCACCGGAGACCACGATCGCGGCCTCGGTCAGCTCCGGGCGGCCGGTGGACTCGCGCGGGGTGCGGGAGACGACCTTGGTACCGGTGGCCAGGGCACCGAAGGTGACGGCGAGCGCCTCGACGGCGCCGGCGGCCGGGGCGGCCTCGACCGGAGCCGAGTTCGGCTTGACGGTGATGACCGGGGTGCCCTTGGAGACGCGGGACTTGGTGGTGAACGACGCGGCGAACGCGGACTGCGTGGCGACCGGGCCCTCGTCACCCGCCTCCAGGTCGATGGCGTCGGTGATGATGCCGGAGCCGATGCGGACCGCCAGGCGGGCCGCGATCTCCTTGCCCTCGGCGGAGGACGGGACGAGCACGGCGGCCAGGGAACCCGCGGTGGACGCCGCCTCGTAGGCGGCCTGGAGCGCGTCCACCTTCGGTACGACGAGGTAGTCGGTGAACTCGGGGGCGTCGGCGGTGAGGACCTTGACCGCGCCGTGCTCGGCGAGCACGGCGGCGGTGTTCTCGGCGCCGGCGCCGAGGGCGACCGCGACGGGCTCGCCGATGCGGCGGGCCAGGGTGAGCAGTTCGAGGGTGGGCTTGCGGACGGCGCCGTCCACGTGGTCGACGTAGACGAGGACTTCAGCCATGGGAGTGCTCCTGCGAATGCGAAGTAGTCAGGGGGCGATCGGGAGGGTGTCGGCTGAAGCTCTTAGATGAACTTCTGGCCCGCCAGGAACTCGGCCAGCTGCTTGCCGCCCTCGCCCTCGTCCTTGACGATCGTGCCGGCGGTACGGGCCGGGCGCTGCGCGGCGGAGTCGACCTTGGTCCAGGAGCCCTCCAGGCCGACCTCGTCGGCGTCGAGCTCCAGCTCCTCCAGGTCCCAGGACTCCACCGGCTTCTTCTTGGCCGCCATGATGCCCTTGAAGGACGGGTAGCGGGCCTCGCCCGACTGGTCGGTCACCGAGACGAGCGCCGGCAGGGAGGCCTGGAGCTGCTCGCTGGCGGTGTCGCCGTCGCGGCGGCCGGTCACGGTGCCGTCCTCGACCTTGACCTCGGAGAGCAGGGTGACCTGCGGGACGCCCAGGCGTTCGGCCAGGATCGCGGGGAGCACGCCCATGGTGCCGTCGGTGGAGGCCATGCCGGTGATGACCAGGTCGTAGCCGGCCTTCTCGATGGCCTTGGCGAGCACGAGCGAGGTGCCCATGACGTCGGAGCCGTGCAGGTCGTCGTCCTCGACGTGGATGGCCTTGTCGGCGCCCATCGAGAGCGCCTTGCGCAGCGCGTCCTTGGCGTCCTCCGGGCCGACGGTCAGGACGGTGATCTCCGCGTCGTCCGCCTCGTCGGCGATCTGGAGCGCCTGCTCGACCGCGTACTCGTCGAGTTCCGACAGCAGACCGTCGACGTCGTCGCGGTCGACGGTCAGGTCATCGGCGAAGTGCCGGTCGCCGGTGGCGTCGGGTACGTACTTCACACAGACAACGATCCTCAGGCTCACGCCGACTCTCCTACCGCATCGTCTTTTTCTGGTACCGCCTTGTGCAGGCAGCATAGGCGCCTTGCCGGGCGGATCCCGATCGGGGCGGCCCGCGCCCCGAAGGGAATGTTACTCGTCAGTACACAGTGGGTCTTCCCCGGTTGCAAGGCCGTCGAACTGTGATCTGGCCAACGCCACCCGAACCCGCCCCAGCAGGGACGATTCAGTCCCGCAACGCGTTGAAGCGGCCCTGGTGGTAGAGCAGGGGACGGCCCTCGCCGCCGCCGTGCCCCGTGGGGTCCCCCGCCACCACCTCGGCGATGATCACCCGGTGCGCACCGGCGGGCACCCGCGCCACCACCCGGCACACCAGCCACGCCAGCACCCCGGACAGGACCGGCACCCCGTGCGGCCCGTCGGCCCAGTCCGTGGCCGGCCCGAAGCGGTCGGCGCCGCTGCGCGCGAACAGCCCGGCCAGCTCCCGCTGGTGCTCGGCGAGTATGTGCACGCCGAGGTGCTCGGAGTCGCGTATCGCGGGCCAGCTGGAGGAGCCGGTGCCGATGGTGAAGGAGAGCAGCGGCGGGTCGGCGGAGACGGAGTTGAGGGAGGTCGCGGTGAACCCCACCGGGGCACCGCCGCTCGTGGTGGCGGTGATGACCGCGACTCCCGCGGCGTGCTGCCGGAAGACGGAGCGCAGCAGGTCGGGGGAGCCGGCCGTGCCGGTGCCGAAACGGGGGGACGGTGCCGTCGGGGCCGTCATGAGGGGGCTTCCTTCTGCCGCGCCGGGCGCGGGCACGTTCGGGGATCGGGAGTGGGGGGCGTTCAGTGATCCCAACAGCGCGCACTCGCGTAGCGGACGAGGTCCACGTGGACCCGCCCGTAAAGCAGGAGTTCATACCTCATGCGGCCAGCCTCGCGATCTCTCGTGTACACAGTCAAGCCGCACCGGCCAGATGTCGGGCGCGTCACGCCGGGTACGGGCGCGCGCACCGGCGCGTGCGACCCCCGGCCCGCACCCGGCCCGTCATACGGCGGCTCCCAGCGCGGCGATCACGTCGGCCTTGCGCGGCAGCCCGGCGGCCCGCCGGACGACCGTCCCGGCCGCGTCCAGCACCAGCACGGTGGGAGTCTTCTCGATGCCCAGCGCGCGCACGAGTTCCAGGTTGCGCTCGGCGTCCACTTCCACGTGCGCGACGCCGTCCACCATGGAGGCGACATCGGCCAGGATCCGCCGGGTCGCCCGGCAGGGCTGGCAGAACGCGCTGGAGAACTGGACCAGGGTGGCCCGCTCCCCCGGTTCCGCGCCCAGTTCGGCCGCGCCCAGCCGCACTCCGTCCCCGTGTCCGTTCACCCCGGCTCCCCTCGCTGTCCCGGCTCCTGCTTCGGCGTACGCTGATCACGAGCGCCCCGCCGGTGCACCGCATTCCCGGCGTGACGAGAATCTCCCCGGGCACACGCGTCTGGACTGGCTCATCGGCCGGTATGTGGGGCACCATCCCCATGGTCGCGTACCTACGCTTCCGTAACTTCCAGCCGGGAGCACCTCCCCAGGCAGAAAGCGGGGTCTCCCCACCATGGCTGAGCTCGTCTACCCTCCCGTCATCGGCGCCGCGCACACGCTCTTCCGCGCGCTGGACATCCGCATCGACATGAAGGGTACGGAGAACATCCCGCGCAAGGGCGGGGCGGTCCTCGTCTCCAACCACATCGGCTACCTCGACTTCATCTTCGCCGGCCTGGCCGCGCGCCCGCAGAAGCGGCTGGTGCGGTTCATGGCGAAGGAGTCGGTGTTCCGGCACAAGGTGTCCGGCCCGCTGATGCGCGCGATGAAGCACATCCCGGTGGACCGCGCGCAGGGCGAAACGGCGTACGAGCACGCGCTGGACTCGCTGCGCTCCGGCGAGATCATCGGGGTGTTCCCCGAGGCGACCATCTCCCAGTCCTTCACGCTCAAGAGCTTCAAGTCGGGTGCGGCCCGGATGGCTCAGGAGGCCGGCGTCCCGCTGATCCCCGTCGCACTGTGGGGCACCCAGCGACTGTGGACCAAGGGCCGCCCGAAGGACCTCAAGCGCAGCCACATCCCGGTGACGATGCGGGTGGGCGAGCCGCTGGAGGCACCGGCCGACCAGTACGCCGGGGCCATCACCCGCCGGCTGCGCGAGCGGGTGCAGGAACTGCTGGACGCCGCGCAGCGGGCGTATCCGGCCAAGCCGAAGGGCCCCGAGGACGCCTGGTGGCTCCCGGCCCACCTGGGCGGCACCGCCCCGACCCCGGCCCAGGTCAAGGAAGCGGGCTGAGGGCCGTCCCGTAGCGTTTGGGCGGTTCGCCTCCGGGGGCATGGGGACGGCCGTGGTGCCGGTGGCGGCCCCGGCTTCGGCGGGGGGGGGCGACGGACTCTCCTGGCGGCCTCCGGCGCGGCGGACGCTGCTGCTCGGGAGCGCCGGGCTCCAGGCGGCCGCGCCCGTGCCCGACCCGGGGCGGCCGCGGCGGTCACAGGGCCGTCGGCAGCCTCCGCCACAGCTCCGGCCGGTCCGCGGACTCCCGGAGCGCCGTGAGGGCGCCCGCGTGCGGGGCGGCGTACAGCGTCGGGTAGTCCACCTCGCCGAGCTCGGGCCGGACGGGGAAGGCGAGTTGCTCCCGGTCCAGGTCGAACCGGGCCTCCACGCCGGGCTTGTTGCCGCGCGCGTCCAGCCGGGCCCAGCGGCCGCCGCCGGGCAGCCGAAGGGCGACGAGCCCGTGCAGGACGGGCCGGGAGCCGTCGTCCTCGGTGAGCCGCTGGTAGCAGAGGGCGGCGGGGACGCCCTTGGCGCGCAAGAGGGCGACGAGGGCGTGGGACTTGGCGTGGCAGATGCCGTTGCGCGTGTCCAGCACGTCGGAGGCGCGCCAGCTGACCCGCATGTCCCCCGAGTCGCCGGAGTGCGGGATGGTGTCGCGCACGAACTCGAACGCCGCTTCGGCGTACGCGTACGGGTCGCCGCCGACGGCGGTCCACAGCGCGTCGGCGGTCTCGCGGACGAGCGGGTGCCCGTGGTCGATGGCCCCGTCGGCGGCCAGGTAGGCGGATACGTCGGAATGCTCCTGGATCAGTTCCATGACCCAGGAGCATACCTATGCGCTTGACCGCATGACTATCGAGTCATCGCGCGAGCTCTTCCTTCAGCGCCTGGAGGAAGCCGTCGACGTCCTCCTCCTGCGTGTCGAAGCTGCACATCCAGCGGACATCGCCGGCGATCTCGTCCCAGAAGTAGAAGCGGTAACGCTTCTGCAGCCGCCGCGAGACCTCGTGCGGCAGCCGCGCGAACACCGCGTTCGCCTGCACCGGGTACAGGATCCGGACGCCGTCCGTCTCCCGCACGCCCGCCGCGAGCCGCTGCGCCATCGCGTTGGCGTGGCGGGCGTTGCGCAGCCAGAGGTCCTTCGCGAGCAGCGCTTCCAGCTGCACCGACACGAACCGCATCTTCGACGCCAGCTGCATCGACATCTTGCGGATGTGCTTCATCTGCCGCACGGCATCGGGGTTCAGGACGACCACGGCCTCGCCGGCCATCATGCCGTTCTTGGTGCCGCCGTACGAGAGCACGTCCACGCCGGCCGCGTTGGTGAAGGCGCGCATGGGCACGTCGAGCGAGGCGGCGGCGTTGGCTATCCGGGCGCCGTCGAGGTGCACCTTCATGCCCAGGGAGTGCGCGTGGTCGCAGATCGCCCGGACTTCCTCGACCGTGTAGACCGTGCCGAGTTCGGTGTTCTGGGTGATCGAGACGACCTGCGGCATGGCCCGGTGCTCGTCCTCCCAGCCCCATGCCTGCCGGTCGATCAGCTCCGGGGTGAGCTTGCCGTCGGGAGTGGGGACCGTCAGGAGCTTGAGCCCGGCCATCCGCTCGGGCGCACCGCCCTCGTCGACGTTGATGTGCGCCGACTCGGCGCACACCACGGCGCCCCAGCGGTCGGTCATCGCCTGGAGGGCGGTGACGTTGGCGCCGGTGCCGTTGAAGACCGGGAAGGCCTGCGCGTACGGCCCGAAGTGGCTGCGGAAGATCTTCTGCAGGTGTTCGGTGTACTCGTCGTCGCCGTAGGAGACCTGGTGGCCGCCGTTGGCCAGCGCAACGGCCTCCAGGATCTCCGGATGCACCCCCGCGTAGTTGTCGCTGGCGAATCCGCGCACCGCCGGGTCGTGGTGGCGGCGCGCATCGGTCGTCCCGCTCGCGGTTCTCACGGTTGCGGAGTGAGCCACAGACGCTGTCCGTTCACATCGGAGGCGGGCTCGCCCCATACGCCGGCGATGGCCTCGGCCAGCTCCTTGACGTCAGTGAAGCCCGCGAACTTCGCATTGGGGCGCTCCGCGCGCATGGCGTCGTGCACCAATGCCTTGATGACCAGGATCGCAGCCGCGGCCTGCGGGCCGTCCTCGCCCCCGGCCTTGCGGAAGGAGTCGGCCATGGCCAGGGTCCAGGCCTCGGCGGCGGCCTTGCCCGCGTTGTAGGCGGCGTTGTTGGCGACCGGCTTGTGGGCGCCGGACTGGCTGACCAGGACGTAGCGGCCGCGGTCACTGCGGAGCAGGCCGTCGTGGAACGCGATCGAGGTGTGCTGAACGGTGCGGATCAGCAGCTTCTCCAGGAAGTCCCAGTCTGCGAGGTCCGTCTCGGTGAACGAGGCGCTCCCGCGCCAGCCGCCGACGAGGTGGACCAGGCCGTCGACGCGGCCGAAGTCCTTCTCGATCCGCTCGGCCCAGGCCTTGGTGGCGGCC
The DNA here is from genome assembly GCF_055567555.1 of Streptomyces sp. NPDC026522. NCBI lineage: Bacteria > Bacillati > Actinomycetota > Actinomycetes > Kitasatosporales > Streptomycetaceae > Streptomyces > Streptomyces sp. NPDC026522. Next base: position 257,296 of record NZ_JBVHQF010000007.1, read on the forward strand.
AGGTCGAGCAGGTCGACGGTGTCCCCGATGACGGTCGCGCCGCCGTGGGCGTAACGGGCCGCGTCCACGGCTTCGGCGAGGCGCGCCGGGTCGGCGTCCGACGCGACGACGGTCGCGCCCGCCTCGGCGAGGCGGAGCAGGGCGGCGCGCCCGGCGGGGCCGCCGGCCCCGGCCACCGCCACCACAGCCCCCTGGAGCTTCGCGTTGTCGTTCCCCGAGCCGTTCATCCGTGCAGCCTCCTGAGGGCGAGTGGTCACGCGGCCACTCGCTGCGCGTCGTCAGCGTTCACAGCAGTGATGCCCTTCGTGGAGGCGATCACTCCCTTGAGCTTCTTGGCGAGCGCCTCGTAGAACATGCTCAGCGGAAACTCGTCCGGAAGCACGTCGTCCACGAGCTTGCGCGGCGGCAGCGTCAGGTCGAGGGCGTCGGGGCCCTTGGCCCACTTGGAGCCCGGGTGGGGGGCCAGGTAGGTGGAGACGAGCTCGTACGCCTTGAACCAGTGGACGAGCTTCGGACGGTCGATGCCGGCCCGGTAGAGGTCCTCGATCTCGGCGCAGAGCTGGTTGGTGACCTGCGGGGCACGCATCCAGTCGATCTTGAGGGTGTTGTCCGTCCAGCGCACGACGTCGTGCTTGTGCAGGTAGGCGAAGAGCAGCTGGCCGCCGAGGCCGTCGTAGTTCCGGTTGCGGTCGCCGGAGACCGGGAAGCGGAACATCCGGTCGAAGAGGACGGCGTACTGCACGTCACGGCCGTGCTCGTTGCCCTCGGACTCCAGCTTCACGGCCTCCTTGAAGGCGGTGAGGTCGCAGCGCAGCTCCTCCAGGCCGTACATCCAGAACGGCTGGCGCTGCTTGATCATGAAGGGGTCGAACGGCAGGTCGCCGTGGCTGTGGGTGCGGTCGTGGACCATGTCCCACAGGACGAAGGCCTTCTCGCAGCGCTCCTGGTCCTCGACCATCCGGGCGATGTCCTCGGGCAGCTCGATGCCGAGGATGTCGACGGCGGCCGCGGTGACCTTGCGGTAGCGGGCGGCCTCGCGGTCGCAGAAGATGCCGCCCCAGGTGAACCGCTCGGGGGCCTCGCGCACGGCGATGGTCTCCGGGAAGAGGACCGCGGAGTGGGTGTCGTAGCCCGGGGTGAAGTCCTCGAAGGTGATGCCGAGGAACAGCGGGTTGTCGTACCGGGTGCGCTCCAGCTCGGAGAGCCACTCGGGCCACACCATCTTGAGCACGACGGCCTCGAGGTTGCGGTCCGGGTTCCCGTTCTGGGTGTACATCGGGAAGATCACCAGGTGCTGGAGCCCGTCGGCGCGCTCGGCCGCCGGCTGGAAGGCCAGCAGGGAGTCGAGGAAGTCCGGCACCGGGAAGCCGGCCCCGGCCCACTTGCGCAGGTCGGCGACGAGGGCCTGGTGGTAGGCGGTGGCGTGCGGGAGCAGCGGCGACAGGGCCTGCACGGCGGTGACCACGCGCTCGACGGCCGCGGCGGCGTCGGACCGGTCGGGGGCGGCCTCCGCCTCGAAGTCGATGGAACCGTCAGCGGCCTGCCACGGGCGGATCTCCTCCACGGCGGCCTTGAGCTCGGGCCACACCGGGTGGTCGACCACCCGCATCCCGGCGGTTATCACGGCGCCGCCGGTGCCCGGCACAAGAGTTTCCGTCATGTCACTTCCTCCACAGGAGAACCTCACGTCTGGGCAGCGTAAGCGCGTGAGGCTCTCCTGTTCAAGAGGAGACTCGGGAAAATATCCTGCACGACCCCCCACTCCACGGGAATTCTTCCCGTTCTACAGTGCGGAGGCAGTCGCTCCGGCCGCTCATCCGGCCCTGTGCGCCTCCGCGTTCCTGAAGTGCGGGATCACTTTCTCCCCCCACTGGCGCAAGGTCTCCAGACAGGCCTCCTGGGGGACGGTCCCCATCTGTATGAGGCACATCACCTCGTCGGCCCCGGCCGCACGGAGCCGTTCGACGTACGCGACGGCCTCCTCCGCGCTCCCGTAGGCATGGTCGGCGTTGAAGGTGGCCGTCGACGTGGGCCGTACCGGGATCTCCAGCTCGTGCAGGCGGGCCACCACCTGTTCGGCCGCCTCGCGCATCCCCGCGGCCTCGTCGGCGCCCGCCACCACGGCCTCGTCGGGGACGCCGGCCCCGCCGTACCAGTGGCCGATGGACTGGGCGAAGAAGCGCTGGCCGCGGATGCCGATCCGGCGGGCCCGCTGCGGGTCGTCGAGCACGATGGTCGGGCAGAGCACCGAGAAGTGGTCGTTCACCGCACTCGACACGAAGCGCGTGCCGTCCCGCCGGGCGATCGCGGCGTCGTAGGCCGCCCGCATCCCGGCGATCGAACCGGGTCCGGCGAAGCCCATCACCAGCGCGCCGACGCCCAGCTCGGCCGCCTGCTCCAGGGTCTCGGTCCGGCTGCAGGCCAGGAACAGCGGCGGGTGCGGCGTCTGGGCCGGCCGGGGCAGGATCGGATGCGGTCCGATGTCCAGCAGTTCCCCGTGGTACTCCAGCTCCTCCTCCTGCCAGGCCCGCCCGATGATCCGCAGCGCCTCCTCCACCTCGGCGGTGGTCCGCTCCTTGTCCACTCCGAACAGCGAGGTCTCCTGCGTGGTGCCGCCGCGGCCGGCGCCCAGGTCGAGCCGTCCGCCGGAGAGCAGGTCGAGCATCGCGGCCCGCTCGGCGACCCGGACCGGGTGGTTGAAGCGGAAGGGCATGCAGACGACGCCGTGGCCGATGCGGATGGTGCTGGTCCGGGCCGCGACCCAGGTCAGGAAGATCTCCGGGCTGGAGAGGTGTGCGTACCACTTGAGCGCATGGTGCTCGACCGCCCAGATCCGGTCGAATCCCATGCGTTCGGCGAGCACGGCCTGTTCAACGCAGTCGCGGATGACCTGGTGCTCGCGTTCCACGGTCGGGTCGGCCAGCTGTGCTTCGAAGATCACGGAAAATTTCACGGTGCCTCCAAGGTCGCGTCCGACGCGTCCCGAGTAAGGACTTGCTTCGAATAGGAATATGACTAGTAGTCATAAGTCGAAGAAGCAAGACCCCGGGCGGTACGCGTCCGCGGCGGCCGCCGGACCCCACCGTCGTCAATTCAGCGGGGACGCGCCCACCCGCGGGTGACCGCGCAGCGCGGCGGCGGGGGCGCACGGCCCTGGCGGGAAGCGGCCGGGCAGGCCTTCCGGGGCGCCGCACGGGCGGTCCCATCGCGACCGGGGCGCACTAGCATGCGTCCTCACCGCGCGCGGCCGGTCGGGACACCGCGACCGCGCGGGAGCCGCCGTCGACGGAAGCGAGAGAACCTTGACTTTCCTCACCATCGGTCACCGCGGGGTCATGGGTGTCGAACCGGAGAACACCCTGCGGTCCTTCGTCCGCGCGGAACGCTGCGGTATGGACGTCATCGCGCTGGACGTGCGCCTGAGCAAGGACGGCGCACTCGTCGTCCTCCATGACAGCGAGGTCGACCGCACGACCGACGGCGCCGGCGCCGTCGCGGAACTGACCCTGGCCGAACTGCGCGAGCTGGACGCCGGGCACGGTGAACGGGTGCCGCTGCTGGAGGAGGCGCTGGAGGCGGTGCGCATCCCGCTCCAGGTGTCGGTACAGGACGAGGCCGCGGCGCATGCGCTCACGGACCTGGTGCTGCGCCGCGACCTGGGCGCCCGTATCGAGGTGGCTTCGTTCCAGGACGCGGTCCTCGCCGGGGCGGCCCGGCGGGTGCCGGGCCTGCGCACCACCCTGTACGCGGATCCGTACGGAGCCGACGTGGTGGAGCGGGCGCTCGCCGCGCACGCCCGGACGATCGCCCTGCGGCTGCGCCGGATCACCCTGGAGACGGTGGAGGCGGCGCACTCGGCGGGGCTGCGGGTGACCGGCTGGACGGTGGACTCCCTGGACCAGCTGCGGCTGGCGCGCGCGCTCGAACTGGACGGCGCGCTGACCGGCTTCCCGGAGATCCGCAGTACGGGCCGCTTCACCGCCTGAGCGGGCGGCCCCGGCGCGCTTCCGCTACAGCGGCTTGACCAGCAGCTCGAAGGCCAGGTCGGTGCGGAGCGGGATGCCGAAGCGCTCGTCGCCGTACGGGAAGGGGCTCAGCTCGCCGGTGCGCCGGTAGCCGCGGCGCACGTAGTAGGCGATGAGCTCCTCCCGGACGTTGACCACGGTCATCCGCATCTCCTTGGCGCCCCACTCCTCGCGGGCCCGCCGCTCGGCCTCGGCCAGGACCTCCTTGCCGAGGCCGCCGCCCTGCAGCCCGGGGCGCACCGCGAACATCCCGAAGTAGGCGTGGTCGCCGCGGTGTTCCAGCTGGCAGCAGGCGACGGCTTCGCCCGCGCGCTCGACCACGAGCAGCACGCCGTCCGGGGCTCCGATGATCTGGCGGACCCCGTCCGGGTCGGTGCGCTGGCCGTCGAGGTAGTCCGCTTCGGTGGTCCAGCCGGCCCGGCTGGCGTCACCGCGGTAGGCCGACTCGACGAGTGCCACCAGTTCCGGTACGTCCGCCTCGACGGCGGGCCGGAAGCTCAGGGCGGCGGGGTGGGCGGTCGGCATCGACGACTCCGTTCTTCTGATCGGCATATGACATGCCGGGTACGGCACGCTGAGCCTATCCCGGGGCGGCGTGCCGGCCCTCGCACAGGGGCATCTCTTCCCCTGACGCCGACGAACCGGGAGGTTCCGCCGTGCACGGATCCGCACTGCCCTCCGCCGCCTCAGCCGTCTCGGGCTGGCTGCTCGTCGCGCTCTGCGCGACCAGCGGTACGTACTGCCTGCTGCGGGCGCGCAGAGCGGGCCGGCAGACGCGCGGCGCGGCGCCGGGCGAGGCCCTGATGGGCTGGGGGATGGCCGCGATGGCCGCACCCTCCGGCATCGGCCCGTGGGGGCCCGGCATCTTGCTGGGCGTCTCCTGCGGGGCGGCCGCGCACGCACTGTGGCTGCTGCGGGGCGGGCTGCGCCACACCCACCACGCGCACCACGCGGTCGGTGCCCTGACCATGGCCTACATGGCGTACCTCGGGCTGGCGGCGGGCGCCGGGCACGCGCACCGGCACGGGGCCGGGGAGAGCGCCGGGCTGCCGCTCGTGACGGGGGCGCTGCTCGTGTACTTCGCGGCGTACGTCCTGCTGGGCGGGGCCCGGCTGGTGACGGCGGGCGGCGCGCCGCCGGCCGCCGTGGGGGCCGGGCCCGCCGCGGACGCTCCGGGCGAGCTGGTCCGGGCCTGCCGACTGACCATGGGCATGGGGATGTTGGCGATGCTGCTGAGCATGTGAACGGGGCCGAAACGTGTCCTGCGTCACCAATGGTGCGGACCGTACCCGCAGGTAGCGGCTCGCTCATAGGCTGGCGGCCATGATGGTCCCCGCCGCTCTCCTGCTGCTCGGCGCACTGACCGCGGTGCTCGCCCCCCGTCTGCTGGCCCGGGCCGGGTGGCCCGACCGTGAGCCGGTCGTGGCGCTGTGGGTGTGGCAGTGCGTGGTGGGCGCGGTGCTGCTGTGCCTGGCGCTGTCGATGCTGCTGAGCGCGGCGGCGGCCTGGCAGGCGGTACGGGGACGGCTGTTCGCCGCCGCCCCGCACGGGGTGGTCGACGCCTACGCACTGGGGGCGGCGGGCGGCACCTGGGCCGCCGCCACCGCGCTGGCGCTGGCGGGCGGGGGCTTGTGGACCGGCGCGATGCTGACCCGCGAAGTGCTGCGGGCGCGGGCCCGGCGGCGCGCCCGCGGCGCCGAACTGCTGGAGCGCGCGCCGCTGTTGCCCGGGGAGGACCCGCAGGCCGCGCGGCTCGTCGTCCTGGAGGGACCGCGGCCGGAGGCGTGGTGGCAGCCGGGTACGGTGCCGCAGCTGGTGGTCACGACCGCCGCGCTGGGCCGGCTCAAGGGCAGTCAGCTGGACGCGGTCCTGGCCCACGAGCAGGGGCACGTGGCGGCCCGCCACGACTGGCTGCTGCACTGCTCGCGGGCGCTGGCCGGGGGCTTTCCGCAGGTGCCGGTGTTCGCGGCGTTCGAGGCGGAGATGCACCGCCTGGTGGAACTCGCCGCCGACGACGTGGCCTCGCGGCGGTTCGGGCGGCTGACCGTCGCGCTGGCCCTGGTCGGCCTGAACGAGGACCGCGGGGTGTTCGGTCTGGGCGCCGCCCCGGAGGCGCACGTCCCGCAGCGGGTGCGCCGGCTGCTGTCCGCCACCCCGCGGCTGTCCCCCGCCCGGCGGCTGCGGCTGACGGCGCTGGCGACGCTGCTGCCCGCCCTGCCGCTGGCGGTGGCCGTCGTCCCGGGGCTGAGCGCGCTCGCCCAGGGCGTGTTTCGAAGGTAGCGCCGGCCGCCCGGACGGCGGGCCCCGCGGCGTCCGGTGCGTGCGATCGCAAGGCGGAGGGTCGCCCTCGTACCGGGCGTACGCGGGCGATCCCGACAACGCTGGGGGCACCTCCCAGCGGTAGCTGGGGGACGAGCGCGCGTGCCGGGCGTCGCGGGGCGGGCGGGACCTTCGAAACCCGCCCTAGCCGGCCCTGTGGCCGGGTGCCGAGGAGTGGGTGTGCTGTTCGTAGAGGCGGTCGGCGAGCAGGGCGTGCGCGAGGGTGCCGCCCGCGCGGACGGAGGCGGTCACGAAGGCGGCCTCGGCCAGTTCCTCGGGGGTTACGCCGTGGCGGCGGGCGGCGGCCGTGTGTACGTCCAGGCAGTAGGAGCACTGGGTGACGAGCGCGACCGCCACGGAGATCAGCTCGCGGTAGCGGCGCGGCACCGCCCCGTCCTCCCGGTCCACGGCCTGCTGGAAGGCGACCCATGCGGCGAACTCCGCCGGGGCGTTGCCGCCGACGGAGCGGGCGCGGTGGAGGTCGTCGGGGTGTGCGTACATGGGCGGGCTCCTGAAGCTCTGGGCTGGGGTGGTCGCGGCGGGCCTGTTGCCCGGCGCCCGGCACCAGCTCACCGCGGGTGCTGCGGTGGTGTCCAAGACCAGTTGCGGGGGGATGGGTTCGTTCTCGGTATCGTGGCTGGTCATGGACTTGCGGGCCTTGCGCTGTTTCGTCGCCGTCGCCGAGGAGGGCCACTTCGGCCGCGCCGCCGTACGCCTGCGTCTGGCCCAGCCGCCGCTGAGCCGCCGTATCCGGGAGCTGGAGGCCGACCTCGGGTACCGGCTGTTCGAGCGGATCCCCACCGGGGCGCGGCTCACCCCTGCGGGCGAGGTGCTGCTGGCGGAGGCGCGCGATCTTCTGGAGCGTGCCGAACGCGCGCGCGAGCGGGTCCGCGGCGCGGTGGCCGACCGGGTGCTCGTACTGGGCACGGTCGCCGGCGCGGGCCTGGAGGTAGGCCCGGCAGCGCTGGCCGCCTTTCGGCGCACGCGCCCGGGGGTGCGGGTGCGGCTGCGCGAGGCGGCGGTCACCGATCCGACGGCCGGCCTGCGCGAGGGCCGGGTGGACCTCGCACTGACCCGTCTGCCCTTCGACACCGCCGGCCTGACGGTTCGGCTGCTCGGCGAGGAGCCGCTGGTCGCGGCCGTCCCTGCGGATGATCCGCTGGCGGGCCGGCCGCGCCTGCACGTCACGGAGCTGGCCGACCGGCCGCGGTTCCGCCTGCCCCGGGGAGCCGATGCCCGGTGGCGGGCCTACTGGCTCGCTGCCGAGGAGGACGCGCCCGGCCCGGTCGTGGCGTCGGTCGAGGAGTGCCTGCACGCCGTCCTGTGGGAGGGCGCGGTCGGCCTCCTCCCGGCCGGGGCCGCGCTGCGGCACGCGCGGTCCGGCATCGCCTTCGTACCCGTCGACGGCCATCCGCCGAGCCGTGTCGTCACTGCCCGGCCGGCCGGAGTCACCGACCCGCTCGTCGATGCGCTCGCGGACGCCCTCGACGCCGCGGGGCAGGCACCGGCGCGACGGGGGCGGCGCGAGGCGCCCGGCGCCCGGCCCTGATGACGAGCTGCCCGGCCGCCTGACAGGCTGGGCTCATGGACACCCCCACCCCCGGTGCCTGGCTGCGCGCCGGAATCAGCCGCGACGGCGGACCGCTGCGCGAGGCCGAGCACGTCGTCTGGCTCCAGAGCGGCCCCTGTTACGCCGACAGCCGCGGCTTCGCCGGAACCACCTCGTACGACGGGCAGCGGGTCACCTTCCACCACGAGGTCGGCTCCCCCGGCGAGGACACCGGAACCCTGCGACCGGAGGGCGACGGCATGGTCGAGACCGGCACGAACACCGACGGGAGCACGTTCCTGGAGGTGTGGACGCCGCTGAGCGGCGCCGAAGGGCCCGAGGGCTCCTGGCGCGCGGGCGCAAGCCAGACCGTCCGCGTCGGCCGGCACGTCGTCCACGTCGACGGTGCCGGCACGGGCGCCCACTTCGTGCTGCCCGACGGCGGGCAGGCCTGAGCGCTCGGCGGCGGCCCCGACCGCGCCGAGCGTCCCGTACGGGCTTGCTGGATCGGGCCGGCTGTTCTGGGCGATCCCCCGCGTCGCCCAGAACAGCAGACCCGCGCGCTGAGTATATTGGCTCGGAGCCAGTCAACGCAGGAGTAAGCATGGTCCCGCGCAGCCCATCGGTCAATGAAGAACTGCGCAGACGTTCCCGGGAACGGCTGCTCCAGGCGACGGTGGAGCTCGTCGGCGAGCGCGGCTACGAAGCCACCACCCTCGGCGACATCGCCGACCGGGCCGGCGCTGCCCGGGGCCTGGTCTCGTACTACTTCCCCGGCAAACGCCAGCTGCTCCAGTCCGCCGTCCACCGGCTGATGCACCAGACCCTGGAGGCGGCCCTGGAGCGGCCGCCCCGCACCGACGACGGCCGCGAGCGCATGGCCCGCGCCATCGACGCGATCCTCGGGCTGGCCGTGGACCGGCCCCGGCTGATGCGCACGCACATGGCGGGCATCCTCCAGGCGGAGGGTTTCGTCCGGTGCGCCGAGCAGCAGCGCCTCGCGGAGCTGCTGACGGACACCGTCACCCGGTACGGCTCGGCGGACGTGGACACCGACTACCCGCTCCTTCGGGCGTTGTTGATGGGCGCCGTGGTGGCGGTCCTGCTGCCGGGGGCGCCGATGCCCGCCGCCCGGCTGCGGGCCGAGCTGTTCCAGCGGTACGGACTGGAGTGGGAGCTGGGCGCCCCGCCGGCCGGCGGACCGTCCGGCGGAACCTTTCCGCCGCCGCGGCAGTGAGCGGCCCCGTCAGTGGTAGGCGGGCTGGCTCTGCACGTTGAGCCGGTCCTGCCACACCCACTTGGCGCTGTCCGTGCGCCGGTCGTCGAGCCGGAGCACGTCGAGGCCCTTGACGATGTCGTTCGAGTAGATGTGGCCCCGGTAGTAGTACGCCGACCACGAGCCGCCGAGTCCGAGCTTGTCGGTGGTCAGCGGACCGCGCTCGAAGTAACCGATCTCCTGGGGACGGTCGGAGTCGGTGAAGTCCCACACGGACACTCCGCCCTGGTACCAGGCCTGGACCATGACGTCCCGGCCGCCGCCGACCGGGATCAGCGAGCCGTTGTGGGCCACGCAGTTCTCCGTGTCGGCCTGGTGGCGCGGGATCTTGAAGTAGCTCTTGAAGACCAGCTTGCGCTGGTCGCCGCGGCCGGTGATGTCGTAGATGCCGTCGGCGCCCCGGTCCGGACCGGTGGCCTCGTTGCAGGTGGCGCTGCCGCCGCCGCCCAGCTCGTCGGTGAACACCACCTTGTCCGCCCGCTCGTTGAAGGTGGCGGAGTGCCAGAACGAGAAGTTGACGTTGTCCTGCACCCGGTCGATCACGCGCGGCTGCTCGGGCTCGCTGATGTCGAAGAGGATGCCGTCGCCCATGCAGGCGCCCGCGGCCAGGTTCTTGGCGGGCAGCACCGTGATGTCGTGGCAGCCGGTGGTCTTGGAGACGCCCGGGTTGGTGGGCGCGCCCGGGTTTCCGCCGTCCGGGAAGAGGACCGGGAAGGCGACGACCGCCGCCCGGGTCGGGTCCTTCCTCGGGACCTTGACGACCGAGATGCCGTCGTGCGGCGGCAGGCAGTCCGGGAAGGCCTCGCTCGGCGAGTACGAGGAGACGTAGAGGTAGACGTCGCGGCCGCCCGGCACCAGGGTGTGGGTGTGGGAGCCGCAGGAGGTCTCCACGGACTTGATGTACTTCGGGTGCTTCTTGTCCTTGATGTCGAAGATCTTGATGCCCTCCCAGGAGGACTTCTCCGTCGCGGGCTGCGAGACGCTGTGGCAGGAGTCGTCGCTGCGGGAGGAGTCGGTGGAGAGGAAGAGCAGGTCGCCGTAGACGGAGACGTCGTTCTGGCCGCCGGGGCAGAGCACGGTGGCGACGGTCCTGGGGGCCTTGGGGTTGCCGATGTCGTAGATGGTGAAGCCGTCGTAGCTGCCCGCGTAGGCGTACTGGTCCTGGAAGGCGAGGTCGGAGTTGATGCCGCTCGGATAGCTGCTCGGGACGTTGGCCAGGGGGGTGATGTTCTTGCTGTGCACGATCTCGTCCTGGCCCGGTACCTCGCCCGGGGCGAGTTCGCGGTCCGGCGCGGCGGCGGCGCTGCGCGGGGTGCCGGCGCCGGAGGAGGAGCCGGGCGTCAGATCGCCCGGGTCGGGGGTGGCGGACGCCGGTCCGGCGCCCGCGAGGAGCGCCGTGAGGAGCCCGGCGGCCGCGAGGGCCGCCCCCAGGCTCCGGGGCCGCACTCCGGTGGTGTGCAACAAGGTCACTGTGCCTCCCGTGGGGGCCCGTGCGTTTCCGTTCGTACGGGGAACGGAACCTGGACCCCGGCAGTATGTTCCTTCCCATGGACATGGCAAATGCGTTACTCGGCCGATTCCTGGGCGCGGCGGCCCTCGCCGCGGGACTCCTGTTCACCGTCACCGGCTGCCAGACGGACGGCGGGTCCGACGAGGCGGATGACGGCAGGCCGTTCGTGATCGCCCCCGGCAGTCCGGGCGAGGAGGCCCGGACGCTCTCGCCCGGACAGGCCGCGAAGGAGCGGCCCGACGACACGCCCAACGCCGCCGACCACGCCTACGTGCGCCACATGATCGAGCACCACCGCCAGGCCCTGGCGATGAGCGCGCTGGCGCCCGGACGGGCCTCGGCGGACGGGGTCAAGCGCCTCGCGGAGCGGATCGCCGCCGCGCAGGGGCCCGAGATCGCGGCGATGGAGAAGTGGCTGGCGCGCTACCCCGAGCCCTCCCCCGCCGACGGCGCGGGGGCCGGCCACGGGCACGGCGCGATGCCGGGGATGGCGACGGAGCAGCAGCTGGGAGAGCTGGCCGGGGCCGGCGGGCCGGAGTTCGACCGGCTCTTCCTGCGCCTGATGACCGCCCACCACGAGGGCGCCCTGAAGATGGCCGGCGACGCGCTGGCCCGGGGCAACAACGTCGCCGTCGAGGAGATGGCGACCGAGGTGGTGGCCACGCAGAGCGCCGAGATCCACCGGATGCGCGCGATGGGCTGACGGGTACGGCACCCGGTGTCATGCTGGGAAGCACCTGCGGGAGGAGCTCCGCCGTGCTTCGTGTCGCCGTCGTCGGTTCGGGCCCCAGCGGGGTCTACGCCGCGCAGACCCTGGTCCAGCAGCGCGAGGTGCCGGGCGTCCGGGTGGACGTACTGGACCGGCTGCCGGCCCCGTACGGGCTCGTGCGGTACGGGGTGGCCCCCGACCACGAGAAGATCAAATCGCTGACCGGAAGTCTGCGCTCCGTGCTGGAGGACGAACGGATCCGCTTCCTCGGCAACGTGGAGGTGGGCGGTCCGGCCCTGCCGACGGCCCGGCTGCGCGAGCTGTACCACGCGGTGGTGTACTGCGTCGGCGCCGCCCAGGACCGCCATCTGGGCATCCCCGGCGAGGAGTTGGCCGGCGTGCACTCCGCGACGGCCTTCGTGTCCTGGTACAGCGGGCACCCCGACGCGGCGGACGCGGACTTCGACCTCTCCGGCGTCGCGTCGGCCGTGGTGGTCGGCGCGGGAAACGTGGCGGTCGACGTGACCCGGATCCTGGCCCGCGGGGTACCCGAGCTGACGCCGACCGACATGCCGCAGGCCGCGCTCGGCGCCCTGGGGGCCAGCGGGGTGCGCGCGGTGTCGATGGTGGCGCGGCGGGGCCCTTCGCAGGGCAAGTTCACCACCAAGGAGTTGCGGGAGCTGGGCACGCTGCCGGGCGTGGGCGTCCGGGTGGATCCCGCCGAGCTCGCGCTGGACCCCGCGTACGAGGACCCGGGGGCGGCGGCCGCGCTGCCCGCGGTGGCCCGGCGGAACCTGGAGGTGCTGCGCACCTGGAGCGCGACGGAGCCGCAGGGGGCGGAGCGGAACATCACGCTGCGGTTCTACCTGCGGCCGGTGGAAGTGCTGGCCGGGCCCGACGGCAGGGCCGCCGCGGTGCGCTTCGAGCGGACCGCCCCCGACGGCGGCGGCGGGGTGAGCGGCACGGGCGCGTACGAGGACGTCGAGGCGCAGCTGGTGCTGCGCTCGGTGGGCTACCGGGGCGTGCCACTGCCCGGGCTGCCCTTCGACCCGGCGACGGGCACCGTCCCGCACGCGGCGGGCCGGGTGCTGCGCGGGGGCCGGGCCTCGGTCGGCGAATACGTCGCGGGCTGGATCAAGCGCGGCCCGACCGGGGTGATCGGCACCAACCGGCCGTGCGCCAAGGAGACGGCGTCCTCGCTGCTCCAGGACGCGGGGGTACTGGCCGCCCGGGAGCTGGCGCAGGACCCGCTGGACGTCCTGCGCGCGGCGGGCCTGCGGCCGGTGCGGTGGCCCGGCTGGCTGGCCATCGAGACGGCGGAGGCCGATCTGGGCCGCTCCCTGGGCCGCGGCTCGGTGAAGATCCCGGACTGGGCCGGCCTGCTGGGTGCGGCGGGAACGTAGCGCTCAGGAACGGGCGGCCGGTCCGGTCAGCCGGGCCGCTTCGGCGGTGGCCGCCGCGAGGACGGTGTCCAGCAGGCCCGGGAAGAGGGTTTCCAGGTCGGCGCGGCGCAGGCCGTTCAGCTTGGTGGTGCCCCGGTAGGTCTGGCGGACGACGCCGGCCTCGCGCAGCACGCGGAAGTGGTGCGTGGTGGTGGACTTGGTGACCGGCAGCAGGAAGGTGGAGCAGCCCAGTTCCTCGGTGGCCGCGGCAAGTTCCCGCACGATGGACAGCCGGACCGGGTCTGAGAGGGCGTGCAGGACGCCCTCCAGCCGGATCTCGGCGGTCTCGGGGTGGGCGAGCGGGCGAGTGGGGGCGGCCGGTTCCGGCATCTGCTCCTCCACTCGCTCGCTCGTTTCGTACACGTGGTCGGCTCGGTCGGCTCCGCGCGGCGCGCTCGGACACCGAGGTACGAGATCCATCGTAGGACACGTCGGGCCGGGCGGGCGGCGATCGACGCCGCCCGCGGTTCACCAGGCCCGGTGGTAGGGGGCGGGCGTACGGGGCTCCACGCCCAGTTCGACGGCGGCGCGCCGGGCCCAGTAGGGGTCCCGCAGCAGTTCACGGCCGAGCAGGACCGCGTCGGCCTCGCCGTTGGCCAGGATCTTCTCCGCCTGGGCGGGCTCGGTGATCAGCCCCACCACGGCCGTCGGCAGGCCGGTTTCGCGCTTGACCTGCGCCGCGAAGGGCACCTGGTAGCCGGGGGCGACCGGGATCTCGGCGTGCGGGGCGAGTCCGCCGGTGGAGACGTCCAGCAGGTCCACGCCGTGCTCGCGCAGCAGTCCGGCCAGCCGGACGGTGTCGTCGGCGGTCCAGCCCCGCTCCGCCAGCCAGTCGGTGGCGGAGATCCGGAAGAACAGCGGCAGTTCCTCCGGCCACACCGCCCGTACGGCGTCCACGACGTCGAGGGCGAGGCGGGTGCGGTTCTCGAAGGAGCCGCCGTACTCGTCGGTGCGCCGGTTGCTGTACGGGGAGAGGAACTCGCCGATGAGGTAGCCGTGGGCGCCGTGGATCTCCAGGAGTTCGTAGCCGGCCTCCAGCGCGCGCCGGGCGGCGTCGGCGAACTGGCCGACGAGCGTGCGGATCTCCTCCCTCGTCAGCTCGTGCGGTACGGGGTCGCCTTCGGCGAACGGCACCGGGCTGGGGGCGAGGGGCTGCCAGCCGTGCCCCTCGGCCCCGACCGGCCGGCCGCCCTTCCAGGGGCGCTCGGTGGAGCCCTTGCGGCCGCTGTGGGCGATCTGGATGCCCGGGACGGCGCCCTGCGCCTTGATGAAGGCGGTGATCGGGCGCAGCGCCCCGGCCTGGGTGTCGTTCCAGAGGCCCAGGTCGTAGGGGCTGATCCGGCCCTCCGGGGAGACGGCGGTGGCCTCCTGGATGATCAGGCCGGTGCCGCCGACGGCACGGGCCGCGTAGTGGGCGACGTGCCACTCGTTGGCCACGCCCGCGCCGGGGCCGGCGGGCTCGGCGCTGTACTGGCACATCGGGGCCATCCACACGCGGTTCGGGATGGTCACCGATCGCACGGTGTAGGGCTGGAACAAGGCGGCGAAGGCGGCGGGGGCTGCACTCATCAGGCTCTCCAGGGGTGACCGGGGACGCGCGCCGGGACTCGGCGGCAAGTACGAGGATCACCGTACTACGAATGTCCTCGTACTACGAGACCTCTCGTAGTACCTGTCGCCGCGCCCCCTCGCTCCCCGCGCCGCACCGCCGCTGCGCGCCACTGTCAGCGGCCGGGTGCACACTGGCCGGAAAGCTGCCGTGAAGGACAAGAACGTCCGGAGGTGTCGGCCATGTCCGACGTGCTACTGCTCGCTGGTACCCGCAAGGGGCTGTTCATCGGCCGGCGGGGGGAGGCCGGCGCCTGGGAGTTCGACGGGCCCCACTTCAACGCCCAGGCGGTGTCCGCAGTCGCCATCGACCTACGGGGCCCCGCACCACGGCTGCTGGCGGGCGGCGACAGCTCGCACTGGGGGCCGTCCGTCTTCCACTCCGACGACCTGGGCGCCACCTGGCGCGAGCCGGCCGCCGCGGCCGTCAGGTTCCCGCGGGACACCGGCGCCTCGCTGGAGCGGGTCTGGCAGCTCCAGCCCGCCGGGCCGGAGGCCCCCGACGTGGTCTACGCCGGTACGGAACCGGCGGCGCTCTTCCGCTCCACCGACCGCGGCGAATCCTTCGAACTGGTCCGCGCCCTGTGGGAGCACCCCACCCGCTCGCGCTGGGTGCCGGGCGGCGGCGGCGAGGGCCTGCACACGGTGATCACCCACCCGGCCGACCCGCAGGCGGTCACGGTGGCCGTCTCCACCGCCGGCGTCTTCCGCACGAAGGACGGCGGCGCCAGCTGGATCCCGGCCAACCACGGGGTATCCGCGGTGTTCCTGCCCGATCCGCAGCCCGAGTTCGGGCAGTGCGTCCACAAGATCGCCCGGGATCCCGCCGACCCGGACCGGCTCTACCTCCAGAACCACTGGGGGGTCTACCGCAGCGACGACGCGGGCGACGCCTGGACCGACATCGGCGCCGGGCTGCCGTCCGACTTCGGCTTCACGGTGGCCGCCCACCCGCACCGCCGGGACACCGCCTACGTCTTCCCGCTCAACGCCGACTCCGACCGGGTCCCGGCCGGGCACCGCTGCCGGGTCTTCCGCACCCGGGACGCGGGGGCGAGCTGGGAACCGCTGTCGAAGGGCCTGCCGCCCGAGGACCACTACGGGACGGTACTGCGGGACGCGCTCTGCACGGACGACGCGGATCCGGCGGGCATCTACTTCGGCAACCGCAACGGCGAGCTGTACGCCAGCCATGACGACGGGGACAGCTGGCAGTTGCTGGCGGAGCACCTGCCGGACGTCCTGTGCGTGCGGGCGGCGGTCCTGCGTCGATAGGGCGGCGGATGGGCCAGTAGAGTGACTGCCCGTGGCAGCACGACCGTTGAACGAGATCGTCGAGCCGGGCTGGGCCCGGGCTCTGGAGCCGGTGGCGGCGCAGGTCGCCGCGATGGGCGACTTCCTGCGCGCCGAGATCGCGGCGGGCAGAACGTACCTGCCGGCCGGAGCGAACGTGCTGCGCGCCTTCCAGCAGCCCTTCGACGAGGTCAAGGTGCTGATCGTCGGGCAGGACCCCTACCCGACGCCGGGCCACGCGATGGGCCTGTCCTTCTCCGTCGCGCCCGAGGTCAGCCCGTGGCCGCCGAGCCTGGACAACATCTTCCGCGAGCTGCACGCGGACCTCGGTGTGCCCCGGCCGGCGAACGGCGACCTGACGCCGTGGACCCGCCAGGGCGTGCTGCTCCTCAACCGGGCGCTCACCACCGCCCCGCGCAAGACCGGCGGCCACCGCGGCAAGGGCTGGGAGGCGGTCACCGAGCAGGCGATCCGCGCGCTGGCCGCGCGCGGGAAGCCGCTGGTGTCGGTGCTGTGGGGCCGGGACGCCCGGAACCTGCGCCCGCTGCTCGGCGAGCTGCCGGCCGTCGAGTCCGTGCACCCCTCCCCGATGTCGGCCGCCAACGGCTTCTTCGGCTCCAGGCCGTTCAGCAAGGTGAACGACCTGCTGGCGCGCCAGGGCGCGGCTCCGGTGGACTGGCGCCTGCCGACGGCCGGTTGAACCGTTCCGGCCAATACGTGGCCTGTACAGCCGACCGTGTCTCACATTCAGCGGATAAATACGGACAGAAGCCGCCGGAAATGACCCTGCTTGAACAACCGGTTCCGATAAACCAGTAGCATGCGGCGCCATGAGCTCCCCCACTGGGCCCGCAAATGGCCTGCCCGTACGAATGCCGCGACCCCGCCCTGCCGGACGGCACCGCCGCCCCGAGCCCGCGGTGGCGCCCGAGGGCGCGCCCGCGCTGGTGCTCGCCGTGCCCGGTGCCCCTTCGGCCGCCTCGCGCGGGCTCGCGGAAGAGATCCTGAGCATCGGCCGCTCCGAGCTGCCCGGCCTGGACGGCCGGATCGGCTACCTGGAGGGTGACGACTCCGAGGGCGCCGAGTTCCCGTCGCTGTCCGGTGTGCTCACCGCCGTCGCGCAGGAGCGCGCCGCGCGCGCCGAGTTCGCCCGCGCCGCCGGCCACGAGGTGCCCGCGGCCACCGGTCCGGACGCCGTGGTCGTGCCCCTGCTGGTCGGCCCGGACGGCGACCTGCTGCGCCGCGTCCGCCAGGCGCTGATGGACTCATCGGCAGCCGCCGAGCTGGCCGACGTACTCGGTCCGCACCCGCTGCTCGCCGAGGGGCTGCACGTGCGGCTCTCGGAGGCGGGGCTGGCCCGCGCCGACCGGGCCCGGCTGTTCACCGTCACCACCGCCGCCGACGGCATCATCCTGGCCACCACCGGCGGCGAGGAGGCCGTCCAGGCCGCCGGGATCACCGGCATGCTGCTGGCCGCACGCCTCGCGGTGCCGGTGAAGGCCGCCGCGCTGGACCAGGAGGGCTCGGTGGCCTCGATCGCCGAGCAGCTGCGCGCCGAGGGCTCGACGCAGCTCGCCCTGGCGCCGTACCTGATCGGCCCGGAGGCGGCCGAGGGGCTGCTGGACACCGCGTGCAAGGAGGCCGACTGCGCCACCGCCGAGGTGCTCGGGGCCTACCCGGCGCTCGGCAAGCTGGCCGTCGCGCAGTACAGCGCGGCCCTCGGGATCGCCCTGGGCGCCTCCGCCCACTGATCGGCTCCCCGCACGACGAGGGGCCCGCGGACCGCCGTCACCGGCGCGCCGCGGGCCCCTCGTGCGTCCGGGGCTACGGCCCGAAGACCACGCAGGCGGCGGCCGGCACCTCGATGGAGCCGGCCGCCCGCGGTTCGCCGGTCAGCGGGTCCAGGTCGAACCAGGTGACGTCACCGGACCACTCGTTGGCCACGTACAGCCTGCGCCCCGCGGGATCCACCACGAGGTCGCGCGGCCAGCTGCCGCCGCAGTCCACGCTCCCGGTGAGACGGGGTTTGGCCGGCCCGTCGGCGAGGGAGAAGGCGGCGATGGTGTTGACGCCCCGTACGGCCGCCCACGCGAACCGGCCGTCGGGCGAGACGGCGACGACCGAGGGGTACGGCCGGGTGCCCGCCGGGGCGTCCCCGGAGAGCACCGGAACCTCCGTGGCCGGTTCCAGCCGCCCCTCCCGCGCGTCCCAGCGGCAGACGGTGAGCACCGGCTCCAGCTCGTGCAGGACGTAGACCGTCTCCCCGTCCGGGTGGAAGGCGAGGTGGCGCGGTCCGGAGCCGGCCCGCAGCTTCGTCTCCGCGTGCGGGCGCGGGCCGCCTTCGGCCGGGTCGAGGGCGTGCACCCGTACGGAGTCGGTCCCGAGGTCCACGCTGAGCACCCAGCGGCCGCTCGGGTCGGGCGTCACGTGGTGGGCGTGCGGCCCCTCCTGGCGTTCCGTGTCGGGCCCCGACCCCTGGTGGGCCACGACGGCCGGCGGCCCGGAGGGGATGCCTTCCGCGTCGAGCGGGAGGCTGCTGACGCTGCCCGAGGTGTAGTTGGCGGTGAGCAGGCGCCGACCGGCGAGGCTCAGGTGGGTGGGGCCCGATGCGCCGACCGGGGCGGGCGAGCCGTGGGCGGTCAGCCCGTCGGCGCCGGTCAGGAAGGCGGCGACCGCACCGTGTTCGGCCTCGCTCACGGCGTAGAGCACGCCCCGGTCCGGGGCGAGGACGAGGCACGACGGGTTCTCGGCCGTCCCGGTGACCGCCAGGGGCGTCAGCGCCCCGGTGGCCGGATCCACGGCCGCGGTGGTGATGCCGCGGCCGCCCCCCGAGGTGAACGAGCCGATGTAGGCCCGGTGTCCGCCGCCCTGGTCCGTGCTGCGCGCGCCATCCACAGGTGCCTCGTTCCGCCGTCCCGGATCCGGTCGCAACGACGGTAACAGAAGGTCTAGACCAAGTCCCGTCCCTTGGCCCGTTCGTGGGCCGCGGCGTGGTGGACGTACGTGGTGCTGCTCGGCCGGTCCTCGTACGTGCGGTGGAAGACCGGGGTCGCCGCCCCGGAGATCGGCGGCACGATCCAGGACCAGTCGGCGCCCACCTGGCGGCCCTTGCGCTCCTCGCGCTCCAGGTGCGAGAGGAACCGCCGGGACTCGGTGTGGTGGTCGGAGATGCTCACCCCGGCCTCGTCGAAGGAGTGCAGGACCGCCCGGTTCAGCTCCACCAGGGCGCGGTCCTTCCAGAGCGAGCGGTCGCTGGAGGTGTCGAGGCCCATCCTGCGGGCAACAGCGGGAAGCAGGTTGTACCGGTCGGTGTCGGCGAGGTTGCGGGCGCCGATCTCGGTGCCCATGTACCAGCCGTTGAACGGCGCGGCCGGGTAGTGGATGCCGCCGATCTCCAGGCACATGTTGGAGATGGCGGGGACGGCGTGCCAGCGCAGGCCCCAGTCGTCCCAGTGGTCGGGACCGTCGGGGTGGCGGATCGGCACCTCCAGCACGGCGTCGGCCGGGGTGTCGAACCAGCGGGGCTTGTCGTCGACGCCCTGGACGACGAGCGGCAGGAGGTCGAAGGGGGTGCCGGGACCGCCCGGCCAGCCGAGGTCGAGCAGGGCTCTGGTGAGCGGGGCGCTGCGGGCGTCGCCGACGGTTATGGAGGGGTGGTCGCCGTACCCGGCGTAGCGGATGAGCTGCTCGCTCCAGATGAGCGGTCCCGGGCGGTCCGGGGCGTCGGGGGCGAAGACCGTGATGGTGGGCCGGATCCGGCCGCCGTTGGTGGCTTCCCGCAGGTGCGCGAAGCACTCCTCGGCGATGGAGTCGGCGTCGGTGAGCTCGCGGCGGTCGCGGACCCGCAGCGAGTTCCAGTAGAGCCTGCCTATGCAGCGGTTGCTGTTGCGCCAGGCCACCCGGGCGCCGTGGACGAGTTCGGCCTCGGTGTGCCGGTAGGTTCCGGTCCCGTCGAGTTCGGCGCGCACGGCCGCCAGCCGGGCCTGCGGATCTCCGGCTTCCGGGTTCTCGCGGTGGAAGAGCCGGATGAACTCCTCGGCGGCTTCCCACACCTGAGCGGTGTCCGAGCGCTGTTCAAGAATTTCCATTCCGGGCCGTTACCCCCTGTCCGTTCAGATCCACCCTGTACATGCCGAATGAATGTGCTGTGAACATCACCCGTTGTACACGGGGCAGGTCAGCGGCGCGGGCGGGTGACGGCCGGAACACTCCTCCGGGTGGTCTCCGGGGGCCGGCCGGGAGGCGGATCTGCAAGGGGCCTAGTATGCGCGCCTGTTCGAGCCCGGCCGGCGCCGGGGGTCAGGCGCTGACGACGAGCGGGGCGCGCGGGTGGGTCCGCAGCGGGACGTGCAGTGCCACGAGGGCGTGCTCCAGGCCGTGCAGGTGCGCGAGGACCGGCTCCGCCGGGGCGGGGGCGGTCGCCGGAACGACGGGGTGGTTGCCCGCATGCGGCGCGGTCAGCGCTTCCACCGCCGACTCGACCCGCCAGCACGCGGCGGCGAGCCGGGCGTCGTGCGAGGCCTGCGGATCGGCGGCGACGGCCACCAGGCCCCGCACCTCCCGCGCGCACGCGTCGAGCAGTTCCAGCACCTGCCGCGCGCGGGCCTTGCGGGCGCGCAGCGGGCTCAGCGGGTGCACCAGGGGCGCGAGTGCCATCCGGACCCGGCCCAGCAGCAGTTCGAGTTCGGCGGCGTGCGGGGCCGGGTCGGCGTCGGGGTGACCGGCGAGGCGGTCGAGGGACGCCGCCGTGGAGGCCCGTACGCAGTGCAGGGCGCGCTGGATCCAGGCGTCGTTGGCGGCGTGCGTGGTGACGGGGAGCACCAGCACCACGGCGAGCGCGGCGCCCAGCGCGCCGATGGCGGTCTCCTGGAAGCGCAACAGGAGCAGGCCGGGGTGCAGCACGCCGAGGAGCCCGTAGAGCAGACCGGCCATCACGGTGACGAAGAACATCATCCACGAGTACGACGGCGCGGCGGTGTAGAAGATCCCGAAGACGCATACGGCGACCAGCGCGGCGGTCGGTACCGGCGCGCCGTGCAGCGGTACGGCGACCAGCAGTCCGGCGGCGATCCCGGTGACGGTCCCGACGACCCGGCGGAAGCCTCGCACGAGGGTCTCGCCCCGCGAGGCGGTGTTCACGAAGATCCACCAGGCGGTGCCCACCGCCCAGTACCAGCGGTCTTCGGAGAGGGCCTGGCCGATGCCGAGCGCGAAGGCGCACGCGGCGGTGGCCTGGAAGGCCTGCCGGGTGGTGGGCCGGGCCAGCCCGGTCCCGGGCAGCCCGGGCGGGGCGGCGGGGGGCGGTGTGCGGCGCTCGATGGGCCAGAGCACGAACCGGGCGGCGCCGGCCGCGAGCAGGGCCAGCCCGACGGCGGCGAACAGCTCGGGCAGCTGGGCGGGCACCGCGTGCAGGAACTGGGTGATGAAGAAGTTCATGAACGCGAAGACGCCGAGGGCGTGGCCGCGCGGCCCCCAGCGGCGGGCGTAGACACCGGCGAAGACGACGGCGAGGAAGGCGAGGTCGCGGGCGAGGGGCAGCCCGTGCAGGGCGGTGGCCAGGGCGAGGACGGGGAATCCGGCGGCGGGCAGCAGGACGGTGGTCTCCCGCTGGGCGCGCACGGTCGGGTCGAGCACGGTGAACAGCGCGAGCAGGGCGGCCAGTCCCCCGGTGATGGAGGCGGTCAGCGAGAGCCCCACGGCTTGGGCCGCGGCGACGGCGAGCCCCACGCCGACGACCGCGCGCAGCGAGTTCCGCAGTCTCATCAGCCCCGGATCCGGAGCCACGAACATCCTCTTCACGGCGGTGTGCCGCCCCCCTCGCGATGGTGCGCGCCGGGCCCGCTGGCCGCCCGGGGTGGTGGGCGGCGTACGGGCACGGCGAAGGCGCCACGGTCCGGAGCGGCGTCGTTGCCGTCCGGCGCTGCGTGGCGCCGTCAGTTGCATGGATACGACACAGATAACCATCCGGGGGCCCACTGGCTCAACCGAGCCCAGGGACGCTGGGCCATTGGTATTGCCGATGTGGCGTTCTTCCGGCCATTGGATGCCAACGGACCAGTCGGTCATGCCTCACCGATGCGCAGCAGTGCCAGGGTGATGTTGTCCGGCCCTCCGGCGTCGATGGCGGCCTTCCACAGCTCGAAGGCGGCGCGCCCGTCGTCGTGGTCCCGCAGCAGCCCGTCCAGGACCTCCTGGGGAACCGGGTCGGTCAGCCCGTCCGTACAGATCAGGTAGCGGCCGCCGACGGCGAGCGGGGACGTACGGACGTGCGGCGTGACGGCCTGGAAGCCACGGGCGCCGCCGAGGGCCTGGGTGATCAGGGAGGTGGTCCGGCGGCCCGCCGGAAGCGGGGGGCTGTCATCGACGCTCATCTGGCGCAGCGCCCCGTCCGAGGCGTCGAGGACCCTGCTGTCGCCGACGTTGAAGGTCAGCAGGGAATCGGGCAGGACGACCGCACCGGCGACAGTGGTGCCCATGCCGGCCAGCTCCGGGGCGCGCTCGGCGGCTTCGTACACCGCGCGGTTGCACCGTTCCAGCGCCTCGCGGACGGCCTCCTCGCCGTCCAGCGACGGACCGAGCTCCGCGAGCCGCCGTACGACGAGCGCGCTGGCCACCTCGCCGGCCGGCTGCCCGCCGATGCCGTCGGCGACCGCGACGACGAGCGGCGCACCCAGGGGGAACACCAGCAGCTGCGGGTTGCGGGTCTCGGTGGCGCACAGCGTCCAGGGCCCGATCACCAGGCTGTCCTCGTTGTGCTCGCGC
The DNA here is from genome assembly GCF_055567555.1 of Streptomyces sp. NPDC026522. NCBI lineage: Bacteria > Bacillati > Actinomycetota > Actinomycetes > Kitasatosporales > Streptomycetaceae > Streptomyces > Streptomyces sp. NPDC026522. Next base: position 279,789 of record NZ_JBVHQF010000007.1, read on the forward strand.
AGCAGCCCGGCGTGGCTCAGTGCGCTGACGGCTGCGTACGGCATCGGTTCCGCCTCTCCGGCGCCCGCGGGGGACCCGCCCCTCTCATTGTGGCCCCGCGGGCGGGGCCCGGCGGAGCCGGGCGAGGACGAGGACGGTGTCGTCGGTCGCCGGCTCGGACAGCAGGTTGGCGAGGATGCGGTCCGCCGCCTGCTCCAGGCAGTCCACGGGGGCGCGCAGCTGGGCGCACAGGGCGTCGATGCCCGTGTCGATGTCCTGGCCGCGGGCTTCCACGAGCCCGTCGGTGTAGAGGGCGACGACGGCGCCGTCGGGGATCCGCGTCCCGGTCGAGCGGAACGGCACGCCGCCCACCCCGAGCGGGACGCCCAGGACGTCGCCGATCCTCTCCACGGTTCCGTCGGGGTGGCGCAGCAGGGGCGGGGGGTGTCCGGCGCTGGCGACGCGCGCGTGGCCCGTGTGGGGGTCGTAGCGGATGTACAGGCAGGTCGCGAGTTCGATGCCGGCCTCCTGCGCGCAGTCGTCGAGTTCCGTGAGCAGGGCTTCGGGGTCGCGGGTGTGCCGGGCGAGCGTCTTGGCGGTGATGCGGAGCCGGCCCATGGCGGCGGCGGCCGGGACGCCGTGGCCCATCACGTCCCCGACGAGCAGGGCGAGCTCGTCGCCGGGCAGCGGGATGACGTCGTACCAGTCGCCGCCGACCTCGGTGCCCCGGCTGCCGGGCAGGTAGCGGTGGGCGATGTCGGCGTGCGGGCCGGAGACGGGGGCGCTGGGCAGCAGCGCGCGCTGGAGGGTGAGGGCGATGTCCTGGACCCGGCCGTAGAGGCGGGCGTTGTCCAGGCACAGGGCGGCGCGCGAGGCCAGCTCGCCCGCGAGACTGAGGTCGGGCTCGGCGAAGGCCGGGCGGGCGGCGGAGCGGCCGAACATGGTGATTCCCTGGACGGTGCCGCGGGCGACGAGCGGTGCCATGAGGATGCCCTCGATGCCGCTGCCCAGGAGCAGCCGGGCGCGTTCCTGGTGGGCGACGGTGCTGGTCACGAACTCTTCGTTCACCGCGACGCAGAGCGGGCGGCCGGTTTCGAGCATCGCGTGGATGCTGGAGCCGGGCGGGTACGTGACCTGCTCCAGGCCGCCCACCAGCTCCCCGGCGGGCGGGGGCAGGGTGGTGCCGTGCGCGATCCGGTGGGTGACGAGCGGCAGCCGGGGATCGAAGACCTCCGGCTCGTGCATCCACTGGACCAGTTCCACCACGGCGGCGTCGCAGAACTCCGGGACCACCGCCTCGACCAGCTCGCGCGCGGTGACGTTCAGGTCCAGGGTGGTGCCGATGCGGGCGGCGGCGCGGTCCAGGAGCGCGAGCCGCTGCCGGGCCGCGGTGGCCTCCATGATGGCCCGTTCCCGGTCGGTGACGTCCACCAGCAGGCCGCCCACCCCGCGCCGGGTGCCGACCGCACCGCTCAGCGGGAACAGGCTCACCGACCGCACCTGGTCGCGGTCCGGGTGGCCGGGGGTGCGCAGTCCGACGAGGGTGTCCACCACGGTCCGGCCCTCCCGGGCGACGGCCCGCAGCAGGCGCTCGTACTCCCCGGCGTCGGAGGTGAGCATGATGTCCGTCATCCGGCGGCCGATGTGGTCGGCCAGGGGGATGCCGTCCATGTCGGCGAGGGCCTGGTTGAGGTGGACGTAGCGCAGTTCCTCGTCGAGCAGGACCAGGCCGATCGGGCAGGTCTCGAAGAGCGCGTCGAGGAAGGCCAGGTTGGTCTTGACCCGGTCCAGCTCGACGCTCCGGCTCGCCAGGGCCAGCACCACGGAGCGGCCCGTGCTGCCTGTGAGCGGGAAGACCCGGAAGCCGCAGTCGAACACCGAGCCGTCCAGGTGGAGCGCGGGCATCCGGACGCGCCAGTACCCGAGGGTGCGGGCGCGCTCGGCGAGCAGGGGGGCCGCGCCGGGGTCCGGGAAGAGCACCGCCGCGGGCCGGTCCAGTACGGCCGGGGCCTCGTGGCCGAACAGGCCGCGCGCGCCGGGACCCCAATAGCAGATCCGGTCGGCGTCGTCGATGCCGAGGACGGCGACCGGGACGTGCTCCAGCAGCGAGCCGGGTTCCGACCAGAGGGGGCCGGGATCCGGCTCGCCGCCCCCTTCCCGGTCCGGTGGCATCGCTGCCCCCTTCTGTGCGCCGCGCGCGGGGTGGCTGTCCGGCGCCCGTGCGGCGGGCTCGGGCGGCCCCTTCAATTCTGCCCGCCGGGCCGGTCGGCGGCCCGCCGAGGTGCGCGGGGCCGGGCGGGTGGCGAGACTGGTCCCATGACGACCATGGCGACCACGGCGGCCCTCGAGGGCGGCCCGGACGATCTTCCGGAGCGTCTTGTCCCGGCCCCCGCACCGGGCGAGGACGTGAAGGTGGCGCACCGCGGCGGGTACGAGCACTTCAGGGCCACCTCCCGGTTCCGGGACGCCCCGCAGGGCCGGGTTCCCGTCTACGAGTGGTGGGAGCGCACGGAAATCGCCGAGTGAGCTCAGCGGCCGCCCCGCGCCTGGGCCACGCGGAGGTGGAGCGTGGCCAGGTCCAGGAGGGGCGTGGGGACGTTCAGGGCGCGGGCGCGGGTGGTCAGGTCGGCGAAGACGTGCTCGACCTCGGTCGGGCGGCCGGCGAGCAGGTCCCGGTACATCGAGGGGGTGAGCGGTGAGCCGGGCGCGGTCACGGTGCGGGCGGTGGCGTCCAGTTCGCCCGCGGGGACGGGGTGTCCCGCCGCGGCGGCGACGGAGGCGGCCTCCGCGAGGACGGCCCGGGCGAGTTCGGGGCCGCCCGGAGCGGCGCTGACCTCGCCCACGGATCCGCGCATCAGGCAGGTCACGGCGGCGAGGGTGGTGATGAAGACCCACTTGTGCCACATGGCGGCGACGATGTCGGGGACTTCGGGGCTGTCGATGCCCGCGCCGCCGAGCAGGGCCCGGACGGCCTCGACGCGGGCGGAGGGCCGGCCGTCGCGCTCCCCGGTGAGGACCGCGGAGGGCGGGGCCATGCGGACGATGTCGCCGTGTTCGTCCAGGGTGGTGACCACCTTGGCCACGCCGCCGAGTACGGCCCCCGCGCCGAAGTGGTGGGCCAGCAGGTCGAGATGGGCCATGCCGTTCAGCAGCGGCACGATCGCGGTGCCGGGGCCCACGGCCGGGGCGAGGTCGCGTACCGCCTGGTCGAGCGCCGTCGACTTCACCGACAGCAGGACCAGGTCGTAGCTGCCCTCCAGCGCATCGGCCGTCACCAGCGGGGGCCGCAGGACGAGTTCCTCCCCGAGTCCCGTGACGCGCAGTCCGCGCGCGGTCAGGGCCGCGGCCCGCCGGGGCCGGACGAGGAAGGTGACGTCCTGTCCGGCCTGGGCGAGGCGGGCGCCGAAGTAACCGCCGGTGGCGCCGGCGCCGACCGTCAGGATTCTCATGCCCGGGATCCTTTCGTGAGGGGTATCGGCCGCAGCAGCCGGTGGGGCCGGTGCAGGGCCGCGGTGACGGGGTCGTCGGCGGCGGACGGTGCGGGCAGTCCCGGGCCGGGTGCGACGAGGAGTTCCGCGACGTCCACGGCCGCTCCGCAGTCCGCGCAGCGGCCGTCCTCGCCGACGGGCGCGTCATCGGTGGCGTGCCGGAACACGCGGCGGGGACCGCCGGGAGCGGGGCGGTGCTCCTCGCCCCACTGGGACAGGGCCCGGACGGCCGGCCAGAGCCGGATGCCCTTGGGGGTGAGTACGTACCCCTCCCGCGGCGCCCCCTCGGTCACCCGGGCCAGCACTCCGGCCTCGGTGAGGAGGGCGAGCCGGTCGGTGAGGACGGCGCGCGGGATGCCGAGATGGGCGGCGAAGTCGCCGAACCGCCGCACCCCGAAGAAGGCGTCGCGCACGATCAGCAGGGTCCAGCGCTCTCCGACGACCTCCATCGCGCGGGAGAGCGAGCAGGCCTGACCGCGGTAGTCGCGTGGCAGCGTCATGTCCGCACCCTACCGCATCAGTTCGGTGACCGAACCGATAACTGCGCGGCCGCGTTGGCCCGTTCCTCACCCGGCCCCGGCGTTGATCCGCCGGATCCCCTACACCGGCTGCTCCGTCGGCACGCACAGCACCGGTACCGGTGACAGGTGCAGCAGTTTGTGCGGCGTCGAGCCGAGGAGCGCGCCGCGGATGGGGCTGTCGCCCCAGGTGCCGACGATGATGACCCGCGCCCCGTGGCGCTCGGCGGCGTCGAGGAGGGCCTGGGCCGGCTTCTCGTCGGCCACCTCGACCGCCGAGGGGACGCCCGCCTCGTCGGCGGCCGCGACGGCCCGGGCCAGGGCACTGCGGCCGGCCTGGCGGACGGCTTCGCGGTGGGCCCGGTACTCCTCCCCGCCGGGCCCCGGCGCGGCCGCGCCGAAGACGAGGACGAGGGGCTCGCCGAAGGCGGCGGCGACCTCCAGGGCGACCCGCAGGGCCCGTTCCGCGCCGGGCGATTCGTCGTACCCCAGGACCACGGACATCGCGTACTCCTCCCTTTCCCGGTCCACGCCCTCAGGGCGACCGCCGGTGCCGGCCCGGGACGAGCGCCGGGTCGGCCACCCCGCGCCGCTCCTGCCAGAAACGCCCGTCCCGGATCCGCCAGAAACACATGACCAGCACTCCGACGACGGCGATGCCGATCCCGATCAGCAGCGGGGGGCTGATGCCCAGCCAGGAGACGCCCCCGGCCGACTTCCGCGGATCCGACATGTCGTTGACGGATTCCACCAGCAGCCAGGCCAGCAGTCCGGCGCCGACGACCGGGCCGACCCCGATGAGCAGGAAGTTGTGCGGGCTCTCCAGCAGGTGGCGCCGGTAGTAGACGGCGCAGGCCAGGCCGGTGAGCGCGTAGTAGAAGGCGATGAGCAGCGAGAGCGCGGTGAGCGAGTCGAGGAGGGCGTTCTCGCTGATCTGGTTGACCACGAGGTACCAGCCGATGGCGATGCCGGCCACCCACCAGGTGCTCACGTCCGGGGTCTGGAACCGGGGGTGGATGCGCGCCAGCGACGGCGGCAGCGCGTGCCGACGGGCCATCGACAGGGCGGTGCGGGAGGCGGGGATGATCGTGGTCTGGGTGGAGGCGAGCGCCGAGGTGCAGACCGCGAGGAGCACCACCCAGTCCCAGCCGCCCATCACCTCGTGCGCGAGCACGCCGAAGACGGCCTCCTCCTCGCCCGCGTTCTGCGCCAGGAACCCGGTCCCGGCGTAGGCGACGACGGCGTACCCGACGGACAGGTAGGTCACCAGCAGCACGACGGTCGACCAGATGCCCGCCTTGCCGGGCGCGGTGGCGGAGTCCTCGACCTCCTCGGTCAGGTTGACCGCGGACTCCCAGCCCCAGTAGATGAACACGCCGAGCAGCAGTCCGCCGGTGAGCGCGGCGCTGCCGGCTCCGAACGGGTTGAGCCAGTCGACGGACGGTTCCATCGCGTCGAGGCTGCTGGTGCCCGCGTAGACGCGGTAGAGGGCGACCACCGCGAAGACCAGGAGGAAGAACACCTGGGCCAGGATCAGCACGTCCTGGAGCCGGGCGGACATCTCGGTGCCGATGACGCAGACGGCGGTCATGGCCAGGATGACGACGACCGCGAGCGTCTGGCGGACCACCTCGTTCCCGGCGAGGCCGTCGAGGCCGGCGGCGAGCAGCCCGAAGCGCACCGCGACGTCCGCGAGCGAACCGATCACGAGGACGCCCGTCATGGTGATCGCCCAGCCGCCGAACCAGCCCGCCCAGGGGCCCATGGCCCGGGTCACCCAGGAGAAGGTGGTCCCGCAGTCCTGGTCGACCTTGTTGAGGTAGTAGAAGGCGGCGGCGATCAGCAGCATCGGTACGAAGGACGCCAGCATGACGCCCGGCGCGTAGATGCCGGCCACGGCGACGATGGGGCCGATGACGGCGGCCAGCGAGTAGGCGGGCGAGGTGGAGTTCAGGCCGATGACGAGTGCGTCGAGGAAACCGATCGCGTCGGCCTTGAGCCCCGCGTCGGCCTCCGCGGTGTGCTGCTCCTGACCGCCGCCGCCCCTACCGTCCTGCGCCATATACGCATGCTCGGGTACGGGGCGGCGGGGCGCGAGGCGGGGCTGCGGCCCCGGGCCGGCGGCCGGGCGCGGCGCGGCGGCGCCGCGGGCGGGCTCAGGGGCGGGTGTTCCAGCCGGCGACGACCGGCAGGCCGTGTTCGGTGGACAGGACGCCGACCGTGCCGGTGCGCAGCAGGAACAGCCGTCCGTCCTGCGGGGCCAGGCCGAGGTAGCGCGCCGTGAGGACGCGCAGGAAGTGGCCGTGGGCGACGACGACGGCGTCGCCCCGGTCCTCGCGGAGCACCTTGTCGACCCGGGCCAGCGCGCGGTCGGCGCGGGCGCCGACCTGCTCGGCGTTCTCCCCGGGGTGCTCCGCGTCGCCGGGCGGGACCCCCTCGGTCCACAGCGACCACTCCGGCCGGGTCCGCCGGATCTCGGCCGTGGTGATGCCCTCGTAGCCGCCGTAGTCCCATTCGTGCAGGTCGGGGTCGGTGGTGCCGCCGGACAGCCCGGCGAGTTCCGCAGTGGCCACGGCCCGGCGCAGCGGGCTGGTCAGGACCAGGGCGGGATGTCGGTCCCGGAAGAACGGGGCGAGGGAGATGGCCTCCTCGACCCCGCGCGCGGTCAGCGGTACGTCGGTCAGGCCGGTGTGCCGCCCGGTGGCGCTCCACGCCGTCTCACCGTGTCTCACCAGCAACAAGTCGCTCATCCTTGGACCCTAGACGGTCCACCGCGCCGACGGGGTGACCGGAGCGTGTCATGTACGCCACGGGCCGTGATTCGCTGCGGAAACGATGCGAGTTGGCCGGGCGGGTCCCGCTGGCCAGGCTCGGTCCATGGACGACCTGATCCACGAGCGGGCCCGGGCGGCCCGTCCGAGCGGCGGCCCGGCCCAGGAGGCCCGCATAGCGGCCGCTTTCGCGGCGGGTGACGAGCGCTCCATGGAGGCGGCCTACCGCCGCTGGCGGCCGCTGGTGCACTCGCTCGCGCGGCGCGCGCTGGGCGACGAGCGCGAGGCGGAGGACGTGACCCAGCAGGTCTTCCTCGCCGCCTGGCGCGGCCGGGGCCGGTACCGCCCCGGCCCCGGCGGACTCGGCGCCTGGCTCACGGGCATCACCCGCCACAAGGTGGCCGACGCGCTGGAGGCCCGGACCCGGCGGACCCGGGCCGCCGCGGCCGCCGCGCACGCCCTGCACGAACACATCCGGTCCCCCGCCGCCCACGCCCCGCCGGAGCCCGAACAGGCGCTGGACCGGTTGCTGGTGCTCGGCGAACTGGCCCGGCTGCCCGCGGCCCAGCAGCGCGTGCTGTGGCTGGCGTTCTACGGGGACCTGACCCAGTCCCAGATCGCGGACCGCACCGGGCTGCCGCTGGGCACCGTCAAGAGCCATATGCGCCGGGCGTTGCAGGTCCTGCGCCGGTCGCTCGGGGACCCGGCGCCGTCACGAGCCGCTCGATGACGGCGAGGCCGGAGCGCAGGCCGAACAGCCGCTCGGTACGCGGGCCGGGCGGCCGCGTACCCCAGCCGGGCCCCGCCAGCAGCAGCGTCGAGTGTCCGCGGGCGCCGTGCGGCCCCCATTCGATGCGGGCGACCGCCCGGGCCAGGGCGCGGTCCGCGGTGCCGCCCGACTGGGACCAGAGCACGGCGGCGCGCGGCCCCGTGCGGCGTACGGCCTCGCGCAGCGCCTCGGCGGGCAGGGCCGGGCCGAACATCAGGGCGGGCAGGCCCCGTTCCCCGAGGGCGGCGGCCAGCGCCTCGATGGGCAGGCTGTGCTGCTCCTCCGGGGCGCAGGCTAGGAGCACGGGCGGCGCCCCCTGCCGTCGGGGGGCGGGCCGCAGCCGGCGCAGGGCGCCGGAGACGTGCCAGGACAGCAGGTGCTCGACCTCGACGTAACGCTCCCCCGCCGAGGCCCATTTGCGGCCCACGGCGTGCAGGGTCGGCGCGATGACCTCCTCCCACGCCGCGACCGGGCCGAGCTCCGCCAGCGCGGTGTCCAGCAGGTGCTCCACCGCCGGCGCGTCCAGTCGTACGGCGGCCCGTGCGAGCCCCCTGCATTCCGCCCGCACCTCCCCGAGCGGAAGGGCGGTGGGGCCGCCCGGCTTCCCGGCCGCCGGGCGGGCCGCCGCGGAGCTGCCGGGGGCTGCGCCGAGCGCGGCCCTGGCCGCCGCCGAGGGGGGAACGCCCTGCGCGGTGAGCCGGCACATCAGTTCCAGGCGGGCGATGTCGGCGGGCGTCCAGCGGCGGTGCCGACCGCCCTCGCGGCGGGCGGGGCCGATGGCGTACCGGCGCTCCCAGGACCGCAGCGTGGTCGGCGAGACCCCGAGGCGGCGGGCGACGGCGCCGGTACTCAGTGCGGCGGCGGGCAGCGGGGGCGGACCGGCGGCGGGCGGTACGGGGTCGGCGGGCGGAATGGGGTCGGCGGGCGGAATGGGGTCGGCGGGCGGAATGGGGTCGGCGGGCGGCACGGGGTCCACCCGCTCACGATAGGGCGCCGGAGCGCCCCGAGGGGGTCACCCGCTCCCCCGCCCCTGCCGGAAACGGGCGAGCCCGTCGCCGAGTTCCACCACCGGCCCGGGGTAGTCGTACCGGGCGCGCTCCGCCGCGGGCAGCCGCCACGGTTCGTGCACCCGGGGCGCGGGCAGCCCCGCGAGTTCGGGCACCCAGCGGTGCACGTAGGCGCCGTCGGGGTCGTAGCGCAGGCCCTGGCGGACCGGGTTGAGGACACGGTTGGGCCGGGTGTCGGTGCCGGTACCGGCGACCCACTGCCAGTTGAGCTGGTTGTTGGCCAGGTCCCCGTCCACGAGCAGGTCCAGGAAGTGTTGGGCGCCGATCCGCCAGTCCACGTACAGGGTCTTGGCGAGGAAGCTGGCCGCCAGCAGCCGCCCCCGGTTGTGCATCCAGCCCTCGTGGCGCAGCTGGCGCATGGCCGCGTCGACGATCGGATAACCGGTGCGGCCCTCCTTCCAGGCCTGGATCTCCTCCTCGGCTTCGGGGCCGCCGCGCCAGCGGTCGTGCCGGGCGCGGTAGTCGTGGGCGGCCGCGCCGGGGCGGGCGGCCAGCACCTGGTGGTGGAAGTCGCGCCAGCACAGCTGCCGGACGAACGCCTCGGCGCCGGGGCCCTTGACCGCACGGGCCCGCTGGACGGCCTCGGCGGCCGAGACGGTGCCGAAGTGCAGGTGGGGAGAGAGCCGGGAGGTGGCGTCGCCCGCCAGGTCGTCGTGGGCCTCGTGGTAGCCGTCGACGCCCGAGCGCAGCCAGCCGGCCAGCAGCCGGCGGCCCTCGCGTTCGCCGCCGCGCGCCAGGGCCGGGGAGATCCCGGTGACGGCGGCGCGCTCGGGCACCGGATCGGAGCGCACGGAGCCGGGCACCCGCAGCGCGCGCGGGGCGGCCGTGACGGCACGCGGGGGCTGCTCCGTCCAGCGGCGCAGGTAGGGGGTGAAGACGGAGAAGTGGTCGGCGGCGGCGGGCCGCAGCACGCCGGGGGCCACGGCCGTCACCACCATGTCGTGCACGTACAGCCGCCGGCCTTCCGCTTCCAGGGCGGTGCGCAGCCGTTCCTCGCGGGAATGGGCGTACGCGCTCACCCCGGCCGCCATGTGCACCTCGTCGGCGTCCGACTCGCGTACGAGGGCCAGCACTTCCCGGACGGCGTCGCCGGAGCGGATCACCAGGCGGCCGCCCCGCTCGCGCAGTGCGTCGTCGAGCCCGGCGAGGCAGTCGGCGAGGAAGGCCCGGCGGTTGGGCGCGCCGAACCCGGATTCCTCGATGGCCCGGTCCCGGACGAAGAGCGGGACCACCTGGTCGCACGAGGACAGCGCGGCACGCAGCGGCGGATGGTCGTGCACGCGCAGGTCGGAGGTGTACAGGACCACCGCGACGTTCATGGGTTCACGCTCCGGCTCAGGGCTGTGGGGTACTGCTCGCGCCGGGTACTTCGGCACCGCCCGCCGGAACGGATGCGTCCTTCGGCCTCCCGCGTTCCAGCCGCTCGGCTGCCTTGGCGATGTTGCGCGCCATTCCGCCGAACACCACGGCGTGGAAGGGGGACACGCTCCACCAGTACATGTGGCCGAGCAACCCGCGCGGATGGAACAGCGCGCGCTGACGGAAGCGCGAGCGCCGGCGGTCCGCCGGGTCGGGGTCGGCATGCAGTTCCAGCCAGGCCAGGCCGGGCAGCCGCATCTCGGCGCGCAGCCGCAGCAGGGCGCCGGGCTCGATCTCCTCCACCCGCCAGAAGTCGAGGCTGTCGCCCACCCGCAGCCTGGCCGCGTCCCGGCGGCCGCGCCGGATGCCGACCCCGCCGACGAGCCGGTCGAGCCAGCCCCGTACGGCCCAGGCCAGCGGGAAGGAGTACCAGCCGTTGTCCCCGCCGATGCCTTCGACCACCTGCCACAGCGCGGCGGGCGACGCCTCGACGGGCAGCTCCCGCCGGTCGGTGTAGAGGCTGCCGCCCGCCCAGTCGGGGTCGGTGGGCAGCGGGTCGCTGGGCGCGCCGGGGACGCCGGCCGAGGACCAGCGGGTGGTGACCTTGGCCTCCCGCACCCGCTGGAGGGCGAGCACCAGGGCCCGGTCGAAGGAGAGCGGGGCGCCGGGCGGATCCGGCACGTAGGCGGCGATGTCGTGCTCGTGGCAGACCACCTCGTGCCGCAGCGACTCGGCGAGCGGCCGGGCCAGCGCCCTCGGGACGGGGGTGACCAGGCCGATCCAGTGGCTGGAGAGCCCGGGGGTGAGCATCGGGACCCGCATGATGAGCCGTTTGGGGAGCTCCGCGACCTCCGCGTAGCGACGCATCATCTCCTCGTAGGTGACCACGTCGGGGCCGCCGACGTCGAAGGCCCGGTTGACCTCCGGCGGCATGCCGGCGCTGCCGACGAGGTAGCGCAGCACGTCGCGGACGGCGATCGGCTGGCAGCGGGTGCCGACCCAGCTGGGGGTGACCATGACGGGCAGCCGCTCGGTCAGGTAGCGCAGCATCTCGAAGGAGGCGGAGCCGGAGCCGATGATGACGGCGGCGCGCAGCACGGTGGCCGGTACGGCGGCGGCGAGGAAGATCTCGCCGACCTCGGCGCGGGAGCGCAGGTGCGGGGAGAGTTCCGGGCGCGGGATCCCCTCCGGGGTGAGGCCGCCGAGGTAGACGATGCGCCGGACCCCGGCCGCCCGGGCCTGTTCGGCGAAGACGTGCGCGGCCGCGCGGTCGCGGTCCTCGAAGCCGGAGCCGGAGCCGAGGGCGTGCACGAGGTAGTAGGCGACGTCGATGCCGCGCATCGCCTCGGCGACCGATCCGGGGTCGGTGACGTCGCCGCGCACCGCCTCGGCGCGGCCCGCCCAGGGGTGGTCGCGCAGTTTCTCCGGCGTCCGGGCCAGGCACCGCACCCGGTGTCCGGCGTCCAGCAGCTCCGGCACCAAGCGGCCGCCGATGTAGCCGGTGGCCCCGGTGACCAGGCAGTGCAGGGATCCGCCGCCCGTCATCGCTGTCCCGTCATGGCCGTCTCCGCTCTCCTGCCCCCGCTCCCGTGCCCCCGTACAGGATTCCGCACGGGTTCGCGCTCGGCATTCCGTAGGGGATTCCGCGCGGCGGGCGGCTGCGGATGCACTCGGGCGCGGTGACGCCCGGACGCGCAGGCGGCGCAGGCGGCGCACGGGCCGTCCCCCGGGGCATCGGGAGGCCATCCGCGCCCCTTCCGGCTCCGAACCCACCGCCGGAAGGAGGACGCGATGACCGAGCGAGGACGAGCACGGCCGCGTACGGCTGTCGTCGGCGGGGGCGTCTCCGGGCTGACGGCGGCCTACGTACTGGCGCGCTCGCACGAGGTGACCGTGTACGAGGCCGACGACCGGCTGGGGGGCCACGCCCACACCCATGCGCTGACGGGCCGGGACGGCCGCGTGCGCGGGGTGGACTCCGGGTTCGCCGTGCACGACGACCGGACCTATCCCCACCTCCTACGGCTGTTCGGGGAACTGGGCGTGGCCACGCGGGCGACCACGATGAGCCTTTCGGTGCGGTGCGAGGGCTGCGGGCTGGAGTACGCGGGTCCGCGCGGGCTGCTGGCCCGGCCCCGGTCTGCGGCGCGGCCCGCCTACCTGCGCATGCTGGCCCAGGTGCCGCTGTTCCACCGGCAGGCCCGGCTGCTGCTGGCGACCCCGGCCGTCTCGGCGGAGGTCACCCTGGGCGAGTTCCTGCGCGAGTGCGGATTCGGACCGTACTTCACCGCCCACTTCGCGGTACCGCTGGCGGCGTCGGTGTGGTCCTGTCCGCCGCGCACGGCGCTGCGCTACCCCGCCCGGTACCTGTTCCGCTTCCTGGCCCACCACGGGATGCTCTCGGTGGGCGGCTCCCCGCGCCGGCGGACGGTCGAGGGCGGCTCGGCGCGGTACGTCGAGCGGTTGCGGGGGCACCTCGGTGCGGACGCGGTCCGGGCGGGCACCCCCGTGCGGGGCCTCGCGCGCACCGCGGACGGGGTCCGCGTCTGCACCGCCGACGGCGCCGTCACCTACGACTCGGTGGTCGTCGCCGTCCACGCCGACCAGGCGCTGCGGCTGCTGGCGGACCCGACGGACGCCGAACGGTCGGTGCTCGGCGCCTTCCTCTACTCCCGCAACCGGACGGTGCTGCACACCGACGCCTCGGTGCTGCCGCGGTCGCCGGGGGCGCAGGCCTGCTGGAACTTCCGGCTGTCCGGCTGCGACCCGCACGACGCCCGGGTCCACGTCAGCTACGACATGAACCGCCTCCAGGGGCTGGACGCGCCGGAGCGGTACCTGGTGACCCTGAACGCCGACGACCGGGTGCGGCCCGAGCTGGTGCTGGCCGAGATGGCCTACGAACACCCCGTGTACACGCCGGAGTCGGTGGCGGCCCAGCGGCTGCTGCCCGCGCTCTCGGGTCCGGTGACGGCCTTCGCGGGGGCGTACCACGGGTGGGGGTTCCACGAGGACGGCTGCCGGTCGGGCGTGGAGGCGGCCGCCGCGCTGGGGGTGTGCTGGTGAAGGCGGTGGTGTACGAGGCGGACGTCCGGCACGTGCGCTCCGGGGAGCGGGCGTACGCCCTGCGCCACCGGACCTACCTGTGGCTGGTGGACCTCGATGAACTGCCCCGGTTCCCGGCGCCGTTGCGGTTCCTGGCCCGGTTCGACCCGCGGGACCACTTCGGCGGCCGGCCGCCGAGCATCCGGGCGGGGCTGGAACGGTTCCTCGCCGCGCGCGGCGCCGGACTCCCGCCGGGCTCGACGGTGTTGATGCTGGCGAACGCCCGGGTACTCGGTTTCGCCTTCAACCCGCTGTCCGTGTACTGGTGCCACGGTCCGGACGGGACCCTGCGACAGGTCGTCGCCGAGGTGCACAACACGTACGGCGAGCGGCACTGCTACCTGCTGGGCCCGCAGGTCGCGGCGGGGACGGCCCGGGTGGCCAAGGAGTTCTGCGTCTCCCCCTTCCTGGAGGTGGACGGCGGGTACCGGATGCGGCTCCCGGTGCCGGGCGAGCGCCTGGCCCTGAGCGTGGGCCTTGCGGGCGGGGCGGACGGCGCCCGGCTGACGGCGACGGTGCGGGGCTCGCGCCGGGCCGCCGGCGTACGGGGGCTGCTGCGGGCCTCGCTGCGCCACCCGTGGCCCACCGCGGCCGTGGCGGTGGGTATCCGCTACCACCTCGTCCGACTGTGGCTGCGCGGACTGCCGCTGCTGCCGCGGCCCCGGCACGATCTCCAGGAAGGGATGGAAGAAGGGGTGAAATGAGCGCGGTGGACCACCCCGGCGGCGCCGTCCCGGGTGGCCGGGCCGTTGGTACAGTCGCGGCATGGCGGTGGACGAGCTCGACACCCGGATCCTGCGCCTGCTGATCGAGCAGCCGCGCACCAGCGTGCGCGAGTACGCCCGGCTGCTGGGCGTCGCTCGCGGCACCCTCCAGGCGCGGCTGGACCGGCTGGAGCGCACCGGGGTGATCACCGGAACGGGTCCCTTCCTGTCCCCCGCGGCGCTCGGCCACCCGGTGCTGGCCTTCGTCCACATCGAAGTCACCCAGGGGCACCTGGACGAGGTGGGTGACGCCCTCGCGGCGGTGCCCGAGATCATCGAGGCGTTCTCGATCACCGGTGGCGGTGACCTGCTGACCCGGGTGGCGGCCCGCGACAACGCGCACCTGGAGGACGTCATCCAGCGGCTCATCCGGCTTCCGGGTGTCGTCCGCACCCGTACCGAGGTCGCGCTGCGCGAGCGGGTGCCGCACCGGCTGCTCCCGCTGGTCGAGGCAGTGGGAAGATCAGCGGGCAAATCCTGACAAGATGGTCGAGACACGTATACGACCGGCAGGACAGGCAGAACGGATGCTTTCCGTCATATTCGATCTCGACGGCACCCTCGTGGACAGCGAGCCGAACTACTACGAGTCCGGGCGGCGCACCTTGGAGCGGCACGGGGTCCTCGATTTCACCTGGGAGCAGCACGCCCCCTTCATCGGCATCGGGACGATGGAGACGCTGGAGATCCTCAAGGAGCGGTACGGGCTGCGCGCGCCGGTCTCGCGGCTGCTCGCGGAGCAGAACGCCGCCTACCTGGAACTGGCCCGCGCGGGGACCCGGACGTTTCCCGAGATGCGCAGGTTCGTGGAGCGGCTGCACGCCGACGGCGTTCCGATGGCGGTGGCGTCCGGCTCCTCGCGCGAGGCGATCGAAGCGGTGCTGGCCGGGACCGGCCTGGACGCCCTGCTGAGCGTCACGGTCTCCGCCGAGGAGGTCGCGCGCGGGAAGCCCGCCCCGGACGTGTTCCTGGAGGCGGCCCGACGGCTCGGCGCGGAACCCGCCGACTGCGTGGTGGTCGAGGACGCGGCGCCGGGCGCGGAGGCCGCCCGGGCGGCGGGTATGGAGTGCCTGGCGATCCCGTCCGTGGCGGCCGCCGCCCACCAGCCCGCCTTCGCCTCGGCCGGGCTCCTCTTCCGCGGCGGGCCGGGGGAGTTCGACGTGGAGACCGCCTACGAATGGCTCGGCGAACACCGGGCGGCCTGATCGCCCGGCCGCGGGAAGAGGGCGGGCCGGTCCGAGGTTGGTAGAACCGTGAACGACTTCGTGGAGCGGGACCCGGCGGCGGTGGACGTGGTGGTCATCGGCGCCGGGCAGGCGGGCCTGTCCGGCGCCTACCACCTGGCCCGGGCGGGCATCGGCCACGTCGTCCTGGACCGGTCGCCCCGCCCCGGCGGGGCCTGGCAGTTCCGCTGGCCCACCCTCACGTACGGCAAGGTGCACGGCATGCACGCGCTGCCCGGCATGGAGCTGACCGGCGCCGATCCGCTGCGGCCGTCCGCCGAGGTCATCGGGGAGTACTTCGCCGCGTACGAGGACCGCTTCGGCCTGCGCGTGCGCCGCCCGGTGGCCGTGACGGCGGTGCGGAACGGCCCGGGCGGGCGGCTGCTGGTGGAGTCCGCGTCCGGCGACCGGTGGTCCACGCGGGCGCTGATCAACGCCACCGGCACCTGGGAGCGGCCGTTCTGGCCCCGCTATCCGGGCCAGGAGACCTTCCGGGGCCGCCAGCTGCACACCGCGGATTACCCGGGGCCGGCCGCGTTCGCCGGGGCCCGGGTGGTGGTCGTGGGCGGCGGCACCTCGGCGGTGCAGCACCTGCTGGAGATCTCCGAGGTGGCGACGGAGACCACCTGGATGACGCGCCGCCCGCCGGTGTTCCGCGACTCCCGCTTCGGCGAGGCCGAGGGCCGGGCGGCGGTGGCGCTGGTCGAGGAGCGGGTGCGCCGTGGGCTGCCCCCGCAGAGCGTGGTCAGTGTGACCGGGCTGGCGCTGAACGATGCCGTACGGGCCGGGCTGGAGTCTGGGGTGCTGGAGCGCAGGCCGATGTTCGACCGGATCACCCCGGCCGGCGTCGGCTGGGCCGACGGGCGGAGCGTGGAGGCCGACGTGATCCTGTGGGCCACCGGTTTCCGGGCGGCCGTCGACCACCTGGCTCCGCTGCGCCTGCGGGAACCGGGCGGCGGCATCAAGCTGGCGGGCACCCGGGCGGTCCGCGACGAGCGGATCCACCTGGTCGGCTACGGCCCTTCGGCCTCCACCATCGGGGCCAACCGCGCGGGCGGCGCCGCCGTCCGCGAGATCCGCCGCCTCCTGGCCCGCGAAACGGCCGCGGCCCCGGCAAACCGCCCCGCCCTGACGGAGGCCGTCGCCCGCTGACCCTCCCGTTGATGTTCCCGCTAGTCGGGACGGGGGGCCGCCTTGCCGGTCGCCGCGGCGCGCAGTGCGTTGAACTCCGCGACGTGCTTCTGGTGTTCCTCGTACGTCGCCGAGAAGCGGGTGTCACCGGGTTTCACGGTGACGAAGAACAGCCAGTCGCCGGGCGGTGGCGCGACCGCCGCCGCCATGGCGTCGAGGCCGGGGCTGTCGATGGGAGTGGGCGGCAGGCCCTGGCGCCGGTAGGTGTTGAAGGGGGTGTCGAGCCGGGTCTCGCCGAAGGTGGTGTCGACCGTCCTGCGGTTCAGCGCGTAATGGAGGGTGGAGTCCATCTGGAGCGGCATCGACCGCGCCAGCCGGTTGTGGACGACCCGGGCGACCTTGCCCATGTCCGCGCGGGTGTCGGCCTCCGCCTCGATGATGCTGGCCAGGACGACCGTCTGGTACGGGGTGATGCCGAGGGCCGTGGCTGCGGCCGCGACGGCCGGGGTGGCCAGCTTCTGGTTCGCCGTCCCCACCATCGCCCTGAGCAGCGTGGCCGGGGTGGACTTCGCGGTCACCGGATACGTGGCCGGGAAGAGGTAGCCCTCCGGGTTGCCCTTCGCCTCCGGCGGCAGGTCCAGTCCGGCCGTGGCGACGGCTGACCGTGCGGAGCCCGCGGGCAGCTTCAGTTCCCGGTCGATGGCGGCGTAGATCTGGGCGGCTCGGTGTCCCTCGGGGATCAGCAACCGGCGTGGTTGCTCCGGCTCCGGTGCGTCGGGACGCAGCAACGGGATCAGGAGCACGGCCCCGAGCCCGAGACCGAGGAGGGTGCCGAGGATGAGCGCCATCCGGCCCCGGCGGGTGAGCCGGGAGCGGCGCTGCGACGACCGGTAGCCATGACGCATGCGGGCACGCTAACCCGCTGGGCGTCGCATTCCGGGCAGCCGGCCGGTGTGCCCGTCATACCGTCACACGTTCACCGGGGCCGGCACGGCGTCCTTCGCCGGGCCGCCGTGAGCGGTGTTCCCGTTCAGCGCCTTGGTACGCGGCGTGCCGGTACGGGAGGCGGGCTCGCCGTCGGCCGGTCGCGGCGCCGACTCGGCGTCCCGGTCCCGGCGGACGAGGGCGGCGTACCGTCCGTCGGCGGCGAGGAGTTCCTCGTGGGTACCGCGTTCGGCTATGCGTCCGGCGTCCAGGACCACGATCTGGTCGGCGTCGCGCACGGTGGAGAGCCGGTGCGCGATGGTGATGGTGGTGCGGCCCGCGGACAGTTTGTCGATGGCCTGCTGCACCGCGTGCTCGGTACGGGTGTCCAGCGCACTGGTCGCCTCGTCGAGGATCAGGACCGGCGGGTCGCGCAGGATGGTCCGGGCGATGGCCAGGCGCTGCTTCTCGCCTCCGGAGAACCGGTAGCCGCGTTCACCGACCAGCGTGTCGTACCCGTCGGGCAGGGACTCGATGTGGTCGTGGATCTGGGCGGCGCGGGCGGCGTCGGCTATCTCCTCGTCGGTGGCGTCGGGCTTGGCGAAGCGCAGGTTGTCGGCGACGGAGGCGTGGAAGAGGTAGGTCTCCTGGGAGACCACTCCTATGGACCGGGCCAGCGAGTCGAAGTCGAGGTCGCGGACATCGATCCCGTCGAGGGCGACCCGGCCGCCGGTGACGTCGTAGAGCCGGGGCACCAGGTAGCTGAGGGTGCTCTTGCCGGATCCGGTGGGGCCGACCACGGCGAGGGAGCCGCCGGCCGGGACGGTGAGGTCGATGCCGGTGAGCGTGGGCCCGCTCTTGCCGTCGTAGGCGAAGTGCACGTCCTCCAGCCGGATCTCGCCCTTCGCGCGGCCGATGCGGACCGCGTCCTCGCGTTCGGTGATGTCCACCGGCAGGTCGAGGTACTCGAAGATGCGCGCGAACAGCGCGAGCGAGGTCTGGATCTGCACACCGGTCGACAGCAGGCTCACCGCGGGCCGGAACAGGCCCTGCTGGAGGGTGACGAAGGCGACGAGGGTACCGACGGAGAGCGACGGCGCGCCGGTCTGGAGGGCTATGCCGGCGGCCCAGTAGATCAGCGCGGGCATGGCGGCCATGACGATGCCGATGGTGGACATCCGCCAGCGGCCGGCCATGCTGGAGCGCACTTCGAGGCCGACCAGCTTCTCGGATTCCTCGGAGAAGGACCGGGTCAGGGAGTCCGCCCGGCCCATGGTGCGGCCGAGCAGGATGCCGCTGACCGACAGGGATTCGGTGACGGTGGCGGCCATGGCCGCCATCTGCTTCTGCCGCTGGGTGGTGATCTTCTTGCGCTCGCGCCCGACCCGCCGGCTGATCCACACGAAGACCGGCAGCAGCAGGAGCGAGACGAGGGTCAGCCGCCAGTCGAGTGCGAGCATCGCGACGACGGAGGCGATCACGGCCGTGAGGTTGGAGACCAGGGAGGTCGCGGTAGAGGTGACCGTGGCCTGCATACCGCCGATGTCGTTGGCTATCCGGGACTGGACCTCACCGGTACGGGTGCGGGTGAAGAAGGCCAGCGGCATGCGCTGGAGCTGGGCGTAGACGGCGGTGCGCAGGTCGTGCATCACGCGCTGGCCGACGGTGGTGGAGATCAGGGTCTGGAGCACGCCGAACACGCTGGTGACCACGGCGGTGAGGATCATGCCGAGGGCGAGCAGGCTCAGCAGGCCCGTCCTCCCCTGGGGGATCGCCACGTCGAGGATCGCCTTGAGCAGGAACGGCGAGGCCACGGCGACCAGTGAGGAGGCGGCGACGAGCGCCCCGACCACGGCGAGCCGGCCCCGGTAGGGCCGGAACAGACCCATGATGCGGCGCAGCTGGCGCGGCTGCTCCGCCGGGTCCGGGCGGTTGGGGTCGAGGGATTCCTTGGACGGCGTCCATTCGGGTTCTTTGGGGCGCATGGGCCTCCTTCTGACGAGACTCCGCTGAGCATAGCTCATTGTTACCTATACTCACAATGAGTCTGGTCCTGATACTCTTCCCATTATGAGGACCGCAGCATGAGCACCGCTTCCGATTCCACCGTGACCAGCCCGGACGGCGCGGACGGCGTCGACGCCCCCGACAGCGACGACGGCGTCCTCGCCGAGCAGCTGCTGCGCCTGACCCGCCGGCTCCACCGCATCCAGAAGCGCCATCTCGAACCCCTCGGGATCACTCCAGCCCAGTCAAGGCTGCTCCGGCTGGTCTCGCACTACGACAGCGGCGAACCGCCCCGGATGGCGGAACTCGCCGCCCGCCTCGAAGTCGTCCCCCGGGCCGTGACCACGCTGGTCGACGGCCTGGAGTCGGCCGACTGCGTGCGCCGCGCGCCCGACCCCGCGAACCGGCGGGTCATCCGGATCGAGCTGACCGACACCGGACGCGCCACCCTGCGCCGCCTGCGCAACGCGCGGACCGCCGCGGCCGAGGAGATCCTCGCCCCCCTGACCGCCGCGCAGCGCGAGGTGCTCGGCGGCCTGCTCGACGCCCTGGCCGGCGCCCCGGCGGAGCACGACTGCTGAGCGCCTGCACGGCGCGGCAGTTGACCTGCCCGTAGGCCAACCGGCGTGCCCGCAAACCTCGCTGCCGACGCCCCCGCCCGGAGAAAATCGTTTGCCCGGGCCCGGTCCGGAAGACGAACCTTGTGTGGTTTGAGTCACTCGACCGTCATGGGGCGTCATGCAGATCAGCGATCTTCCGCATCCGGACCCCGGGGTACCCGACGCCCGCTCCGGCCCCCGGTTCCTGCTCTGGCTGGGCGGCACCCAACTGGGCGGGCAGGCCAGGAGCCTGGGCTGGGGCCTGCTCCACCACTGCGCCATCGCCGGGCTGCCGTTCGCGGTCGGCCTCGGCGTCGAGGCGGCCGTGCACGGCGACGGCCACCGGCTGCTGCTCGTCGGCGCGCTGGTCGCGCTGCTCGGGGTCGCCATCTCCCTCGGCGACACCATGCTGCACCGGACCAGCGTCACCAACTGGATCACCGCCGCCGCCCGGGTGCAGCAGCTGCTCGCCCGCAAGACCGCCGACCTGGGCTCCGCCCTCACCCGCCAGGTGGCGGCCGGCGAGGTGGTCGCCGTATCCACGGCCGACGTGGAGAAGATCGGCTGGTTCGTCGAAGCGGTCTCCCGCTTCCTCGCGGCGGCCGTCGCGATCGTCGCCGTCTGCGTGGCCCTCGTCCTGTACGCGCCGTCCCTCGGCGTCGTCGTCGCCGTCGGGATGCCGCTGCTGGCCCTGTCCTCCCTGCCCCTGCTCCCCCGCGCCACCCGGCGCGCCGACGTCCAGCGGGAGAAGGCGGGCAAGGCGACCGAACTGGCCTCGGACACCGTGGCGGGGCTGCGCGTCCTGCGCGGCATCGGCGGCGAGGAACTGTTCCTGGGCCGCTACCGCGAGGCCTCGCAGGAGGTGCGCACGGCCGCGGTGCGCAGTGCGCGCATGTGGGCGCTGATCTCGGCCGTCCAGGTGTTCCTGCCGGGGGCGCTGCTGATCACGGTGGTCTGGTACGGCTCCTCGCTCGTCGTGGCCGGCCGGCTCGCCGTCGGTGAACTCGTCGCGGTGTTCAGCGCGGTGTCGCTGCTGCTCTACCCCTTGCGCAGCGTGGAGGAGATCGCCATGGCCTACTCGTTCTCGCGGCCTTCCGCCACCCGCGCGGCCCGGGTGCTGCGCCTGACGCGCGACGAGGGCGCGCCGCCGGCCGAGGCCGCCGCCCCCGTCGGGGCCCCCGCTCCGGGCGGGGACCTGTACGACCCGCAGACCGGGCTGCTGGTCCCCGCGGGCCGGTTCACCGCCGTCGTGTGCGGGGATCCCGACCTCGCGGGGCGGCTCGCGGAACGGCTGGGCGGCCATCCCACGGGCGCCGGGGACGGCACCGCGTCGGCGCTGCTGGGGGGCGTGGCGCTGGGCGAGCTCGCGCTGGACACGGCGCGCCGGCTGGTCCTCGTACAGGACAAGGACCCGGTGCTGCTGTCCGGCACGCTGCGCGAGCTGTTCGACGTACCGGCGTCCGGGGCGGTGACCCCGGGGGCGGCCCTGGAGGCGGCCCAGTGCGGCGACGTGCTGGCAGCCGTGCTCCAGTCGGCCCCCGAGGGCGTGCGGGACCCGATGGACGCCCGGATCACCGAGCGGGGCCGGTCGCTGTCGGGCGGTCAGCGCCAACGGCTCGCGCTGGCCCGCTCGCTGGTCACCGACCCGGAGGTGCTGGTGCTGGACGAGCCCACGTCGGCGGTCGACTCGCACACCGAGGCCCGCATCGCCGACGGCGTCGCGGGACTGCGCGCCGGGCGCACGACCGTGGTCCTGACCTCCTCGCCGCTGGTGCTGGACCGCGCCGACCGGGTCGTCCTCATCCACGGGGGCGTGGCCCTGCCGGCCGGGACCCACCGCGAACTGCTGCGCGAGGAGCCGCGGTACCGGGCGGTCGTCACCCGCGAGAGCGAGGCGGAGCAGCGCCCCGACGGGCTGCCGCTGACCGCGCCGGACGCGGAGATCACCGGCCGGCTCGACGAAGAACTCACCGAAATCGAGGAATCCGCATGATCGGCGTCGCACCGCCGCACTACGATCCGGCGGCCCCGGAGTCGGCCGCGACGCTGCCCGTCGGCACGTCGGCGACCGTACGGGGCTACGTGCGCGGCCTGTTGCGCCGGCACCGGCGGGCCTTCGTGCTGCTGGTGAGCGTCAACGCGGTCGCGGTGATCGCCTCCATGGCGGGTCCGTACCTGCTCGGGCGGGTCGTGGACGACCTCGCGGCGGGGGCGCGCGAACTCCACCTGGCGCGCGTGGGCCTGTTGTTCGCGCTGGCGCTCGCCGTCCAGACCTGCTTCGTACGCCTGGTCCGGCTGCGCGGGGCGATGCTCGGCGAGGAGATGCTGGCCGACCTGCGCGAGGACTTCCTCGTGCGTTCGGTCGGGCTGCCGCCCGGCGTACTGGAGCGGGCCGGGACCGGTGACCTGCTGTCCCGGATCACCACCGACATCGACCGGCTGGCCAACGCAATGCGGGAGGCCGTGCCGCAGCTGTCCGTCGGGGTGGTGTGGGCGGGTCTGCTCTTCGGGGCGCTGGCGGTGACCGCGCCGCCGCTCGCGCTGGCCGCGCTGGTGGCGCTGCCGGTGCTGGTGGCCGGCTGCCGCTGGTACTTCCGGCGGGCGCCCTCCGCGTACCGCTCCGAGGCGGCCGGCTACGCGGCGGTCTCGGCGGCGCTGACCGAGACGGTGGACGCGGGGCGCACGATCGAGGCGCACCGGCTCGGGCGGCGCCGGGTGGCGCTGTCGGAACAGCGCATCGGCCAGTGGACCGCGTGGGAGCGCTACACCCTGTACCTGCGGTCCGTCCTCTTCCCGGTCATCAACGTCACCTATGTGACGATCCTCGGCTCCGTGCTGATGATCGGCGGCTACTGCGTGCTGCACGGCTGGATGACGGTGGGGCAGCTGACGACGGGTGCGCTGCTGGCCCAGATGATGGTCGACCCGATCGGCCTGATCCTGCGCTGGTACGACGAACTCCAGGTCGCCCAGGTCTCCCTGGGCCGCCTGGTCGGCATCCACGAGATCGAGCCCGACGGCGGTGACGCGAGCGTCGCTCCGCGGGGGCGGACGGTCCGGGCCGATGAGGTGCACTTCGGCTACCGGGAGGGCGTCGACGTCCTGCACCGGGTGTCGATGTCCGTGCCGCCGGGGACCCGGATGGCGCTGGTCGGGCCGTCGGGGGCAGGGAAGTCGACCCTGGGCCGGCTGCTGGCGGGCATCTACGCGCCACGGGCCGGCGAGGTCACCCTCGGCGGGGCGCGGCTGTCGCGGATGCCGGCGGAGCGGGTGCGCGAGCACGTGGCGCTGGTCAACCAGGAGCACCACGTCTTCGTGGGCTCGCTCCGGGACAACCTGCGGCTGGCGCGGACCGGCGCCGGGGACGCCGAACTCTGGTCGGCGCTGGCGGCGGTGGACGCGGACGGCTGGGCGCGGGCGCTGGAGGCGGGGCTGGACACCGAGGTCGGTTCGGGCGCCGCGGCGCTGACCCCGGCCCAGGCGCAGCAGGTGGCGCTGGCCCGGCTGGTGCTGGCGGATCCGCACACGCTGGTACTGGACGAGGCGACCTCGCTGCTGGATCCGCGGGCGGCGCGGCACCTGGAGCGTTCGCTGGCCCGGGTACTGGAGGGCCGTACGGTCATCGCGATCGCGCACCGGCTGCACACCGCGCACGACGCGGATGTGATCGCGGTGGTCGAGGGCGGCCGGATCAGCGAGTACGGCTCGCACGAGGAACTCGTCGCGGCGGACGGCGCCTACGCGGCCCTGTGGCGGTCCTGGCACGGGTGAGGCCGGACCCCCGGCGGTGCGGCGGGCCGCGCCGCCAGGGGGACCGCGCGGACGCCACGCGGGGGTCGGTGGCGTCCCCGCGGCCGCTCGGGGGCCGTTACGCCTTGCGGAGGCGGTCGATGATCCCGTCGAGGTCGCGCCACATCATGTAGTCGCGGACGAAGTGGCCGCCGGGCTCCTCGTGCCACTCGTGCGGGATCCCGGCCCGGTCGAGGAGGCCGCGGAACTCCCGCTGGCCCGCGAGGACCTGCGTTTCGTTGAACGAGTCGAACGCGTTGGTCGGGTCGGGGCTGGTTCCGGCGACGAGGAAGACCCGCTTGTTGCGGTAGCTCTCGATGCGCTCGACCGGGTTGTCCGCGGTGACCCGGGCCTGGTCCCAGGGCACGCCGTAGACGGTGCCGCCGGCCAGGTCCAGGGCGGCGGAGGACAGGTTGGCCCAGTGCACGACCGCCCCGTTGTCCCGGCGCACGCTGGCGGGCCCGGAGTGGGAGCTCACCGAGGCGAAGTGGCCCCAGTACTTGGCCGCGTACTTGAGGGCGCCGAAGCCGCCCATCGAGAACCCGGCGACGGCGCGGCCGTCGTACTCGGCGAACGCCCGGAAGTTCGCCTCGACCCAGGGCAGCAGCTGGTTGATGTGGAAGGCCTCCCAGTTGCGGGGGCCGGTGTTGGAGCTGACGGCGTTGGAGTACCACCCCGCGTGTCCGCCGTCCGGCATGACCACGATGATCGGCCTGCCCGCGGTCCAGGCACGGATGCCGAGGCGGTCGAAGGTGATGAAGTCCTGGTCGGTGCCGCCGCCGTGGAAGAGGTAGAGGACGGGGTACGTGCGTCCGCTGGTGTGGTAGTCGTCGGGGAGCAGGACGTTGACGGCGGGCTGCCAGCCGATCGCGTCGGTCTGGAAGCGGTAGTACCACATGCGGGCGTCGCCCTCGTTGCGGTCGACGATGCGCAGCCCGAAACCGTCGCCGGCCGCGCTCGCCGCCGAGGCCGTCCCGAGGACGCCGGCGCCGCCGAGGGCCATGGCGGCGGAGAATCCGCCGACGGACTTCAGGACGCTCCTGCGGGTGGGGCGGTGCTCGCTCACGGTGACCTCCTGGTCGATGGGTAAGGGTGGTACGTCAGTTGGTGGTGGTCCAGGTGCCGCGGTCGGGGCTCCAGTGGATCGAGGCCTTCTGGAACCGCTGGACCTTGCCGCCCGGCTCGTCGCCCTCGTCACCGACCGGGTAGCCGAACACGCCCTCGTGACCACCCGCGTGGAACGCCTGGTAGATCGCACCGTGCACCACGTGCGTGCCCGTCTTCGGCGACCACATGAACAGACCCTGCTCGAAGAACTGGTACCGGCCCCGCGTCCCGTCCGGAGCCTGCGCCGCATCCGCCTCGTCCATCGTCGGGAAACCCCAACGCCGCTCCGCGTCCGACGCCCAGAACTTGCTCAGGATCTCCCCGTACACCGCGAACGCCGCATCCGGATGCCAGATCACGATCCCGTTGCGGAAGCCCTGGAAGCGGCCGCCCATCATGGAGTCGCGTTCACCGGAGGTCGGCGGCCCCAGCACGCTGTCCAGGCCGCCCATGCTGTCGTACTTGACCCTGATCGCGCCGTACGGCATCAAGTCGTCCAGCGTGTTGTAGCGCCGGGGCGTGAATCCGCGCAGGCCGTTGGCCCACACCCGCTCCTCGGCCACGTGCCCGAAGTCGTACGTCTCGCGCACCACCGGCTGGGTGTGGGCGGCGTCGGCCCAGCGGACGAACAGCGCCACGTGGTCGGTGCCGTCGGAGTCGCGCAGCAGGGCGTCGCCGGGCTGCAGGTCGGCGGCCGGGATGTCGGAGGTGACGTTCCACAGGCTCCAGGTCGTCAGTGACGTACCCAGGTGCCAGGCCATCGACACGAAGCCCGAGCAGTCGGGGCGGTAGCAGCCGAACTGGTTGGGGTAGCAGCCGCTCTGGCTGTAGGGCACCTGCTCGGCGACCCAGGACCAGGCGCGGTCCATGACCTCACCGCGCCCGATCGGGCCGTCCGGTTCGGAGGCGCTCGCGGCCGGCGCCGGGAAGAGGGTGACCGCGATGGCGGCGAGCAGCGGCGCCGTGGCCTTGGCCAGGCGCCGGAGGATCAGCGATCTCATGGCGTCTCCCGGTCAGTTGGTGGTGGTCCAGGTGCCCCGGTCGGGGCTCCAGTGGATCGAGGCCTTCTGGAACCGCTGGACCTTGCCGCCCGGCTCGTCGCCCTCGTCACCGACCGGGTAGCCGAACACGCCCTCGTGACCACCCGCGTGGAACGCCTGGTAGATCGCACCGTGCACCACGTGCGTGCCCGTCTTCGGCGACCACATGAACAGACCCTGCTCGAAGAACTGGTACCGGCCCCGCGTCCCGTCCGGAGCCTGCGCCGCATCCGCCTCGTCCATCGTCGGGAAACCCCAACGCCGCTCCGCGTCCGACGCCCAGAACTTGCTCAGGATCTCCCCGTACACCGCGAACGCCGCATCCGGATGCCAGATCACGATCCCGTTCTGGAACAGCTGGAACCGTCCGCCGAGCTGGGCGGCTTCCTCGGCGCGCAGCGGCCATCCCAGGGGGCCGTCGTGGCCGCCCGTGCCGTAGTACTTGGCGCCGATCGTCCCGTAGGGCTGGAAGGCCTCGTCCCGCATCTGCCGGGCGATGTCCTCCGCCTGGGGGTAGCGTTCCGGGTAGCCGGACCGCTGGACGGCCTGGGCGAGTTCCCCGGCGCTGCTGCCCTCCATGCCGGGCTCCATCTGCTGGGCCACCTCGAAGAACTTGTTCGCCGCGTAGTCGACGTCCAGGACCTGCTCGGGGGTGCCCCAGCCCTGGGAGGGCCGCTGCTGGAAGACGCCGAGCGAGTCCCGGTCGCCGCAGTCCAGGTTGTTCATCCGGGACTCCACCCAGCCCGTCTCGAAGCCGGCCAGCATCACCTTGTCGGACACTCCCCGGCGCTGTCCGACCTCGTAGACCTTACGGGTCACTGCTATGTCGCGGTCCGGGGGGATGTCGCAGTACGACTCGGCCGTCCTGGCGTGCCCGAGGGGGCCGGGCACGCCGGCCGCGTCGCGGGCGGACGCGGGGCCGCCGCCGAGGGCGGACACGGCCGCCGCGACCAGGAGGACCGCCGTCACGGATCTCGCGCGCCCAGCTGTTGTGCCACGCACGTTCCAGCTCCTTTTCATCGCAATCACGGTGTGGTGCGGGGGTGTTGGACGGGGCTGGCTACGTGCGCGGCCGGCCCGCCGACAGCCGCAAGCTAGCCGCGGGCCCGGCGGGCAGGGCATCCGGAACGATCCGGAGTGACAGCGCCGGAGCCGCTGCGATAGGGATGGGCGGTACGACCGGCCGCGCGGGCCACGGGTCAGCGTCCGGGGGCGGGCACCGGGCAGGGCGGGACGCCGGGGCGGTCCTTGGTGCGTACGGCCGGCAGCCAGGCGGTGGGCCGCGACGAACCGGCGGGCAGCCGGACGCGGAACCACTGGGGGGACCAGGTGTCGCGCTCGTCGATGATGGGGATGCCGTGCGCCAGCAGGCACTCGACGGCCAGTTCGTCGCCCTGCCACACCCGGGTCGGGACGACGTTGTCCGCGGTGTAGGGCCGCTGGGGGTCGATCGCGAGGCCGAGGCTGCAGTCGGGGTCCCGGTCGGTGCGGGCGGTGCAGCTCGGCTCCGCGTTGAACACCCGGATGCGGCCACCGGCTCGGGTGGGGGCGGACGGGGCGTCAGGCGCGACGTACGGCCCGCTCGCCGCGGCAGTCCCGCACACCAGCGCGGACACGAGCGCGGCGCGGACCGCCCTGCGCATCCGGCCCGCCGCGGTCTGCCGGGGTTCCTTCGGGGCGTCCGGCCGGGCGGTGACGCGCGCCAGGAGGCGCTCCGCCGTGTGGGCGGCGCGGGCGGCGTGGGTGGGGGCCAGGCAGTCGGCGGCCAGGGCGCGCCAGAACGGCGGTACGGCGGGGTCCAGGCGCAGCGGGGCGCGCCCGTCGGCGTACTCCTGTGCCGCCGCGCCGCGCGCCATGGGCGTGGCGCCGGGGAACGGCGGGGTGCCGGACGCGAACACCTCGTGGATCACTATCCCGAGGGCCCAGATGTCGGCGCTCGGCCGGACCTGGACGCCGTGTTCACCGAGGGGGGCCTTCCAGCGCTCGGGCGGGAGGTAGTCGAAGGTGCCCATCGGGGGCGCGTAGCCGTGCGTGCCGCGGGTGCCGGTGAGTTCGGCGGCGAGACCGAAGTCGGAGAGTCTGACCGAACCGTCCGCCATGAGCAGGATGTTGTCCGGTTTGAGGTCGCCGTGTACCCAGCCGGTGCGGTGCAGGTGGGCGAGGCCCTCGCAGATCTCGGTGATCAGGCGCGCGCCTTCGGGCTCGCTGACGGCGCCCGCCCGGAGGAGGTCCCGCAGACTGCGCCGGGCCCGCTCCATGACGAGGACGAGCGCACCGTCCAGGAACGGGTGGTCCGGCTCGCTGAGCACGACGGAGTCCAGGAGCCGGATCAGCCTGGGATGGCCGGCGCGGCGGCCGAGTTCGACCTCGCGCCGGGCGGTGTCCACGACGTTGCGGGCCTGGCGCGGGGCGAGCCCGGAGGTCGGCAGGAACTTGAGCGCGACCCCGTCCCCCACGGGGTTCTCCGCGCCGATCGGGCGGCCGGCGTAGACCGTTCCCCAGCCGCCGGCCGCGATGGGCCCGGTGACTTCCCAGCGCCCGACGCGGTAGCCGCGCGGAAGCAGCTCCGTAGAGTCAGTTCCCGAGGTGTCGGCCGGGCCGTGCACCTTCCCCTCCTCCGGTCGGCTCGGTGCGCTGGCTCGTCCCGTTCCGGGGCGGCAGCAGCGCCAGGTGGTCTTCCCGTACGAGCCCGAACCGCAGGGCGAGGCCGACGATCGACTCCCGCTTGCCGTTGCGGCGGGCGGCGCGGCCGGGATCCTGCTCGACGGGCGGGGCGACCCGCATCTTCTCCTCGGCGAGGTAGTCGATGTGCGAGCTGACCGCGCGTGCCGTGAGCCGGCCGCAGGCCGGGTGGTCCCTGAGCCGTTCGACGATCTGGGGCGTGGTGGGCACCGCGACCGGTGACTCGTCACGCAGCCGCGGTTCGCAGAGCGCCACCAGGACGAGGAAGTAGGTGGCCGTCTCGTCCAGGGAGTACGCGGTCACGGTGCGGCCGCCCCACTGGCCGCCGGCGCCGCCCAGGGCGCCCGGGTCGAGGTAGACGTGGTCGGGGGCGAAGACCTGGAAGGAGACGGTGGTGTCGCGGCGGGTGGGCAGTACGACGCGGGAGAACTCGAAGGGGATGGGCGCTCCAGCCCGGCGCGGCGGGACCCGCAGGTACTCGCCGGCCCCTTCGGGGTTCTCCACGAGGTAGCTCTGGGTCGCGCTGAGGTTGCTGAGCTGCCAGTGGTCGTCGGTCACCCGGATCTCCCCCGCCAGCCGGGAGATCGCCGCGTCGACGAGGCGGAGTTCGACCGGCGTGGTGGCCGACCCCCGGCCGAACCGGGCCACTTCCCCCGGACCGAGGCGCAACGTCACCGCCTCGTCGCCCGGTTCCGCCCCGCCCGTGCCGCCACTCCCTGGTGGCAGGTAGATCACTATCCCGCTCACAACCTGCTCCTCGCCCCCCGTACGGGCGGTCGTCACGCCCGCCGAACGTTATACATCCCGGGGAAACCGGCAGTGCCCGGTCTTTGGCCGTAATGAGCCGGTACGCACCGTGCCGCCGCCGGGCCGGGCCCGGGCGTATCCGGCTGTACGGGGCGCCGGACGGACCTGCCCATGCGGCCTTCGCGGAGGCGGCCCGACCGCCCGGCCGGTCAGTCCCGCCCGCGCCGAAACGGCGCGAACCGCACCCCTCGCCGGCTCAGTAGACGACGCTGATCCGGCGCGCCGGGCCGTCCACCCGGATCCGTCCGCCGACGGGAATCACGAGCTGGGGATCGGTGTGGCCGAGATCGACGTCGAACACCACCGTCGCTTCGGGGGCGTACTGCCGCAGGGCACGCAGGACGGCTTCCCGCTGCTCCCGGCGGAAGTGCTGCTTCTCCCGCGCGTCGAGCCGGTTCTCGAACGACCAGCTCCTGGCCCGGCCCATCAGCAGCGCGGGGAACTGCCGGAGCAGTCCGCGTTCGCCCATGCTCCGAAGGACCCGGTAGACCTCCTCGGCGCGCGGCATCTCTTCGGAGGTTTCGAGGAAGAGCACGTTCCCGGCGTAGGTCTCGACGGGCAGTACCGCACGATCGGCCATCAGCAGCCAGGAGATGATCTCCAGGTTGCCGCCCCAGCTGATCCCTTCGACCACGCGGTCGTCGTTGTGCCAGGACCAGCCGTCGGCGGGTTCCATCTCGGGTTCGGAATCGAAGGTGCGGGGGTCGTCCCAGGGTCGGCCGATGTCCCCGTAGCCGACGGCGGGGGTGAGCTCGTACTCGCCGGAGGTGAACAGCGCCGCCCTGAGGGAGTCCGCGGTCAGCGGGTGCATGGTGCCGGGGCGCCCGAACTCCACCATGACCGTGCCGCCGTGGTATCCGACGATGCCCAGGTTCCTCAGGTACAGCAGCAGGTTGGTGTTGTCGCTGTACCCCAGGAACGGCTTGGGGTTGGCGCGCAGGAGGCCGGGGTCGAGGTGGGGCAGGACGGTCAGCTGGTCGTCGCCGCCGATGCTGGCGATCGGGTCGTCGGGTATTCCACCGGCTGCAACCCGAAGTCGTCCCGGAGCCTGCGCAGCCCCAGTTCGTAGGGCAGGGGGAAGGCACCCGGCAGACCGGACGAGGGGGACAGCACGGCGACCCGGTCTCCGGGACGGGGCTTCGCGGGGTAGCGGGGGTCTGTCATCCCATGATCATAGGAATCGGCGGCCCCCTTCCTCGCCGGCTCCCTTGACCCCGGCCCCGGCACTAGATGAAGTTCAGGGCCCCCGCGCCGCCCGCCGCGCCGAGGAGCATGAACACCGGCATGAGGACCTTGAGCTCTACCCAGCTGCCGGCCCGGAAGCGCATCGGCTTGGGCGGACCGATCGGGTACCAGCGCTTGCCCGCGATGGGGAGCGGCCACAGGATCGGGCACCCCGAGACGGTCAGCGCGTCGCCGATGTCGTGGACCAGGGCTCCGAGCACGATCGGCAGGCCGAGCCACAGGTACTCCTGGCCGGGCTCCGCGAACAGCCAGCCCGCGCCGTTGCCGGGCTGGTCGAGCACGCCGGCCAGGATCCAGGCGCTGGTGGCGCCCAGCAGCCACACCAGGATGTCGCTGGACATCCTGGCGGCCCGCCACAGCAGGCCCTCGACGGCGAGCACCAGGTGCACGAAGAGCAGGAGCAGGACACCCCAGCGGTCGGTGGTGACCGCCAGGACGGAGGACCCGGCGCCGATGAGCACGGCCCACAGCCAGGTGTGCGTCAGGGTGCGGTGTCCGCCGCTGCGGCGGGCGTCGCGCGGGGCGCGGGTCGCTTTGTAGACGGCGTAGGAGATCTTGTCGACCACCTCGCACAGCCCCCGGGACAGGGGGCCGAAGGCCCGCGAGATCGTCGCCGACTTGTGGTCCAGGTCGGGAGCGAGGGCGGCTCCGGCGCAGATGAGCGCGCCGACGACGAGCACGGGCCACGGCATCGGGTGCCCGGCGGCCGCGGCCGCCGCCCCCACCCCCAGCCAGGCCGCCGCGCCGGACAGAGAGTGCGCCGGACCCATCATGTTTCTTTTCCCGCCCCGGTTCGGTCGTGTCGGGCCCCGGTGACTGATTCGCTCGGGCCGCGTCGACGGCACAGCGTACAGTCGATGATCTTCCTTCCGGCCGCCGGTTGCCTGATCCGGCGGGAAGCCAGGCAAGATGGGGGGTGTGACCCTCATTGATCAGCTCCCGCCGACCGCCGACCCCGACGCCCTCTTCGAGGCTTTCTCCTCGTGGGCGGAGGACCAGGGCATCACCCTGTACCCGGCGCAGGAGGAGGCCCTGATCGAGGTCGTCTCCGGGGCGAACGTGGTCCTGTCCACCCCGACCGGCTCCGGAAAGAGCCTGGTCGCCGCGGGTGCGCACTTCACCGCCCTGGCCCAGGACAAGGTCACCTTCTACACCGCTCCGATCAAGGCGCTGGTGTCGGAGAAGTTCTTCGACCTGTGCAAGCTCTTCGGCACCGAGAACGTCGGCATGCTGACCGGCGACGCCTCGGTCAACGCGGACGCACCGGTGATCTGCTGCACCGCGGAGGTACTGGCCTCGATCGCGCTGCGCGACGGGAAGTACGCCGACATCGGCCAGGTCGTCATGGACGAGTTCCACTTCTATGCCGAGCCGGACCGCGGCTGGGCGTGGCAGATCCCGCTGCTGGAGCTGCCGCAGGCACAGTTCGTCCTGATGTCGGCGACCCTCGGTGACATGAAGCGGTTCGAGGAGGACCTGACCCGGCGCACCGGGCGGCCGACCTCGGTGGTCCGCTCCGCGACCCGGCCCGTGCCGCTGTCGTACGAGTACGTCACCACGCCGATCACCGACACCATCACCGAGCTGCTGGAGACCCGGCAGGCTCCGGTGTACATCGTGCACTTCACCCAGGCCCAGGCGGTCGAGCGGGCGCAGTCGCTGATGAGCATCAACATGTGCACCCGCGAGGAGAAGGACAAGATCGCGGAGTTGATCGGCAACTTCCGCTTCACCACCAAGTTCGGCCAGAACCTCTCCCGCTACGTGCGCCACGGCATCGGCGTGCACCACGCGGGCATGCTGCCCAAGTACCGCCGCCTGGTGGAGAAGCTCGCGCAGGCCGGCCTGCTGAAGGTCATCTGCGGTACCGACACGCTCGGCGTGGGTGTCAACGTGCCCATCCGCACGGTGCTGTTCACCGCGCTCACCAAGTACGACGGCAACCGGGTGCGGACGCTGCGCGCCCGCGAATTCCATCAGATCGCCGGCCGGGCCGGGCGGGCCGGCTTCGACACGGCGGGCTACGTCGTGGCGCAGGCGCCCGAGCACGTCATCGAGAACGAGAAGGCGCTCGCCAAGGCGGGCGACGACCCGAAGAAGCGCCGCAAGGTGGTCCGCAAAAAGGCGCCCGAGGGCTTCGTGGCGTGGTCGGACACCACCTTCGAGAAGCTGATCGCCGCCGACCCGGAGCCGCTCACCTCGCGCTTCAAGGTCACCAACATCATGCTGTTGTCGGTGATCGCCCGTCCGGGCGACGCCTTCCAGGCGATGCGGCACCTCCTGGAGGACAACCACGAGCCGCGCAAGGCACAGCTGCGCCACATCCGCCGGGCCATCGCCATCTACCGCTCGCTGCTCGACGGCGGCGTGGTCGAGCGGCTCGACACCCCGGACGCGGAGGGCCGCAGCATCCGGCTCACCGTCGACCTCCAGCAGGACTTCGCGTTGAACCAGCCGCTGTCCACCTTCGCGCTCGCCGCCTTCGACCTGCTCGACCCGGAATCCCCCTCCTATGCCCTGGACATGGTGTCGGTCGTCGAATCCACCCTGGACGACCCCCGCCAGATCCTGGCCGCGCAGCAGAACAAGGAACGCGGCATGGCCGTGGGCGCGATGAAGGCCGACGGGATCGAGTACGAGGAGCGGATGGAACGGCTCCAGGACGTCACGTACCCCAAGCCCCTCGAAGAGCTGCTCCTGCACGCCTATGACGTGTACAGCAAGAGCCACCCCTGGGTCCGGGACCACCCGGTCTCCCCGAAGTCGATCATCCGCGACATGTACGAGCGGGCGATGACCTTCACCGAGTTCACCTCCTACTACGAGCTGGCCCGCACCGAGGGCATCGTGCTGCGCTACCTGGCCAGCGCGTACAAGGCGCTGGACCACACCATCCCCGACGACCTCAAGTCCGAGGACCTCCAGGACCTCATCGCCTGGCTCGGCGAGCTGGTGCGCCAGGTGGACTCCAGCCTGCTGGACGAGTGGGAGCAGCTGGCGAACCCGGAGGTGGAGACGGCGGAGGAGGCGCAGGAGAAGGCCGACCAGGTCAAGCCCGTCACCGCGAACTCGCGGGCCTTCCGGGTCCTCGTCCGCAACGCCATGTTCCGCCGGGTGGAGCTGGCCGCCCTGGACCACGTCAACGTGCTGGGCGAGCTGGACGGCGACTCCGGCTGGGACGCCGACGCCTGGGGCGAGGCCCTGGACCGCTATTGGGACGAATACGACGACCTGGGTACCGGCCCCGGCGCGCGCGGGCCCAAGCTGCTGCAGATCGAGGAGGACGCGGCGCACGGCCTGTGGCGCGTCCGGCAGACCTTCGCCGACCCGAACGGGGACCATGGCTGGGGCATCAGTGCCGAGGTCGACCTCGCGGCCTCCGACGAGGAGGGCCGGGCGGTCATCCGCGTCACCTCGGTCGGCGAGCTCGGCCAGCTCTGACCCGGCCCCGCAAGCCCGCGCCGCCGGACCCGACGGACCCGACAGTGGAGAACCCCTGATGACCAACCCCGCCGAGAGACTGGTCGATCTGCTCGACCTGGAGCAGATCGAGGTCAACATCTTCCGGGGCGCCAGCCCCCAGGAGTCCCTCCAGCGCGTGTTCGGCGGGCAGGTCGCCGGCCAGGCGCTGGTGGCCGCCGGACGCACCACCGAGAGCGACCGTCCCGTCCACTCGCTGCACGCGTACTTCCTGCGCCCCGGCATCCCCGGGGTGCCCATCGTGTACCAGGTGGAGCGGGTGCGCGACGGGCGTTCCTTCACCACCCGCCGCGTCACCGCGGTCCAGCAGGGCAAGACCATCTTCAATCTGACCGCTTCCTTCCATCACCCGGAGGAGGGCGGCATCGAGCACCAGCTGCCTCCTCGTCTGGACTTCCCGCACCCGGACACGCTCCCGAAGGTGGTCGACGAGATCCGCGAGCACCTGGGCGCGCTGCCCGAGGCGCTGGAGCGGATGGCCCGCCGGCAGCCCTTCGACATCCGGTACGTGGACCGGCTCCGCTGGACTCCCGAGGAGCTCAAGGACGCCGATCCCCGCAGCGCGGTGTGGATGCGCGCCGTCGGCCCGCTGGGCGACGACCCCCTCGTCCACACCTGCGCCCTCACCTACGCCAGTGACATGACCCTCCTCGACGCCGTGCGCATCCCCGTCGAACCCCTGTGGGGGATGCGCGGTTTCGACATGGCCTCCTTGGACCACGCCATGTGGTTCCACCGGCCGTTCCGGGCGGACGAGTGGTTCCTGTATGACCAGGAGTCACCCATCTCGCACGGCGGCCGGGGCCTGGCCCGCGGCCGTATCTACGACCTGGAGGGCAGGCTGCTCGTCTCGGTGGTCCAGGAAGGCCTCTTCCGTCCCTATCCGGCCCCGCCGGCCGTGCCGTCCACCTCCTCCACCTGATCCGCGCCGTCGTCCCAGGAGAACTGAGCCCCACCGTGACCACGCCTGCCCTCCCCTGTCCCTGCGGGCTGCCCGCCGCCTATCCGCAGTGCTGCGGCCGCTTTCACTCCGGTGAGCGGCAGGCCCCCACCGCCGAACTGCTCATGCGCTCCCGGTTCAGCGCGTTCGCCGTCGGCGACACCGGCTACCTGCTGCGCTCCTGGCACTCCTCGACCCGCCCGGCCGGGCTCGAACTGGACCCGGGCCAGCGCTGGGAACGGCTGGAGGTCCTCGCGACGGAGCGCGGCGGGATGTTCGAGACGGAAGGTTCGGTGGAGTTCCGGGCGCACTACCGCGAGGGCCGGCACACCGGATCCCTGCACGAACTCAGCAGCTTCTGCCGGGAGGAGGGGGCCTGGGTCTACGTCGGCCCCCTCTCCCCCGTCGACTTCGACTGACCGCGCGCCCCGGTGAGGGCGAAGTCCAGGCTGGTGCGGTACCAGTGGATCTCGTCCGGATCCTGGGCCCGCAGCAGCCGCAGCGCCACGGCCGCGGCCGCCGGAAGCTGCGGATGCCCGTACGGCAACGGTGGAGCAAGTGCGGCGAGCACGATCCGTTCCGCCGGGTCGGGCACCACCGCCCGCACTTCTTCCTCCGGGAGGACGGAGGCCAGTACGGCCGCCCGCTCCCAGGGATCGGCGGTTCGTCTCAGCAGCAGTCCCACATGCCGTCCGCGCCACGCCCGCGGCCGCAGGTCCGTCTTGGCCGCGATCAGCTCGCGGTCCGCAGGAGGCGCGATCCCCCTCAGCATTCCGGCCTCCCGGACGGCGAACTCCCGCAGTTCCGCCGCCAGGTAGAGCCACACCACGGCCCGGTACCGGTTGATCCGGTAGCCGACCGGGATGAGGTGCCCGCAGCGCGCAAGCCGGGTCACCCGGCTCGGCCCGACACCCAGGACCTCGGCCGCCGCGTCCGCGCCTGCCACGGTCTCGACCCGCGCGCGCAGCGCCTCGGGAAATCCCTCGGCCGCGCGGACCCGGTCCAGCTCGGCGCGGGTGAAACGGACCGCCCCGCTGGGCGCCCGCGGGCCGGCGCGCACCAGCCCCAGCTGCACGGCCCGGGCGAACTCACTCCGTTTCAGACCCAGTTCCCGGGCCGCCGGGACAGCGCCCGACAGCTGCTCCTGCGGTGCGTCCGCCGACGTCTCCGCCCGCGCTCCGGGCGCGGTACGCCCCGGCCCGGTCCGCCCGGGCACGTCCAAGACGGCGCAGGCCTGCAGATCACTCTTCATCACGGTCCTCCCCCACGAGTGGCGATCACTCTGTGTGAAGACCGTAACCGCAAGTCATGACAGGGCGCAGGGCCTGTGGATAACTCCGGCTCGGGCCGCCCGGCCACGCCCCGGACCCCGCGGGCCGTCAGCCCCCCGTGATCCGCCGCTCCGTGACGCCCAGGTGCTCGCCCACCCGGTTCACCATCAGCGTCATCTCGTACGCGACCTGAACGATGTCCGCCTCCGCCGCACTCAGCGCGCACAGGCAGCTGCCCGCGCCCGCCGCCATCACGAACAGGAACCCCTCGTCGTACTCGACCATCGTCTGCCGGACGTCACCCGCCCTGAAGTGCCGCCCCGAGCCCTTCGCCAGGCTCTGCAGTCCGGCCGCGACCGCCGCCAGGTGCTCGGCGTCCTCCCGGGCCAGCCCGGCGCTCGCGCCGGTGACCAGCCCGTCGTTGGACAGCACCACCGCGTGCCGGACCTGCGGCACCCTGCGCGTGAGATCGTCCAGTAGCCAGTCGAGCTGCTTGTCCAGTGCCATGTGGAGCCCCTCCCCGTCGGCGCGGCCCACGTGGCCGCGCCCCGCCCTGCTCGGTCGTCCGCAAGCCTTCCCCACCAGCTGCTTTCCGGCAAGGAGGACGGACCTCCGGCGCAGAAATGACTCAAGAGGAACGGCGGGTGCCCGCCCGGGCACCCCCGCCGCACCGGCCATCCCCCATCGCCGCCGGTCAGGACGGCCCCGCCGGCAGACCCACGGAGTCGAGCAGCCGGGCGGTGTGCACCCGCCCGGCGTATTCGACCAGTCTGACCAGCACTTCCTTCCCCGAATCCTTGTCCCGCGCGTCACACAGCACCACCGGGGTCCCCTGCTCCAGGTCCAGGGCCCGTGCCACCTCGTCCGCCCCGTACCGCCGTGCCTGCCTGAAGCAGTTGACGGCCACGACGAACGGGATCCCCCGGTGCTCGAAGTAGTCCACGGCCGGAAAGCAGTCCTCCAGGCGGCGCGTGTCCGCCAGTACCACCGCACCCAGCGCGCCCTGCGACAACTCGTCCCAGAGGAACCAGAACCGGTCCTGCCCGGGTGTCCCGAACAGGTACAGCGACAGGCCGGCCCTGATGGTGATCCGCCCGAAGTCCATCGCCACCGTCGTGGTCGTCTTCCGGCCGACGCCGCCGGTGTCGTCGACGAGCTCCCCCGCCCGGCTGAGCGCCTCCTCGGTCCGCAGCGGCCTGATCTCGCTGACCGCTCCGACCAGGGTGGTCTTGCCGGCCCCGAAACCGCCGGCCACGAGGATCTTGAGTGCGAGCGGAGCCGAATCCGCCTCCGCTCCGGCGGCCGGGGCCGGTCCGTCGTCCTGCAGTTCCATCACAGCGCTCGCAATCCTTCGATGACTTCCCGCAGAATCCGTTCGTCGGGCAGCCGGGCGGGCGGTACCGGCCGGCTGACCTTCACGTGACCGCCCTCCAGCAGGTCCCCCAGCAGGACCCGCACGACGCCCACCGGCAGGTCGGCGTCGGCGGCGAGTTCCGCCACCGACTGCGTCTGCGCCCGGCAGAGCCCGAGCAGCGCCCGGTGTTCGGGTCCGAGCAGCGCCTCGTCCGCCGCGTCCGCGCCCGACCGGTCGACCACGACCAGGGCGATCAGATCGAACCTCACGCCGTGCGGGCCCGGCTTGGTGCGCCCTCCGGTCACGGCGTACGGGCGCACGAGCGGGCCCGCCTCGGCGTCGTACCACTGGCCTTCCATCCGCGCGGCCGCCGCCCTCAACCGGCGGCCGGCGGCCGCGCCGGGAACCGCGGCGGGGTGTAGAGGTGTTCACCGACGCGCTTCACCAGCCGCGCCATCTCGTAGGCGATCAGTCCGATGTCGGCGCCCGCGGAACTGAGCACGGCCAAGCAGGAGCCCTCCCCGGCAGCCGCCACGAAGAGGAAACCGTCGTCCATCTCCACCATCGTCTGGCGCACGCCCCCGGCGTGGAAGTGCCGCCCCGCGCCCTTGGCGAGACTCTGGAAGCCCGAGGCCACGGCGGCCAGGTGCTCGGCGTCCTCACGGCTCAGCCGGCTGGAGGAACCCACCGCGAGACCGTCATTGGACAGGACCACCGCATGGCGGACCTCCCGGACCCGTACCACCAGGTCGTCCAGCAGCCAGTCCAGCTCGCCGGACCCGTGGACCGAGTCGGGGCCGGGTCTCTGGTGTTCGGTCATCGCCATTCTCCTTCGCTGTCTTCGTGCGGGGACTGTTCCCGGGCGCCGCGGTCCCAGCCGGTCCGGTACGCCGCCATCCGGTCCCGGGCCTGCTCGGGGCTGCGGCCCGGCGGATCCCCGAAGCGGCGTTCCCCGGCCGGGTCCACCGGGGCGGGGACCTCGCGCAGTTGCGGGACCAGGCTGGCCTGGCGGACCCGGCGCGGCAGTCCGGTCACCGGGGCGGTGGCGGGCGACGGGGCCGCCGGGACCTGCCCCCGGAGGTCATCGCGGCCGGCACCGCGCGGCCGGAGCGGGGCCACCGGAGCGGGCCGCCGCCCCTCGGGCTCCTCGGCGTACGCCGGGTCCCCGTCCGGATCCCGGTCCGGGACGCCGCGCGCCGGCTCCCGCAGGACACCGGCCGCGGGCTCCGCTTCCGGCGGTGCGGGAGCTTCGGCCCCGGCCGGGGCCGCGGGCCCCGCGCTGCGTGGCGCGGCGCCGTCCGTGATCGCGCCCTGCATAACGGAGTTGGGCAGCAGCACCACCGCGGTGGTCCCCCCGTACGGTGACGTGCGCAGGTGTACCCGGATCCCGTGCCGGGCCGCGAGCCTGCTGACGACGAACAGTCCGAGGCGGTCGCTGTCGAAGAGGTCGAGGGCCTCGGACTGCTCGATGCGGCGGTTCGCCTCCTCGAGCGAAGCGCAACCCATGCCGAGCCCGCGGTCCTCGACCTCGATGACGTAACCGGCGCCCACCGGCTCGCCGGTGACCCGGACCTTGGTGTGCGGAGGCGAGAACTGGGCGGCGTTCTCCACGAGTTCGGCGAGCAGGTGGGTGAGGTCGGCGACGGCGCCGCCCACGACGGCGGCCTCGGCGAGCCGGCGGACTTCGACGCGCGGGTAGTCCTCGATCTCGGCGACGGCGGCGCGCACGACACTGGTCAGCGGCACCGGCATCCGCCACGCCCGACCGGGGGCGGCGCCGGAGAGGATGATCAGGCTCTCGGCGTGCCGCCGCATCCGGGTGGTGAGGTGGTCGAGCCGGAAGAGGT
This sequence comes from Streptomyces sp. NPDC026522, assembly GCF_055567555.1. Taxonomy (NCBI): domain Bacteria; kingdom Bacillati; phylum Actinomycetota; class Actinomycetes; order Kitasatosporales; family Streptomycetaceae; genus Streptomyces; species Streptomyces sp. NPDC026522. The sequence goes on from NZ_JBVHQF010000007.1 coordinate 319,055, forward strand.
CACCGAGCTCGCCCGGGTCGTCGGCGCGCCGTTCCATCGAGTCGAGCAGGCTGAGCTGCTTGTGCACCAGGACCTGACTGCGCCGGGCGAGGTTGACGAAGACGCCGCTGACGCCGTCGGCGAGTTCGGCGCGTTCGACGGCGGCGCTCAGGGCGGCCCGGTGGACGGTGGACAGCGCCTCGCCCACCTGGGTGATCTCGTCGTCGGCCGCCGGCCCGGGCGCGGTCTCCGCGTCGATGTCGATCTCCTGTCCGGACCGCAGCCGCTCCATGGCGTGCGGGAGCTTGCGGTGGGCGATCTCCAGGGCGGTGTTGCGCAGCGCGACCAGCTCGACGACCAGGGCGCGCCCGATGCGCACGGAGATGACGAGGGACGCGGCGACCGCGGCCAGACCCAGCAGCACGGCGGCGCCGGCCGCCCCGAACGCTCCTTCGGCGAACGGGGCGGCGCGGCCGGCGGCTCCGACGCCGGCCGCGTCCGCGATCTGCCGCAGGGAAGCGCTGACGCCGGCGTAGGCGGCGTCCCATCCGGCCGGTACTCCGTGGGTGTCCTTCGCAGCCGTCCCCGGGGCGGTCGTGCTCAGCACTCGTTCCTCGGCGCCGGTGAGCTCCCCGTACGGGGCGCTCCCGGTCACCTCCTCCCAGGCCCGCCGCCCGGCGCCCGGCAGGTCCCGCGCGGCGGCTTCGGTCACCGCGCGCCGGGTCTCGATGACCCCGGTCAGGCGGCGCAGCGTCTCCGCGCTCCGCGCTCCCGGCAGGGCGAGCAGCGCGTCCTCCCGGGACAGCAGTTCCCCGGCGCGGCCGAACTCCAGCAGTACCCGGTCCGCGGCGCCGAGTTCGGGGGCCGTGCCGCCGGACAGGGCTCCGGCGGCGGCGAGGGCGGAGTCGGCCACGCGGGTGTAGGTCTCGTAAGCGGTGGCGGGGTCCGCGCCCCGGGCGGTGATCTGCTCGCGGAACGGCCCGAGCGCTTCTGCGGCGGCCACGAAGGCCCCGAGCCGGGTGGCCACCTCCCTCGGGTGGTCACCGGAGTCGGCCACCGTGTTCCGGTCGCCGAGCCGCAGGCGGCGTACGGCGGCGTCGGTGCGCCGGGCCTGCTGCTCCAGGGCGGCGTCCGGGCCGGCCCCGGGATCGGCCAGGAAGCGGACGGCCGCCCGCCGCTCGGCCTGGAGTTCCGTGAGGGCTGCTGTCAGGGGGGCGCGTATCTGCGCGTCGACCCGCTGGACACGGCTGAGGCGGGCGATGTCCTGCGCGGTGCTGACCGTCGCGAAGGCCCACAGGCCGAGCAACGAGACCACCGGGACCATCAGCAGGGAGACGACCTTGGCGCGCACGGTGGCGGGGCGCAGGCGCAGCCCGGGTCGGGCGGTGGAGGCCGCGGTCCGTGGGGCCCGGCCCGCCGGGCCGCCCGGCGGCTCCTCGGCCGGTGGCCCGGCGTGCGCCCGGCGGCCGGGCGCCGGGGGCGCGGGCGGTCTCGGCGGCGCTGCTTCCGGTCTCCTGCGGGGTGTGCGCATGGGACTCCTCGTCCAGGGCGGTACGTCATCGCGGTCGGTGCGGGCGTTGGCCGGAGCGGGACGGACAGAGCCGGCCCGGTCGCTCAGCTGGCTGTCACGGCGCTCTCCCCGAGGCTGCGTGCCGACTCCGAAGCGGCCCGCTCACCGGCGGTCGGGGACAGGGCCACGAACGCGGCGGTGAGGAAGAGGTAGGAGCCGAGCCCGACCGCGAGGGGGAAGACGAACTGCATGGCGCTCGCCCCGGGCAGTGCCGTGTCAGAGGGGGTGACGCGGACGGTGACGGCCAGCATCCCGGTGTAGTGCATGCTGCTGACGGCTGCGCCCATGACGAGCGAGGCGACCGCGACGGCCAGCGGCGACTCGATGTGGAGCGCGGCCCACAGCGCGGCCGTCGCGGCGACGACGGCGATGGCGACCGAGAGCCCGACGGTGAGCGGCCGGTAGGAGACCGCTCCGTGCAGTCGAAGGGCGGCCATACCGAGGTAGTGCATGCTCGCGACCCCGAGGCCGGTGGTGAGGCCGCCGAGGACCAGGGCCCGGCCGCGACCCTTGCCGTAACCGACGGCGAAGACCCCCGCACCGACGACCAGGACGGCGACGAGCAGGCTGAGGATGGTCAGCGGCACGTCGTAGTGGATGTCGGTGCCCGTGACCTCGAACCCGAGCATGGCGACGAAGTGCATCGTCCAGATGCCGGTGCCGATGGCGGAGGCGGCGGTGAGGAGCCAGTTGCGGCGGGTGGATCCGGTCGCGGCGAGGGCACGGACGGTGCAGCGCAGCCCGAGGGCGGCGCCGATGCAGGCCATCACGTATGACAGCGCGGGTGTCAGCCAGCCATAGGCGGCGTGGTGCAGGTGTCCCATGGCCAACGGACGCTAGTGCGGGTGAGGGCGCGAACAAGGGGCGCATTCCGAAAGCCACTGGAACTGCTGGAATATGACAGAGCTACGTTCGTCTTCGATCAGGCCGCATGTCACCTTGTCCACGGCCGCCGCGCGGACGGGACCCGCACGGCATACGGCTGGGAGATCATGGGCTCATGAGCGAAGACCACACGCATGTCCAGGAGTTCTTCGGGGCGCGCGCCGCGGACTGGGACCGCAAGTTCCCCGGGGACGGCCCGGCCTTCTCGCGCGCCGTGGCCGAGTTCGGGCTGCGGCCGGGAGACCGGGTGCTCGACGCGGGCTGCGGCACCGGACGGGCGCTGCCCGCGCTGCGCGCGGCCGTCGGCTCCTCGGGGACGGTGATCGGCGCGGATCTCACCCCGCAGATGCTCACCGCCGCGCGGCAGGCCGGCCGGGGCGACGACGCGGCGCTGCTGCTCACGGACGTCGCCCGGCTGCCGTTGCGTGACGGGGTACTGGACGCGGTGTTCGCCGCCGGCCTGATCGCGCACCTGCCCGATCCGGAGTCGGACCTGCGCGAGCTCGCCCGGGTGGTCCGCCCCGGCGGGCTCCTCGCGCTGTTCCACCCGATCGGGCGGGCGGCACTGGCCGCGCGCCACGGTCGCGAACTGAGCCCGGACGACCTGCGGGCCGCGGCGAACCTGGGCCCGCTGCTGTCCGCGGCGGGCTGGGAGATGACCTCGTACGCCGACGAGGACGACCGCTTCCTGGTACTGGCCGCCCGCCGCCCCTGACCCCCGCACCCGGAGTCGCGGAGGCGGTACGGGGGATGCGGCGACGGAGCCAGCCCCGGCCGGCTTCCCGCGCCACCCGCGTGAGCGGCTTGGAATTCGAAGGCCGCCGACTCTCGACGGGTGAGTTACCCACTGGTTAAGGTGCGCCGACGAGCGAGCGACCGGATCGGGAGGAGGCCACGTGTCAGAAGCGGAGGACGGGGGTTCGCTGTACGTGCTGACCGCCGTGCTGGTGACCCCGACCCAGTTCCCGGCCGTTCTCGGCGACGACTTCCCCGAAGCGTGCGCGCTCCTGGGCGTGCAGCCGGTCGCGGACGGGTACGGGCTGGTGCTCGGGCAGGACGAGGAGGGCGCACGCTGGACGGTCGTCGTGGACGACGTCGCGCTGGTGGCGACTGCGATCGCCTCCTGGGACTGCGGGATGGAGTACGACCTGTCCCCCGACGAGCGGACCATCGTGGTGTCGCTGGCGGGCTGGCCACTGGAGCTGACGGTCTCCGCCTCCGCCCTTCCCGCGCCGCACGATCCCGAGCAGGGCGCGGACGGCACCGGGCGGGTGCCGCTGGCCCCGCCCTCGGCAGAGGTGTGGGGGCCGGTGCAGCGCCGGTTGGGCGCGGACCAGATCGCCCGGGACTGGTCCAACTGGCTCGACCGGGTCGCGTCGGACGGCGGGGCGGCCGCCGCCGCGCACCCGGGGCTGGCCCGGGCGCTGGAGGAGGCCGCAGGCTACGCGGAGCAGGCGCCGCCGCCCGGCAGGGTGCGGTCCTCCTTCGCGGAGGAGGGCGCGCGGACGCTCCGGGCGGACGGGCCCGGATGGTCACTGGTGGCACGCACCGGTGAGGCGGCGTTCGTCCTGCTCGACGACGAGCCCGGCGAGGTGCTGGCGGTACCGCGCGAGGGCTACCCCGACCGCCCGGAGCTGCCCGCGCTGCCCGGCTTGCTGGCGGCGCTGCACCGCATCGCGGTGCGGCCCGTCTGACGGCCCGCGAAGGCTGCGCCGCCGGGCGCCCGCCCGTCAGACGCGTTCGAGCGGGGTGTGCGGGGACGGCGGCAGGGTGACGGCTATGGGGTCGCCCGCGCGGACGGTACCGCCCTGCCGGACCACGCCAATGACGCCGGCCTTGAGCACCGGGCGGCCCGCTTCGTCCCGGCCGACGACCTGCTTGAGCAGCCCGCGCCGGAACTTGTCGATCTGCAGGCACGGGTTGCGCAGGCCGGTCACTTCCACCACCGCCTCCTCGCCGAGGCGCAGCAGCGTCCCGACGGGCAGGCCGAGGAGGTCTACGCCCTCCGTGGTCACGTTCTCGCCTAGCTGGCCCGGTTCGACGGTGAAGCCTGATCCGGCGACCTCGTCGAACAGTTCCCGGTGGATCAGGTGGACCTGCCGCAGGTTCGGCCGGGTCGGATCCTGTGCCACCCGTGAACGGTGCTTGACGGTGACCCCGGCGTGCACGTCTCCCTCGACGCCGAGCCCGGCGAGCAGGGTGATGCTCTCCCGCCGGGGCTTGGTGAACGAGTAGACGCCGTTGCTGCTGACCGCCGTAACCCGCGCGCTGTCCGTGTGCATGTCCCTGTACGCCCCCCTGGCCGCCGTCAGCGGCCGATCTGCTTCCTGGATACGCCCCGAAGCCGACGCCGCTGAGAGGAGTCCAGCATGAAGTACGCCACTGCGGGCACCCCGATCAGGACCAGGAGCCCGGCCCAGAATCCGACCGTGGCGAACAGCACGATGGCTGCCACCACTCCGGCAACCGCGACCTTTCCGCCTGTGGACATCTGCGGACACCTCCTTCTGCGTCGGCCACTGCCCCTTCAACGCGTGACCCCCGCCTCGCGTTCCCGCGCCCGGGGGCCGGCTCCCGCCCGAAGGCGTGTTCCCGGCCAGGGCGAGCGCTCCACGCACCGCCTTCCGGACAGATCCGCGGCGCCGGACCGGCGCCGCGACGGGCGCACTACGGTGGACGCGGAACTCCGGCCACGGCGGCACCAGGGGAGGCTGACATGGGCGGTCCGTCGGTGGCGCTGCCGGACGGGTCCGACCCCGCGGAACGGGCCCGGGTGCTGCTCCGCGCCCATGACTCCTTCACGCTGGACGGCCGCGTCGAGCCCCCCGTGCGGGCGGTGATCGCGAAGTCCTGGCGGCGCTGCGCCCGGGCCGGGGTCAGCCCGGAGTGCGCCCCGCGCGTGGACCTGGCGGAGGCGGAGCTGCGCGCGTACCGCGAGCAGCACCCGCTGGCCCGGGTGATGCCGGTGGTCCGGGAACTGGTGGGTGCCTTCGCCGCGCACGGCGCGCACCTGCTGGCGGTCTGCGACGCGCGGGGCACGCTGCTCTGGGTGGAGGGCGAGCCGGGCACCCTCCGCCGGGCCGAGCGGCTCGGCTTCGTCCCCGGCGCGCGCTGGGCGGAGGCCGCGATGGGAACCAACGCACCCGGCACGGCGGTCGCGGCCGGGGAACCCGTCCAGGTCTTCGGGGCCGAACACTTCAACCGCCGCGTGCACCCCTGGACCTGCGCCGCGGCTCCCGTACGCGATCCCCGTACGGGCGCGCTGCTCGGCGCCGTGGACATCACTGGCGGCGACGGGCTGGCGCACCCGCACTCGCTGGCGTTCGTACAGGCGGTGGCCCGCGCGGCGGAAGCCCAGCCGGCCCTGCTGGAGCCGGCCCCGCGGGCGGCTCCGGACACCCTGACGGCACTGGGCCGGGACGAGGCGCTGCTGGTCAGCGGTGGCCGCCGGATCCCGCTCGGCCGCCGGCACAGCGAGATCGTGGCGTTGCTCGCCCACCACCCCGAGGGGCTGTCCGGCGAGGAGCTGGCGGTCGCCCTGTACGAGGACGAGTCGGTGTCGGCGGTCACGCTGCGCGCGGAGATCTCCCGGCTGCGGGGCCTGTGGGGTGCGCGGAACCTGCTGTCCCGCCCGTACCGGACGGCCGCGGCGCTGGAGGCCGACTTCACCGCCGTGACCCGGCACCTGGCGGCCGGCGCCGTCTCGGCCGCCCTGTCCCGGTACCCGGGGCCCCTGCTGCCGTCCTCCACCGCTCCCGGGATCACCCGGCTGCGGCGCCGGATCGAGGAGCAGGCGCGGGCCGCCGTGATCGCCCGGGCGGACCCGGGGCTGCTGGCCGACTGGGTGTGCAGTCCGTGGGGCGCGGACGACCCGGAGGTGTGGCGGGCGCTGGCCGGGGCGCTGCCCGCCGAGGGGCGCCCGGCCGCGCTGGCCCTCGTACGGTCGCTGGACCGCGAGCTGTCCGCCCGCCCGGCGGATCCGCGTTCCCGGACGGCCGGGTGAGTGCCCGCGCCGGCGCGGGGGCCGGGGGTTCGCTCAGGCCTCGCGCACCAGTCCGGTGACGTGGTCGGTGATCATGTCCAGGATCTCCGCCGCGGCCTTCTCGTCCCCGAGGACGAGGAAGTTCAGGGTCAGTCCGTCCGTCATGGCGGCCAGGTACCGTGCGAGGACATCGGCCGGGGCGCCGAGTTCGAAGTCCATGGCGGCGGCGAGCTGTTCGATGAGTTCGACGTAGGTGTCGGAGTACAGCTGGTACTGCCGTCGCGCCAGGTGGCCGAAGTCGGGGTGGCGCACGGCGTACTGGGTGAGTTCGTAGGTGAGCATGTGCTCGCCGGGATGGGCCACCACGTGGTCCCAGTAGGCCTGGAAGCCGGCCCGGATGGTTTCGTGGAGGGTGGCCCGGGGGCGGAGCGCCTCCCGGACCACCCGGATGCAGTGTTCGGTGATCGTCTCGATGACGGATTCCAGCAGCGCCTGCTTCGAGTCGAAGCAGTAGTGGAAGACGCTCAGGGACAGCCCGGCCTCGGCGGCGATGGACCGGGTGGTCGTCCGGGCGACGCCGTCGCGGGTCATCGCCCGGATCGCCGCCTCCGTCAGCTGGCGCCGCCGGTCGGCCAGGGGCATGCGTCCCATGCGTGTTCCTTCCGTACGCGTTCGCCGCCGGGACGGGGGCCGCGCGGTCAGCTGCTGTAGACGCCGACCTCGTTGAGGGAGTAGCCCCACTGCGTGCCGCGGGCCTGCCCGTGGATGCGGACGTAGCGGGCCGGGACCCCCGCGAACTGGGCGGTGTCCAGGCCGCCGTCACCCGTGGTGGTGGACCAGACGGTTTGCCAGTGGGCGCCGTCGGCGGAGGTCTCGATGCGGTAGGCCCGGCCGTAGGCGCGCTCCCAGTCCAGCGTGACGCGCTTGACGAGCTTCGAGGAGCCGAGGTCGATGCCGAGCCACTGGTCGTCGCTCCAGTCGCTGGCCCAGCGCGTGCCCCGGTCGCCGTCGACCGCACGGCCGGGCGCGTAGCTGGTGAACGGGTTCCACTCGGACGCACTGGCCGTCGCCGTCGCGCCCGCCGCCAGGTTGACCCCGGCCTGGTGGTGCTCGGACGCGCCCCACGTCCGGAGATACGATTCGGCGCCGCGGAAGAGGTCGTCCACGACGCCCTGGCCACCGACGATCCGGATGTCCTCGATCCAGTCCGGGACCAGCCCGTAGTGGGCGGCTCCGTCGGTGTTGAGGTCCCAGGTGCGCTGTCCGGCGGTCTGCCGGTCGATGACGGACCCGCCGTCGGTGCTGCGGAACGGGTACGTGACCGGGTTCGGGGTGTCCGCGCCGCGCGGGCCGGGCCAGCCGCCGACGCCGTTCATGTCGGTGCCGTAGCCGTAGCCGACGTGGTACTTCTCGCGCAGCGCCTTGGTCCGCTGCGCTTCCGCGCTGAAGCCTTCGGAGCCGTTCATGTACTGGGCGGCGAATCCGCCGAGCTGGTAGAGCCGCTCGGTCCAGCCGAGGTCCATCCAGCTGTGCGAGGAGATCACGCCCGGGTAGGACTCGGTCTCCAGGATGTCGAAGGCCTGCCCGGCGGCCTTGACGCTCATGTGGTCGACTTCGAGCATCATCTTGCGTTTCATCATCCCGCGCACCGCGTACTCGCCGAGTGCCGTGAGTCCCCGGGTGTTGCACTGGGCGTCGGCCGCGTAGGCCGGAACGCTGACGCCCGGCGGCAGTTCGCTCTGCGCCTGCGGCGCCGGGGCGAGGCCGATGGGGTTGTCGTGCTGCGGGCCGGTGCACTTCTCGGTCTGCCAGAAGGTGCCGGTCGACAGGAACTGTCCGACGTTGATGGCCGTGCCGAGGGCGCCTTCGTCGAAGCGGACGCCGCAGAGGGCGTTGTCGAACTTGTGGCAGAGGAACATGCTGCGGACACCGAGGCGGTAGAGCTCGTCCAGGCCCCGGTCGACGTCTTCCTTGCTGCACTGGGCGACGTCGAGGATCTGCTTGCAGCCGAACGGCTCGGAGGTCTCGACGCCGAGGACGACGGCGAGCTTGCCCTGTTTGACGACGTCGCGGGCCTGGGCGGAGTCGGTGACGATCCGGAACCAGCCCTTGCCCGGGCCGCCGTACATCTTGTCGACGAAGGCCTGCATGTCGTACGACTTCTGCGCTTCGAGACGGATGGCGGCCATCTCGTCACAGCCGCGGTCCTTGAAGAAGTAGACCGAGCAGATGACCCCGTTGGTGACGAGGTCGTTGACGAGCACCCGCTGGCCGCCGCGCCAGGCGCGTTCGATCCAGGCGTAGTAGTTCTGCTGGTGGGTCAGCGAGTCGTGGGCGGGCCAGTCCTTGAAGGTGGGCCAGCCGACGGGGTCGTGCCTGCCGTCGCCGCCCTTGGTGATGAAGTCGAAGACGGCGAGGGAGCCGTCGGGGTAGTGCTCGGGGCAGTCCTTGAGGGCGTCGGCGACGCCGAGGTCGGAGAAGGGCTTGCCGCAGATGAGGCGGCCGCCGAAGCCCTCGTTGGACATGATGTGGTCGTGGGCGTCGACGAAGCCGCGTACGTTGCCCTGCGCGTCGGTGCCCTTGAAGGGCTCGCCGGCGACGTTGATCCCGGAGTCCGGTGCCGGGCGGGCCACGGGGTCCCACCAGTTGGGGTCGGCCGCGGCGGCCCCCTGGGTGGGGCCGAGGACCATGGCGAGCATGGCGATGAGTAAGGACAGGACCGCGATCGGCCTGCCTCCGCTGTGCGGCTGTCGGGTCACGGCCATCACCATGTCTCCGGTCGGCGGACGGCGCGGGATTGTCATGTCCCGCGCAAGATGTCCCGAGGATCCCGACTGCGGGCACCAGAGTCAAGGGTCCGGGACGCTTGACCTGACGACCCGTCGGATCCGCTCGGCCGCCGGTCGGCGCATACCCCGGTCCATCCCTTTTGAGCCGGATCCGGGAAGCGGCCGCCGGTACCGGAGGCCCGCAATCACCGCCGTCGCGGCGCCCGGCGGCCACCTCGGTCCGATTCGCGCCCTTGCGGCCGGATCCCGCCCGCCGCCACCGTCGGTGCAGGCACTCGTGCCGATCACGAAGGGGGATACGTTGGCCAATCCGACCGCACCCGAACCCCATCCGATCGCCCACTGGACCGGCCGCGCGTCGCTGTACTGGGCGTTGCTGCTCCAACGCACCGTCACCGGTGCCGCCCGGCGTCAAGCCCTGCTCGCCCGCCGGAACGCGGCCATGCGTGCCGCGCACCGGCGCGGGGTGGACCGCGCCACCATCGCCCGGGCCGTGGGCCTGGGCCCCGATACGGTCCGCAAGGCGTTGAAGGGTGAGCCCACCCCGGAGTAGTCGCCGCCCCGTGCGGCCTGGCCGTTCGGCCGGGCCGCACCGCCCGCTGCGAGGGGGGCGGAAGTGGTGCCGCCGCCCTGCGCCACGACTCCTGCGCCCCGGGACCTCCCGGAGGGCGAAGCCGCCGGCCCGCAGCAGCGGCACCGTGCTGGCGAAGTCGCGTGCGGTGGCCGCGAGCCGGATCGAGCTGACGTCCCGCATCAGGTGTTCCCGGTAGCCGTCGGACAGGTACCGCTTCGCGGCCGAGGTCACCTGGCGAGCTGGGCGGCTCGGTGTTGCCGCGCGGATCGGCGCAGTACTCCGGCCGGTACTCCGTGCCCCGGGCGCCGAATGCGTCGTACTGGTCGGTGGTGAGCACGGCGTCGAACCAGGGCGCCGGGACCCCGTCCCCGAAATCCCGCGTCCGGAGGGAAGCCGATCGGGCTGGGTACGCCGAGGCCGGGCAGGCGCCGGGGCACCGTGGCCAGGTCGCCGGCGCGTTCGACCGAGAGCCCCGTGCCGCCGGCACCGAGCGTTCCGTCCCGGCCCGGGAGGTCGCCCACGCCGAACAGTTCGAGACAGGTCTCGCGCCCCGTCAGGTAGCGGCCGGTCCAGCTCTCCCCGCCCGAGCCGGTCGTGGTGCGCACCTGGAAGCCGGCGAACTCCCGCAGCTGGTCGCAGTGCTCGATGGCATCGGCGGTCTCGCGGTCGAAGACACCGTAGGCGTGGTTGCAGAACAGCAGTCGCGGGCTCGTGGGCGATCCGTACCCGTCGGCCCACGCGGCGCTCGTGGCACCTCCGGCCGCCCAGGTCAGGGCCACGGCGAGGACGAGCAACATGCCGGGCACCTGCCGGGCAAGGGCTGCCCCGCCTTCGTTCCGGCAGGGAGGCCGGGGAGCAGCGGGCCGCCCTCAGACCACGGAGAGCAGGTCCACCACGAAGACGAGCGTAGAACCCGCCGGGATCAACGGCGAGGGGGACTGGTTGCCGTAGCCGAGGCGCGGGGGAACGATGATCTCGCGCCGGCCGCCGACCTTCATCCCCCTGATTCCCCGGTCCCAGCCCTTGATGACCCTGCCGCCACCCACGGCGAACTTGAACGGCTCGCCCCGGTCCCAGGAGGCGTCGAACTCCGTTCCGGACTCGAAGGTGACCCCGACGTAGTGAACCCGGACAACCCTGCCCGGCTTCGCCTCGGGGCCGTCCCCGACGACGAGGTCCCGGATGGTCAGTTCCTGGGGAGCGTCACCCCCCGGAAGTTCGATCTCGGGCTTCGTCGGTTCGCTCATCGCCGCCTCGTTGCTCTCCGCCGGAGTCCCTCGTCCGGACCGGCCGGGCGCATGGTCACTCCATGCAGTAGATGATCAGGCTACCCAGAGGCCGATCGACTGAAGTACATCACGAACGATCACACCATGAGACGGGACGCCCTAGAAGAGGCCGAGCTTCTTCGGGGAGTAGCTGACCAGCATGTTCTTCGTCTGCTGGTAGTGCTCCAGCATCATCTTGTGCGTCTCGCGGCCGATGCCGGACTGCTTGTAGCCGCCGAACGCCGCATGCGCGGGGTAGGCGTGGTAGCAGTTCGTCCAGACCCGGCCGGCCTGGATGGCGCGGCCGGCCCGGTAGGCCGTGTTGATGTCGCGGGTCCAGACCCCGGCGCCCAGTCCGTACGCCGTGTCGTTGGCGATCCGGACGGCGTCGTCGAAGTCGTGGAAGGAGGTCACCGACACCACCGGCCCGAAGATCTCCTCCTGGAAGATCCGCATCCGGTTGTCGCCCTCGAAGATCGTCGGCTGGACGTAGAAGCCGCCCGCCAACTCGCCGCCGTGCTCCACCCGCTCACCGCCCGTCAGGATCTTCGCTCCCTCCTGCCGGCCGATCTCCACGTACGACAGGACTTTCCTCAGCTGCTCCTCCGACGCCTGCGCCCCGATCATCGTCGCGGTGTCCAGCGGGTGCCCCGGCACGATCAGTTCCGTACGGGCGACGGCCGCGTCGAGGAAGTCCCCGTAGCGCCCGCGCTCGATCAGCGCGCGGGAGGGGCTGGTGCACACCTCGCCCTGGTTGAGGGCGAACATGGTGAAACCTTCCAGCGCCTTGTCACGCAGGTCGTCGTCCGTCGACCAGATGTCGTCGAAGAACAGGTTGGGGCTCTTGCCCCCGAGCTCCAGGGTGACCGGCTTGAGGTGCTCCGCCGCGTACTTCATGATCAGCCGCCCGGTGGACGTCTCCCCCGTGAAGGCCACCTTCGCCACCCGCGGGCTGGAGGCCAGCGGCTTGCCGGCCTCCTCGCCGAAGCCGTTGACGACGTTGACCACACCCGGCGGCAGCAGGTCCGCCACCAGGCTCAGCCAGTAGTGCACCGAGGCCGGGGTCTGCTCCGCCGGCTTGAGCACCACCGTGTTCCCGGCCGCCAGCGCCGGCGCCAGCTTCCACACCGCCATCAGGAGGGGGAAGTTCCACGGGATGATCTGGGCGACCACGCCGAGCGGTTCGTGGAAGTGGTAGGCGACCGTGTCCTCGTCCAGCTGGCTGAGCGCCCCTTCCTGGGCGCGCAGCGCACCCGCGAAGTACCGGAACTGGTCGATGGCCAGCGGCAGGTCGGCGGCCAGCGTCTCGCGGACCGGCTTGCCGTTCTCCCAGGTCTCGGCGACCGCGAGCGCCTCCAGGTGCTGCTCCATCCGGTCCGCCATGCTCAGCAGGACCGCGGAGCGTTCGGTGACCGAGGTGCGGCCCCAGGCGGGCGCGGCGGCGTGCGCGGCGTCCAGGGCGCGCTCCACGTCCTCGGCGGTGCCGCGCGCGACCTCGGTGAACGTCTCGCCGTTGACGGGCGAGGGGTTGGCGAAGTAACCGCCCCGGGCGGGCGGTACGTACGCGCCGCCGATGAAGTGGTCGTAGCGCGACGCGTACGACATGAGCGCGCCTTCGGTACCGGGCGCAGCGTAACGGGCCATGGTTCCTCCCCTTGCCGGGCTCCGGCCGCCGTCGGCCGGAGCTCGGGGGAAGGCTAGGAGCGGGAAGGTTGCGCCTGGGTTGCACAGCCCGACGGCCGTCCCGGGCGCTCCCGCGTACCGGTCAGAGGCCGATGTCGCGGGCCCGGAAGTCCTCGAGCGACTCGCGCCGCACGAGGAGCCGCACCCGGCCGTCGGCAACGGCGACCACCGGGGGCCGCCCGACCAGGTTGTAGCCGGAGGCCATCGAGAGGTGGTAGGCACCGGCCACCGGGACGGCGAGCAGGTCGCCGGGGCGGACGTCCGCGGGGAGTTCGGTGTCGGTGGCGAGCACGTCACCGGCTTCGCAGTGCCGGCCCACCACCGTCGCCCGGCCGGGCGGGGCGGCCGAACGGCGTCCGATCAGCCGGGGCGCGTACCGCACCCCGTACAGGGCGGGCCGGGGATTGTCGCTCATGCCTCCGTCGACGGCGACGAACACCTGCTCGCCGCTGCGCTTGACGGCGAGTACCCGGTAGAGCGCGATCCCGGCGGGCCCGGCCACCGCCCGGCCCGGTTCGACGGTCAGCCTGGGCACGGGCAGCCGGGCGGCCGCGCAGCTCGCGGCGAGTTCGGTACGCATCCGGCCGGCCAGCACACCGGGGTCGAGGGCCGCCTCGCCGGGGCGGTAGGCGACGGCGTGCCCGCCGCCCATGTCGAGTTCGGGCAGCACCACCCCGTGGGTGTCCCGGACCCGGGCGATCAGGCCGACCATCCGGCGGACGGCGGCCAGGTACGGCTTGACCGAGGTGATCTGCGATCCCAGGTGGCAGTGCGGGCCGGTCAGTTCGAGTTGCGGCTGGGCGAGGATCCTGGCGATGGCGTGCTGGGCGGAGCCGTCGGTGAGGGACAGGCCGAACTTCTGGTCGTCGGTGCCCGTACGGATCTTCTCGTGGCCGCCGGCCGAGATGCCGGGGGTGATGCGCACCATCACCCGCTGGCGCCCCCGCGGCCCGACCGCGGCGGCCAGCCGGGCGATCTCGGACGCGCTGTCGATGACGATGCGGCCCACTCCGAGCCGGAGGGCGGCTGCCATGTCCTGGGGGGACTTGGCGTTGCCGTGCAGGGTGATCCGCTCGGGCGGGAACCCGGCGGTGACGGCGAGTTCCAGCTCACCGGCCGAGCAGACGTCGAGGCCGAGGCCTTCTTCGTCGACCCAGCGCACCATGGCGCGGCAGAGGAAGGCCTTCGCGGCGTAGAGGACTTCGGCGTCCGGGAAGGCCCGGCGGTAGCGGCGGCAGCGCTCGCGGACCTCGCCCTCGTCCAGGACGTAGACCGGGGTGCCGAAGCGTTCGGCGACTTCGGTGAGCGCGACCGCGGCTACGGTGAGGCCGCCGTCGGGGAGCCCGGTGGCCGAGGCGGGCCACACCGACAGGTCGTCCGGGGCGGCCGGAAGGGCGTCCGGCGGCACGTGCGGATTGGCCAGGGCATGGGTGGTCATGGCATGGGTGGTCATGGCATGGGTGGTCATGGCGTGGGTTCCCTTCTCCGCGTGCGCGCGGTCAGCCGGTCCGCAGGGCGAGGGCCGCCCCGACGGGCTCGGCGTCCGCGGGAGCCGGGGCCGCGCCGCACGCGGGGCGCGGCGGTGCGGAGCGCGGGATGCACAGCTGTGGGTCCACCGTGACCGTGGTGATGCCGAGCGGCCGGACCAGCGCCCGCAGCGCGGGTTCGGCGAGCCGGATCCAGGGCTGGTCGGGGCCGAGGGTGGCGGCCAGCCGGTCCGGGGTGGTGAAGCCGACGGCGGTACGGCCGCCGAGGGGCGTGCGGAAGGTACGGGCCGCATACCCCGGGGGTCCCGGCCGGACGGGGACGCAGAGCGGTCCGGCCGGGACGCGTTCGCAGGGTTCGGGGTCTTCGCCGTACGACAGCGCTGCCATGGGTTTCCTCCTGGAGGACCCTCGGTGGGGACTGGCGCCCCGGCGCGGGGAGGCGGCCCGGGGCGTGCCCCCGACGCTACTCGGGCCGCCCCGGGCCCGTGGGACCTCCTGACACGACGCTGACGGGCAACGGCCCGGCGTTGACGGACTCCTTACGGGGCCCGTCGCGTCGGCGGGTCCCACCCGGCCGGGCGGGGCGTCGGCCCCGGCCCGGCAGGACCTCGTCCGGGGCACCCCGGACCGTTCCGGCTCAGCGGCACTGGCCGGACCGGGGCCCGGCGACGGTGTTGTCCGCCTGGTGCGGGGCCGGCGCGTTGTCCGCGCAGCGCAGCGGACCGGTGACCCGGTTGCCCGCGAGCACCACTCCCCCGGTGTTGGCGTCGAGGTTGACGGGTCCGGTGAGCCGGTTGCCGCCGCACGCCCGCGCCTCGGTGCTGCCGTCCTCGTCGGAGCCGAGCAGCACCTGGCCGGTGCTGCCCCGCACGCCGATGGGGCCGGTCAGTTCGGAGCGGCAGACCGTGAGGGCGCGGGCCCCGTCGGCCGATACCGGGCCGGTGATCTCGGCGTCCAGTACGGCCAGTGCCCCGCCGGGCCGTACGGTGACGGGACCGGTCTGCCTGCCACCGGAGGACAGGCAGACGGCCTGGCCGGCGCCCACGGTCAGCGGGCCGGAGCGGGCCGTCGTGACGCAGGGGCCGCTGAATCCGACCGTGACGCCGGTCGGCTCCGCCGTGGCGCCGGCCGCGTCGGCGGCGTCTCCGCCGTAGGAGGCGGTGAGGGCGTGCGCTCCGGGCTGGAGCCCGCTGGTGCTGAACGCCGCCTGACCGCCCGACAGCGGAACGGTCGCCAGCTGCCGGGTCCCGTCGGAGAAGGTGACGGACCCGGTCGGGGCGGCCGCCGGGTTCGCCGGGGTGACCGTCGCGGTGAGCGTGACGGGGTGTCCGAACAGCGGGGTGGCGGTGTCCGCGGTGAGGGTGGTCGCCGTGTCGTAGCGGAACGAGACGACCGCCTTGCCGTCGCCGTGGCGCACCCCGGGGAGGAGGACCGCCCCGGTCGCCGGCGCGGCCGCGTAGCTGCTGCCCCCGCCGCCGCCCGCGGCGTAGAGGTTGCCGGGGTTGCCGCCGCCGGAGCCGCCACCGCCACCGAAGTAGCCGCCGCCTCCGCCGCCTCCGCCGTTGCCGCCCCGGGCGCCGTTGCCGCCGGTGCCGCCGCTGCCGGGGTTGGGCTGGCCGGTGTTCTGGTCGGTGTCGCTCGCGTTGCCGCCGGGCGCGCCGAGCGGGGAGGTGCGTACGCCGGTGCCGGGTCCGGTCTGGCTGCCGCCGGTGCCGCCGAGTCCGGAGCCCTCCGGTCCACCGCCCTGGCCGCCGGACTCGGCCGTGGTGCCGCCGCCGTCGCCACCGCGCAGCAGGGGTCCGCCGTTGCCGGCGCCTCCCCCGCCGCCCGCGACGAGGAGCCGCCCGGCGGGACCGGAGCCGTCGGCCCGTACGTCCGAACCGCCGCCGCCGGAGCCGCCGCCGCCGTGCGCTCCGCCCCCGCCGGACCCGTGGCCGTAGCCGCCGGGGCGGGCGAATTCGCCGTGCCGGGACGATCCGGGGATGCCGGCGGCGCCCAGGGTGATCGCGAAGCGCTGCCCCGGGGTCACGGGCAGGGTCGCCCGGGTCTCGCCGCCGAGGCCGCCGCGTGCTCCGGTGTTCGGCGGGTTGGGGTCGACGTAGCCGGCCGCGCTGCCGCCTTCGGCGCCGAACAGGTCGATGTCGACCGCGCTCACGCCCTGGGGCACGGTGAAGGTGTCCGTGCCCGGCGCCGTGTAGACGCAGGAGGGTGTCCCGGCGGTGAAGGTTCCGCCGGAGCCGCACGGGCCGGGGGCGCCGGTGGAGTCGAGGGTGTCGGCGCCCGCGGCGAGGGGGGTGACGAGGGCGGCGAGGAGGACCGCCGCCCCCAGGACGGCCGTGGTCCTGCTCTTCGTTCTGTGGTGCACGGCTCAGACTCCGTCGTTGGCGCAGAGGGCCCACGCGTCGGTGTAGGTGCTCGGCGAGCTGCCGCCGCCGGTGTGGGCGTAGGCGGTCCAGTAGGCGGCCGTGGTGGTGCCGTCCGCGACCGGGCTGCCGCCGGAGTCGCTCGGGTAGTCGCCGTTGAGGTGGTCACCGGGCGAGCCCGGTCCGGTGAAGTCGGTGGTGGTGACGCTGCCGCCGCTGACGGCGGCGCCGCCGCTGATCAGCTTGCCGTCGTTGCCGGAGCAGCCGGCCGTCGCGCTCTGGCCGGCGGTGGCCGCGGTGGGGCCGCTCACCTCGGTGAAGCGGACGGTTACGGTCGCGCCGCTGACGCCGATGCCGCTCCCGCTGCAGATGGCATAGGCGTAGGTCTCGTTGTTCGAGCCGCCGCCACCGCCGTTCCAGCCCACCGCCGTCCAGGAGTCGGGGTTGGTCTCGCCGTTCGCCGCGGCCTTCTGCCCGTAGTCGTGGGCCGCGTTGTTGAAGGTGGGGAAGCTCGCGATCGGCTTGAGGCTGCCGACGTCGGCGGGGGTGATCCGGGCGCCGCCGCCCAGCAGCCGGGTGTTGGCCGGGCAGGTGGCGGTGACCAGGCCCACGGTGGAGGCGGAGGTGGGTCCGGCGACCTTGTTCATGACCACCTGGGTGTGGTTGATCAGGTTGCTGGTGAAGCACATCGCGTACGGGGTGGAGGAGAACGAGGCGTTGACCGCGCCGCCGCTGCCGCCGATGCCGAGCCAGTGCGTGACGTCCGTGCCCACGACGCCGGTCGAGCCGGTGTACTCGGTGGTGCCGTCGGGGCTGGGCGAAGTGCCGTTGATCTTGTTGCCGTTGGACGAGGTACCGGTCCCGATGGCCTGGTTGATGCCGCCGCCGGCGACCAGGCCGGTGGAACAGTCCGCGTGGGTCGATATCTCGGCGAAGGCGGCGGCCGGGCCGGAGGTGGCTCCGGGTGTCTTGACGGTCACGCCCACGGTGTTGGCGTATGCGGTCGCCGGTACGGCCAGGGCCAGTGCGGCGCCGATGACGAGCGCCTTCCCGGTGACGCGGTGGAGCAGAAGCCCCTTGGTCATGGAGTCTCCCTTGTGGGATGCGCGGCGGGGAACGCGGGACGGCGACGGGTGCGGAAGCGCCGGGCCCGCGGGAAGTGCCGAACGCTGGCGGTGAGGGCGGGCGAGCCGGGTGTGCCGGCCCGTGGGGAGGGGCCCCGGGATGGTGGGGCCGGATACGGAACGGCCGGTTCGCCGCTCTCACCTGCATTGCGCCTGCGGACTCTAACAGGCTTCTTACGCCGCATCTACGGCACGAACCAATACCACCGGGTAGCATCTGCGGCCTCCGCGCGAGGGCTGCGCGAGGATGTGACGGAAGTCTGACGGCGCGCCGTTTCCCCTGGTGGCGGGCTCCCCTTCGGTGGTCCAATCGGCGCGTGAGAACAGACCGGACCGGCACACCGCCACCCGAAACGGATCCCGACCCCGACGCGACCGGCACACCGGTCGGCCGCAGGCTGGTCCTCGGCATGGTCGGGCTCGGCGCGGCCGGGCTGCTGGCCGCGCCCGTCCTGCAGCGCGGGGTCGAAGCCGCGCTCGGCGCGGCCGCCGACAAGGATCCGACGGGGCTCACCGGGCTGCTGCCGAACGGCGGCGGGTTCCGGTACTACTCGGTCGCCTCCTCCGTTCCTGAACGTGGCCCGGCGAACTACCGCCTGACCGTGGACGGGCTGGTCGAGCGACCGGCCGCGTACGACCTCGACGCGCTGCGGCGGCTCCCGCAGACCCGCGTGGTCCGGGACGTCCAGTGCGTGACCGGCTGGCGCGTGCCCGGTACGGCGTTCGAGGGCGTTCCGGTGTCACGGCTGCTGGACGCGGCCGGGGTGCGGCCCGAGGCGCGGGCCATCCGGTTCAGCTGCTTCGACGGCGCCTACACCGAGAGCCTCACCCTCCCGCAGGCCCGCCGGGACGACGTCATGGTGGCCTTGCGGATGCAGGACGAACCGCTGAGCCACTCCCACGGCGGGCCGGCGCGGCTGTACGTGGCCCCCATGTACTTCTACAAGTCCGCGAAGTGGCTCTCGGGCATCACCGTCACCGACGAGGTGGAACCGGGTTACTGGGAGCGGCTCGGCTACGACGTCGACGCGTGGGTCGGTAAATCGAACGGACGCGACGATGCCCCCACTGTCTGAAGGGCCGGGACGGGTGCACCGGTTCGGCGGGTCCCAGCGCTGGGTGCACCGGGCCACGGCGGCCCTGACGGGCGTGTGCGTGGCGTCCGCCGGGTGCCTCTACCTGCCGCCGCTCGCGGAGCTGGTGGGGCGCCGCCACCTGGTGGTCACGGTCCACGAGTGGTCGGGGACGCTGCTGGTGGTCCCGGTCCTGCTCGGTCTGGCGTCCCGGTCCCTGCGCGCCGACCTCGGGCGCCTCGGCCGGTTCGGGCCGCACGACCGGGTCTGGCTGCGCAGCGCCTTCGGGAGGGGCGCGGAGCGGCCCGCGGGGAAGTTCAACGCCGGGCAGAAGGTGTACGCGGGTTGGCTGGCCGGGGCGGTGCTGGTGATGCTGGGCACCGGGCTGCTGATGTGGCTGACCGGCCTCGCCCCGCTGGTGCTGCGGACCGGCGCCACCTTCGTGCACGACTGGCTCGCCCTGACCCTGGGCATCGTCCTCGCCGGGCACATCGGGATGGCCCTGCGCGATCCGGAGGCCCGGCGCGGCCTGCGCACGGGCTCAGTCGACCGGCGGTGGGCGGAGCGCGAGCATCCGCTCTGGCGGCACGGCGGGTGAGGGGCGGCGCTCCGGATGCGCCGCCGCCGCCCGTTCCAGCGCCCGTCAACTGCCGTCGCGTACGGCGACGATGCCGTTGAACACGCCGACGTAGGCCGTACCGTCGGGGCCGAGCGTGATCGGTGCCCAGTTGTTGTCGTACAGGGGTCCGGTACCCGTCAGTCGGCGCCAGCGGCGCTCGCCGGTACGGAAGTCCACCGCGGTGAGGTACCAGGCGTCGATGCCCCAGGCGTTGGGCTCCTTCTCGTAGAAGTAGAGCAGCCCGTTGCCGGTGGACAGCTTGGGTACGACGGAGGGTGAGCGGACGGCGCTCTGCCAGACCGTGTCGCAGCCGCTGCCGTCGGGGCGCACGTCGATCCGGCTGACTCCGCCGACGACCGACTTGCCGAGCAGCAGGCTGGTGGGGTTCTCGTAGCCGTAGTTGTTCTCGACGACGATGCTGTTGCCCCAGGTGATCAGGGAGTTGTCGGTGGTGGAGGCGCCGGAGCCGAACACCGGGACCTTGCAGACCAGCCGCCGGTCTGCCGGCACGTCCGCCCCTCGCCGGTAGACCAGTACGTTCATCCGGTCGTCGGCGTTGTCCGTGATGGCGACGTAGCCGTCACCGAAGAGGTCCGGGGTGGTGCCGGATCCCTGGTTGACCGAGCCGGGTTTGGTCCCGGTCCCGCGGTCGTAGGTCTGGCGCCACTGGACCTCAGGGGTGCCGTCGGCGGCGGCCCGGAAGCTGTACAGCGCGTGGTCGGTGACGATGGAGACGCCGTCCTCGGCGACCGAGAAGGAGTTCTGGATCTCCTCGCCGTCCAGCCGGACGGAGCGGATCCGGGAGGTGGCCGGGTCCACGGTGCCCACCCGGCCCTGGCGGGTGACCCACCAGATGCGGCCGGTCCAGTCGGGCATCACGGAGGTGACCGGGTCACAGGTGCCGCTGGGCCACAGGTTGGTCCAGCCGACGCAGTCGTGCGGGACGTGGCCGGTGAGGTCCCAGTCGGCGTCGATGGTGAACTTCCAGGTGCCGTCGGCGTTCTGGGAGTGGGCGAGGCGCAGGACGTGCTGCCGGGAGTCGGCCAGCACGGCCCGGTCCTGGTCGTCCAGGTAGAAGTAGGCGCCGCCCGAGGTGTCCTTGAAGATCTTGGAGAAGTCGAGGGAGGTGATCGCCTCGACGGTGGAGGAGCGCTGCGGCAGCTGGTACTCGGCGAGGGTGGCCAGGGTCTTCGGGTCGAGGAGTTTGACCTCGAAGCCGGAGAAGGTGCCGCAGACGGTGGCCAGCCGGCCGCCCGCGTCGAAGGTGGCGGTGGCGCACTCGCCGCCGAGAGCGGCGATCTTCTCGCTGGTCACCTTCGGGTTCCGGCCGAGGGGGCCGGACCAGGGCGACGTGGCGCTGCCGGCCGCGTCGGAGTGCATGCCGCTGCGGCCGTTGGGCGCGAGGTAGGGGTGCTGCGGCGGGGCGTCGCCGGGCAGCGGCACGGCGGCGGCCGGGCTGCCGTCGTACTGGCTGACCAGGCGGTGGCCGGGGGTCTGGGGTATCTCCTCCGCCTGCGCCGGGGAGATCCCGTACGTCGCCACGAAGACGGCGACGGCGGGGATCACGGCGCAGTTCAGCGCTCTTCGCACCATCTGGACTTCCTCCATTCCTGTCGGTTCTGCTGACACCACGTCTGATATCGCGCCGCCGCCAGACGCTAGGCCGAACCGTGGGAGGAGTCCATGGAGGAGCCGGATGATTCACGAACGCGCAACAGACGGTCACCGTGCCCGGTTCAGGGGTTGAGTCCGGAGACGACGCTCGCCGTGGCTTCGAGACCGCTGTGGATGGTCGCGGCGATGCTGCTGCTCGCGAGGTAGAAGCCGAGCAGGACACAGACGAGGGCGTGGGAGACCTTGAGGCCGCCGCCGCGCAGGAAGATCCACGCGAGGACGAGGAGCAGGACGATCACGGAGAGGGAAATCACCATCGAAACCTCCTTCGGGCGCCCGCCATGGTGGCGCAGCGCAGGGGGCCGGCGTGCGAAACCGGTGTCCGCCGTACGGGTGTTGACCGTGCGTGACCCGTCCCGGGCAGGTGGCGCACGGGACTTGCCCGGCCCGGCCAGGCCGTGCCATATATGTCTAGACCTTTACGAGGCCTGCGGCGGAAGGCGCTCCCCGTGCGAGAACCCGCGCGTCACCCCCTGGGGCGGACCACCGCCGCACTCTCCCTCTGCCTGGCCCTGGCCGGCTGCTCGGGTGACGGGGCATCGCCGCCGGCCGCCCCGGTCGGCGTCACCGCCCGGGCCGGCAGCGCCACTTCGGTCCACGTGATGTGGGAAGCGGCCGAGGGGGGCACACCGGTGACCGGGTACCAGCTGTTCCAGGCGGACCGGCTGATCCGGGACCTGCCCGTCGACAAGACGATGGTGGACGTCACCGGGCTCAGCCCGCTGACCGCCTACGCCTTCACCGTCCGGGCCAAGGACGCCGCCGGACACCGCTCGGCCCTCAGTGCGGCGGCCCGGGTCACCACTCCGGCCGCGCGGCCGGAGGACCGTCGCGCCCCCACCGCCCCGGCCGCCACCACCGGCCGCGCCGACGGTCCCCGGGCGGCCCGGCTGACCTGGACGCCGGCGAGCGACGACACGGGGGTGACGGCCTACGACGTCTACCAGGGCGGGGTCCGCATCCACACCACCGGCCCGGACGAGACCGCCACCGCCCTGACCGGCCTCCAGCCCGGCACGCGCTACGAGTTCACCGTCCGGGCCCGGGACGGGGCCGACAACGTCTCCCCGGACGGCCCGGTCGCCGAGGTGACCACGGCCTCCGACCCGGGGCAGGGGCCGGACACGGCGCCCTCCGGCTTCACGGCGGCCCCTTCCCCGGGTGCGGTCACCCTGTCCTGGACCCCTCCCGACACCGGGCACGAGACCTCCGAGTACCAGCTCTACGTCAACGGACAGCCCGTCACCGTCATCCAGTTCGGGGCCGGCGCCGTTCCCCACGGCACGGTGGAGCACCGGCTGACGGTGACCGAGCCGGCGGGGACGCCCTGGTCGCTGAAACTGCGGGCCAGACTGCCCGACGGCACCTGGGGCGCCTTCACGCCCGAGCGGCGGATCGTCCTCGCCGGCTGAACGGTCCACTTGAGATCCGGTGGTGATTCCGACGCGAACGGCGCGACCGCGAAAGAAGATCACGCACAATACATCCGTGTTCGGTGAGTACTCGGTCAACAACAGTCAGGCACACTCCGCAGGTGACGGCCCTGGGCCAGACTCCCGCGGCGTGCCCGGAAACCTGCCGCCGGAGCCGGCGGGATTCGTCGGCCGGGAGCGCGAACTGACGGATTTACGGGAGCTGTTGGAGCTGAGCCGACTGGTCACCCTGACCGGGGTGGGCGGTGTCGGCAAGTCCCGGCTCGCCCTCCGTGTCGCCTCCACCGGCCGGCCCCGCCGCGACGGGGCCTGGTGGGTCGAGCTGTCACCGCTGCGCGATCCCGCACTGCTCACCACCACCGTGGCGCACGCCGTCGGGCTCGCGGACCACTCCGCACGCCCCCTCGACGAGGAACTGTGCGCGTGGATGGCGGACAAGGAACTGCTCCTGGTCCTGGACACCTGTGAGCACCTGATTCCCGCGTGCCGCCACCTCGTCGGTGAACTCCTGCAGTCGGCGCCCGGCCTGACGGTCCTCGTCACCTCGCGCGAACCGCTGGGCAGCCCGCGCGAGATGGTCTTCGAGGTGCGCCCGCTGCCGTACGAGGAACCGGACAGCGACGCCGTCGCCCTATTCCGCGCCCGCGCCGTCGCCGCGCTGCCCGAGGCCGCCGACGCGTTCCGGGATCCCGAACGGGCACTGCTGGCCGCCGAGGTGTGCCGCCGGCTCGACGGGATCCCGCTCGCCCTGGAACTGGCCGGCGCCCGGATGCGGCGGTGGACGCTGGAGCAGATGGTGCGACGGCTGGACGCGCGGTTCGAGGTCCTGGCCGACACCCGGGCGCTGCTGCCGCGCCACCAGACCCTGCGGACCGCGATCGGCTGGAGCCACGAGCTGTGCGAGCCGGTGGAGCGGTTGCTGTGGGCCCGGCTGTCGGTCTTCACCGGGGACTTCGACGTGGCCGCCGCCCGGACGGTCTGCGCCGGCGGCCCGCTGCCCGCGGCCCGGGTGGAGCGGGTACTGGCCGCACTGGTGGCGAAGTCCGTGGTCCGGCGGACCGACGAGCGCGGTGCGGGGACCCGCTACCGGATGCTGGACACGATCCGGGAGTACGGGCACGACTGGCTGTCCGAGCTCGGGGAGGTGCGCACGCTCGCGGACCGGCACGCCCACTGGTACGCGGCGCTGTGCCGGGCGGCGGAACGCGGCTGGATGGGGCCGGGGCAGGTCGACTGGTACCGCCGCACGACCGCCGAACACGCCCAGCTGCGGACCGCCCTGGAGCACCTGCTGCGCACCGATCCGGCGGCGGCGCAGGAGATGGCCGGGGCGCTGTGGTTCTTCTGGTTCGCCTGCGGCCACGTCCACGAGGGCCGCGGCTTCCTGGAACGGGCGCTCGCGGCCGGCCCGCGCTCCGGGCCTGCGTACGCCCAGGCGGTGTGGGCGCTCGGGCTGACCGCCCTGGTCCAGGGTGACATGGAGGCTGCCGCGGCACTCGGCCGCCGCTCGGCCCGCGAAGCGGCCCGGCTCGGCGACCCGGAACCGGAGCTGCGCGCCGCCTACCTGCGCGCCGTCTCGGTCCTGATGCCGGGCGACCCGGTCGGGGCGCTCGCGCTGGCGGGCCCCCGGGCGCGGGCGGCCCACGGCGGCCGGCCGGACGGGACGGGCCGGCTGCTGTGCCGGTTGGCCTCCGGCTACGCGCTGTGCGACGAGCGGCGGTTCGAGGAGGCGGCCGAGGAGGCGCGGGGGCTGCGCGAGGCGTGTGCGGAGCTGGGTGAGCGCTGGCTGCGGGCCTACGCCGACTACATCCTGGCCGTCGCGGCGCTGGGCGTCGGCAACCACGGGGAGGCGGCCCGCCACGTCCGGGCCATGCTGTCCGGCAAACGGCTGCTGGGCGACCGCTTCGGCATCGCGCTCGGCCTGGACCTGCTCGCGGCGGCCGTGGCGGGGCTGGGCGACGGCGAACTGGCGGCGCGCCTGCTCGGGACCGGGCACGCGTGGTGGCGCACGGTGGGGCGCCCGCAGATGGGCTCCCCGTCCCTGACGGCCCTGCGGGACGAGGGCGAGCGGCAGGCCCGCGCGGCGATCGGCGACGCGGCGTACGAGAGCGCCTTCCGGGGCGGCGCGGCAGCGGCCACCGCCTGAGCGCGCGCCCGCCGCCGGCCCCGGCTCCCGGGCCGGCGGCGGGCGGGCTGCCGTCAGTACGGGAGGGGCCTGCCCGACGGGGTGCGCAGGTCCAGGTCTCGGGGGGCGGGCTTGGGGACGGGCTTGCGGATCAGCTGCTGGCGCATGCTGCCTCCTGGCTCAGACCAGGGCCGGTCGGCGGGGTTCCACCGTGCGGCCGTCGGGGAGCAGCTCCCCGGTGTCGTCGAACACCACCAGACCGTTGCAGAGCAGGCTCCATCCCTGTTCCGGGTGGAAGGCCACGGTGCGGGCAGCGTCGTGATCGGCGCTGTCGGCGGACGGGCAGGGGGGCTGGTGGGAGCACATGGCGCACCTCCTCGCAGTGTGGGGCGGGAGGGCCGGTGGTCACCCGGTCGAATCCGCGATCCACGGTGGCGGTGAGTATTACTGATCGCCGCCCCCGGACGGAACCCATATTGACGGTCGAGTTCAGGGTGTGTATGCCCGATTACCATGCGCTCATGCCCCCGATCCGGATCGTTCACCGCACCTCCCTCCCGGCGGCCGAGGCCTGGCTGAGGCTCACGGACTGGCCGCGCCACGGGGCGCAGGTCCCGCTCACCCGGACGACCGTCGAGACGGCGCCGCCCACGCGTACCGGAACGCGTTTCACGGCGCGTACGGGAGTGGGGAGGGTCACCTTCGACGACCCGATGGAAGTCACCGTCTGGCGGCCCCCGACGGCGTCTTCGGCGGGGCTGGTGCGGCTGGTCAAGCGCGGGCGCGTCGTCCTGGGCTGGGCGGAGATCGAGGTCCGGCCGCTGGAGCCGGCCGGCGCGGAGGTCGAGTGGCGCGAGGAGCTGCGGGTACGGGGGCTCGGGCGGCCCTTCGACCCGGTCGTGGCGGCGGCCGGCCGGCTCCTGTTCGGCCGCGCGCTCATCCGGTTGCTGCGTTCCTGACAAGTCGGGCTAGGGTGCCGTGATCACCGCGCCCGGTGATCACGTCACGTCTCCCGAGGGACCGCCATGGCCACTCCGCCACCCCCGCAGCAGGGCGCCGCCCCGCAGAACCCGTACAGCACGCCGCCGCAGCAGGGCGCGGCCCCGCAGCACAACCCGTACGCGACGGCGCAGCAGCCGCCGGGGGCTCCGTACGGCTACGCCTACCCGGCCCACCCGCAGCAGCCCCAGTACGCCGGGTACGCCTGCCGCGTCTGCGGAGCCCAGCCGGCCGCGCCCGGCACCGTGCGCGGCCACCAGGGGATGGTGCTGATGATGCGGTTCCTGAGCACGCACGGCCCCTTCTGCCGTGACTGCGGCACCTCCGTCGTGCGCGAGATGTCGTCGAAGACCCTGTGGCAGGGCTGGTGGGGCCCGGCGTCCCTGTTCATCACGCCGCTCACGGTGCTGGTCAACCTGGTGCCGCGCGCGGCGTTCCGCAAACTCGCCCCGCCGGTGGGCGGCTTCCGGCCGCCGCTCGACCCGGGCAAGCCGCTCTGGCAGCGGCCCCCGGCGCTGATCATCGCGACGCCGATGGCCCTGATCGCCCTGGCGATCGTCGCGCTGATCGTGATCGGCGCCGTGACGAGCTGAACGCCGACCGCCCCCGTACCCCATGAGGGGGGACGGGGGCGGCCGGACCGCACTAACGGATCGGCATCTGCGAGATCGTGCGGGCGATCACCAGGCGCTGGATCTCGCTCGTGCCCTCGAAGATGGTGTAAATCGCACTGTCGCGGTGCATGCGCTCCACCGGGTACTCCCGGGTGAAACCGTTGCCGCCGAGGATCTGGACCGCCTGGGCCGTCACCTTCTTGGCGACCTCGCTCGCGAAGAGCTTGGACATCGAGCCTTCCGCCGAGGTGAACGGCTTGCCCGCGACCGCCATCCAGGAAGCGCGCCACACCAGCAGCCGGGCCGCGTCGATCTGCGTCCGCATGTCGGCGAGCTGGAAGGCGACGCCCTGGTTGTCGATGATCGGACGGCCGAACTGGGTACGGGTCCTGGCGTAGTCCAGCGCGACCTCGTAGGCGGCGCGCGCCGTACCGACGGCCATCGCGCCCACCGCCGGGCGGGACGCCTCGAAGGTGGCCATCGCCGCGTTCTTCAGCCGCTCGCCGCCGCCCGCGCGGGCCCGCTCGCGGGCGCGCGCGAGGCGCTCGTCCAGCTTGTCCTTGCCGCCGAGCAGGCAGGAGCCGGGGACCCGGCAGTCCTCCAGCACCACCTCGGCGGTGTGCGAGGCACGGATGCCGTGCTTCTTGAACTTCTGCCCCTGGGCCAGGCCGTGGGTGTTCGGCGGCACGATGAAGGAGGCGTGGCCCTTCGTCCCGAGTTCGGGGTCGACCACGGCGACGACGATGTGGACGTTGGCGATGCCGCCGTTGGTCGCCCAGGTCTTGGTGCCGTTCAGCACCCACTCGTCCTTGGCCTCGTCGTAGACGGCGCGGGTACGCATGGCCCCCACGTCGGAGCCGGCGTCGGGCTCGGAGGAGCAGAAGGCGGCGACCTTGACGTCGGTCGCGTCGCCGTACATCTGCGGGATCCAGGTGCCGATCTGCTCCTCGGTGCCGTTGGCGAGGACGCCGATGGCCGCGAGGCCGGTGCCGACGATCGACAGGGCGATGCCGGCGTCACCCCAGAAGAGTTCCTCCATCGCCATCGGGATGCCGAGGCCGGTCGGGTCGAAGAACTGCTGGGCGTAGAAGTCGAGGGAGTAGATGCCGACCTTGGCCGCCTCCTGGATGACGGGCCACGGAGTCTCTTCGCGTTCGTCCCATTCGGCGGCCGCGGGCCGGATCACATCGGCGGCGAACCCGTGGATCCAGTCACGCACCTGCTTCTGGTCGTCGTTGAGCTCCATGGTGAACTCCGCCATGTCCCCTCCAGCTGTCTCGCGTGCACGCCGTCACCGGCAGGCCGTTACCTGCGGTAACCAGGCACGGCGCCCCAGTCTGTTACCGACGAGTAAGCACTGTCAAGCGAGGCACGGACCGGCCAGGGACCGCCGTCGATTCGATCGACAGGGTGTGCGGGGTGTTACGTTGCGTGGGCGTCACGCACATCGCAAGGGCGGGGAGAGAAACACGTCATGGAGACCACGCATCAGGCCGGGGAACCGGGAGCCGCCGAGCGCCGGCGGCGGGAACTGCTCGAAGCGGCCGACCGCGTCGTACTCAGGGACGGGCCCAGGGCCTCGATGAACGCCATCGCCGCGGAGGCGGGCATCACCAAGCCCATCCTCTACCGCCACTTCGGCGACAAGGCCGGCCTCTACCAGGCGCTCGCCGTCCGGCACACCGACGCCCTGCTGGACTCGCTGCGGGCCGCGCTGGACGCGCCGGCCGAGCGCCGCAGCCGGGTGGAGTCCACGCTCGACACCTACCTCGCGGCCATCGAGGCGCGGCCGCAGGTGTACCGGTTCCTGATGCACCCGGCGGAGGACTCGCACTCCGCCGAACGCGGCTTCGACGTGGGCCTGCACTCGGCCCCGCTGCTGCGCCGGCTCGGCGAGGAACTGGCCCAGGTCATCGGCGAACGCGTCGACCTCGGCCCGGGCAGCGAACGCCTGGCCCGGGTATGGGGACACGGCATCGTCGGCATGATGCACGCGGCGGGCGACTGGTGGCTCGGGGAACGACCCTGCGAGCGCGCCGAGTTGGTGGCGGCGCTCACCGACCTCCTGTGGGGGCGCCTGGCCACGGCCGGCAACCGCGTGGGCGGGCCCGGCTTCTGAGCGCCGCCCGGCTCCCGTCAGGCCTGTGGGCCCGGTTCCGCGACGAGTGCCCGCGCACCCCACGCCGTCCTGCCGATCGCCCGGCGCAGCCGGCGGGCCCGCAGCCCGGTGACCCGGTCCGCGTAGACCGTGCCCTCCAGGTGGTCGCACTCGTGCTGGAGGCAGCGGGCGAAGAACCCCGTCCCCGAGATCCGGACCGGCGCGCCGCCGGAGGTGACCCCCTCGACCACCGCGTGGTCGAAGCGGACCGTCCCGGCCTCCAGGCCGGGCAGCGACAGACACCCCTCCGGGCCGCGGAAGGCGTCACCGTCCGCGGTCACCAGGCGGGGGTTGACGACGTGTCCGACGTGCCGGACGTCCTCGTCGTCGGGGCAGTCGTAGACGAACACCCGCTGCCCGACCCCGATCTGGTTGGCGGCGAGGCCGACGCCCTGGGCCGCGTACATCGTCGCGAACATGTCCTCGATGAGCCGGTCGAGGGCGGGACCGAACTCGGTGACCTCCGCGCACGGCGAGTGGAGCACCGGATCGCCCAGCAGGCTCATGGTGCGGACGAGTCCGGTGGTACCGGGGAGGGTGCGCTGTCGCATGGCCGTAAGCGTACGACGGGCGAAGATATGAGCAGATCCGCGCCGCCCCTGGGGCGCCGCGGTCAAGGCCCCGGCAGGTACTGGATAGGCTGGGGCCGACCGACGCTAGGAGGACAAGGGACGATGGCAGGCAACACGGAGCCGCTTTCGCCGCGGGCCAAGCTGGCCGTGACGGCGGGCAAGGCCGCGGCGGCGGTGTCGCGGGCCGCGGGACGCGGAAGCGGATCGGTGATCGGCGGCAAGGTCGCACTCAGGCTGGACCCCGATCTTCTCGGCGCGCTGGCGCAGCATCTCGATGTCGTCCTCGTCTCCGCGACGAACGGCAAGACCACGACCACCCGGCTGATCGCGGAGGCCCTGCGGGCCAGCGGTCCGGTGGTCTCCAACGCCCTCGGCGCGAACATGCCGGCCGGCATCACCTCCGCGCTGGCGGGCGGCTCGGACGCCAAGTACGGCGTCATCGAGGTCGACGAGAAGTACCTCGCCGGAGTGGCCAGGGACGTCACCCCCAAGGTGATCGCCCTGCTCAACCTCTCCCGCGACCAGCTGGACCGCGCCGCCGAGACCCGCATGCTCGCCGAGAAGTGGCGCGAGGGGCTCCAGGGCTCCAAGGCCGTCATCGTGGCCAACTGCGACGACCCCCTGATCGTGTGGTCCGCGTCCTCCTCGCAGAACGTGGTGTGGGTCGCGGCCGGCCAGGAGTGGAAGGACGACGCCTGGTCGTGCCCCTCCTGCGGTGGCGTCATGCAGCGCCCGGGAGACGACTGGTTCTGCGGCGAGTGCGGCTTCCGCCGCCCCACCCCCAGCTGGGTGCTCTCCGGCGACCACGTACTGGACCCGCACGGCAGCGCCTGGCCGATCCACCTCCAGCTGCCCGGCCGCGCCAACAAGGCCAACGCCGCGACCTCGGCGGCCGTGGCCGCCGTGTTCGGCGTCCCGCCGCAGGTCGCGCTGGAGCGGATGTACCAGGTCCAGGCCGTCGCCGGCCGCTACGACGTGGTCTCCTTCCAGGGCCGGGAGCTGCGGCTGCTGCTCGCCAAGAACCCGGCGGGCTGGCTCGAAACGTTTTCGCTGATCGACCCGCCGCCCACGCCGGTGATCCTGTCCGTCAACGCGCGCGGCGCCGACGGCACGGACACCTCCTGGCTGTGGGACGTGGACTACCCGCGCCTGGCCGGGCACCCGATCTTCGTGATCGGCGACCGCAAGCTGGACCTCGCGGTCCGGCTGGAGGTCGCGGGCCTGGACTTCCGGGTCTGCGAGAGTCTCGACGAGGCCGTGCAGCTGGCCCCGCCCGGGCAGATCGAGCTGATCGCGAACTACACCGCCTTCCAGGACGTGCGCCGCCGCGTCGGCAACTAGTACCCGTACCCTCTAAGGACACAAGAGCATGAGCGACAACAGCCTGCGTCTGGTGTGGGTCTACCCCGACCTGCTCAGCACGTACGGAGACCAGGGCAACGCCCTCGTGGTGGAGCGCCGGGCGCGCCAGCGCGGCCTGGACGTGCAGCGCGTGGACGTGCGCAGCGACCAGCCCATCCCGACCTCGGGTGACATCTACCTGATCGGCGGCGGCGAGGACCGGCCACAGCGCCTGGCGGCGGAGCGCCTGCTGCGCGACGGCGGCCTGGAGCGGGCCGTCTCGAACGGGGCGATCGTCTTCTCGGTCTGCGCCGGTTACCAGATCCTCGGCAACGAGTTCGTCAACGACATGGGCGAGCGCCAGCAGGGCCTGGGCCTGCTGGACGTGGTCACCGTGCGCGGCGAGGGCGAGCGGTGCGTCGGCGACGTGCTCGCCGACATCGACCCGCGGCTGAACCTGCCCCCGCTGACGGGCTTCGAGAACCACCAGGGCGTGACCCACCTCGGCCCGACGGCCAAGCCCTTCGCCCGCACCCGGCTGGGCCGCGGCAACGGCACCGGCGACGGCACCGAAGGCGCGTACAACGACACCGTGTTCGGCACCTACATGCACGGTCCCGTGATGGCCCGCAACCCGCAGATCGCGGACCTGCTGCTGAAGCTGGCCCTCGATGTGAACGCGCTGCCGGGCCTGGACGACCGCTGGTACGAGGCGCTGCGCGACGAGCGCATCGCGGCCGCCACACAGCCCGCGTAACGTCCGCGTCACGCACCGTTCGGCCCGGATTCCCCCGGTGGATCCGGGCCGACGTGCGTTCGCACCACGGATGTGACCAGCATGTGGAGGATGGTGCAGTCCAGTGGGGATCCGCTTGTAGGCTGGCTGTCAGTACCAACCGGACGACGTGGTCCGGTCGTCGGCCCACGTTGCAAAGGTTCTTCCTGCCATGCGCATTGGTGTGCTCACTTCCGGAGGCGACTGCCCCGGCCTCAATGCCGTCATCCGCTCCGTCGTGCACCGCGCCGTCGTCGACCACGGGGACGAGGTGATCGGCTTCCACGACGGCTGGCGAGGCCTGCTGGAGTGCGATTACCGCAAGCTCGACCTGGACGCCGTCAGCGGCATCCTGGCCCGTGGCGGCACCATCCTCGGCTCCTCCCGGGTCCAGCCCGCGCACCTGCGCGACGGCGTGGAGCGGGCCCGCGGTCACCTCGCCGACCTCGGTCTGGACGCCATCATCCCGATCGGCGGAGAGGGCACGCTGAAGGCGGCGAACCTGCTGTCCCAGGGCGGCCTGCCCATCGTCGGGGTCCCCAAGACCATCGACAACGACATCGCCTCGACCGACGTGACCTTCGGTTTCGACACCGCCGTCGGGGTCGCCACCGAGGCCCTGGACCGGCTCAAGACCACCGCCGAATCGCACCAGCGCGTGATGGTCGTCGAGGTCATGGGCCGGCACACCGGCTGGATCGCGCTCCACTCGGGCATGGCTGCGGGCGCGCACGCCATCGTCGTGCCGGAGCGCCCCTTCGACATCGACGAGCTGACCGCGATCGTCGGCGAGCGGTTCTCGGCCGGCAAGCGGTTCGCCATCGTCGTCGTCGCCGAGGGTGCCAAGCCCGCCGCGGGCAGCTCGATGGCACTGGAGGCGGGCGGCACCGACATGTACGGCCACGAGCGGTTCGCCGGCATCGGCAACCGGCTCGCCGTCGAGCTCGAGGACCGCCTCGGCAAGGAAGCCCGCCCGGTGATCCTCGGTCACGTGCAGCGCGGCGGCACGCCGACCGCGTACGACCGCGTCCTGGCCACCCGCTTCGGCTGGCACGCGGTGGAGGCCGCGCACCGCGGCGAGTTCGGGATGCTGACCGCGCTGCGCGGCACCGACATCGTGATGGTGCCGCTCGCCGACGCCGTGCGGACCCTCAAGACGGTCCCGGCCGAGCGCTACGCCGAGGCGGAGACCGTTCTGTGATGTTTCCCCCCTTCTGACTGCCGCCCCCGGACGCTTCGACGTCCGGGGGCGGCACTACTGTGGTGGAGCGCCACAGTCAAGGGAGTGAAGAGATGGATCACAGCGGTCACGGCATGGACATGAATATGGACATGGACATGGACCTGCCGCCGTTCACTCTCGGGCGCGGGCTGGAGTTCTCCTTCGACGCCTTCTTCCTGATCGGCTCGGTGCTGGGGCTCGCCCTGTACGTGTGGGGCGTGGCGCGGCTGCGGCGGCGCGGGGACGCGTGGCCGGTGGGGCGGACCGTCTCCTTCACCGCCGGTGTGCTGACCGTGGCCCTGATGATGTGCACCAAGCTGAACGACTACGGCATGGTCATGTTCAGCGTGCACATGGTGCAGCACATGGTGATCAGCATGCTCTCCCCGATCCTGTTGCTGCTCGGCGCTCCGGTCACGCTGACCCTGCGGGCGCTTCCGCCGGCCGCGCGGGGCGACAAGGGGCCGCGCGAGGTGTTGCTGATGCTGCTGCACAGCCGCTACCTCAAGGTGATCACCCACCCGGCCTTCACGATTCCCCTGTTCATCGCCAGCCTCTACGGCCTCTACTTCACCCCGCTGTTCGACACCCTGATGCAGAGCCGGGCCGGGCACATCGGGATGATGGTCCACTTCCTGGCCGTCGGTCTGATCTTCTTCTGGCCGATCATGGGCGTGGACCCGGGCCCGCACCGCCCCGGATACGTGATGCGGATGCTGGAGCTGTTCGCCGGCATGCCGTTCCACGCCTTCTTCGGCATCGCGCTGATGATGGCGAGCGAGCCGATGATCAAGACGTACCGGAACCCCCCGGCCTCCCTGGGCGTCGACGCGCTCCTCGACCAGCAGTGGGGCGGCGGCATCGCCTGGGCGTTCAGCGAGATCCCCTCGGTGCTGGTGCTGATCGCGCTCGTCTACCAGTGGTACCGCTCGGAGCAGCGGGCCGCGAAGCGCTCGGACCGGGCGGCGGAGCGCAACGGCGACCAGGAGCTGGAGGCGTACAACTCGTACCTGGCCTCGCTCCAGGGGCGTGGCCGGTAGCGCGGCGGCCCCTCCCCGCGCCACCATGGGGCATGAGCGGATCCGTTAAGGCGATGGCCGTGATGACCTTCGGCTCTCTGGTGGCCGTCGCCGCTTACTCCGTGGCGCTCGGCAGCAACGGCTGGCTGTGGTTCGTGTGGGTGGTGCTCGGGCTGCTGACCGCCGGAATGGCCGCCGCCCGCGGTACGTGAGCCTGCCGCCTCGCCCCGTCGGCCCGCCTGCGGGCGAGCCGACCCGTGCTGCCCTCGTGCGCCGCCCGGCGGCCCGCTCGCCGCTTTGGCCGATTCCCGACCGTACTCGAGTGAACTCCGGGCGACGCCGTCCGTTCTATCTGGCAACGGAAGTCCGTGCGACACCCCCCACCCGCCCGGAGGAGCCCATGTCCAACGGCGTTGCGCGCATCGGGAAACCCGCGAACGGCACCGGCGGCACCGACGCCGGAGAAGACGAACAGGCATGCAAGGCCTACGCCGAGATACTCCAGGAGGTGCGCATCGCCCAGACGGCGGTGCAGTTCCTCCTCGGTTTCCTGATGGCCGTGGCGGTCACACCGCGGTTCGCGAACCTCGCGGCGGCCGACCGGACGGTGTACGTCACCGCGCTGATCCTGGCCTTCGGATCGGTCGGCCTGCTGACCGCACCCGCACCCCTGCACCGGCTGGTGTGCGACTCCATGGACAAGGACCGGCTGGTGCGCATCGCGGGCCGGCTCGCCCTGTGGGGAGTCCTGCTGCTGATGCTGGCGATGTCCTCGGCCGTCCTGCTGGTATTGAGCCTGGTGATGAGCCTGTCGCGGGCCGGACTGCTGTCGTCGGTCGTCATGCTCTGGCTGATCGGGTTCTGGTTCGCCATGCCCATCTGGCACCGGGTGCGCCACACTGACCTGTCCACCAGGTGAAGGGAGACGGCCGGTGTTCTACCACCTGCTCAAGCACGTGCTGCTCGGCCCGCTGCTGCGGCTGCTGTTCCGGCCGCGGATCGAGGGCCTGGAGAACATCCCGCCGGAGGGCGCGGCGATCGTCGCCGGCAATCACCTGTCGTTCTCCGACCACTTCCTGATGCCGGCGATCCTCAAACGCAGGATCACCTTCCTGGCGAAGGCCGAGTACTTCACCGGCCCCGGGATCAAAGGGCGGCTGACGGCGGCCTTCTTCCGCAGCGCCGGCCAGATCCCGGTGGACCGCTCCGGCAAGGACGCCGGACAGGCCGCGCTGCGCGAGGGGCTCGGGGTCCTGGCCAAGGGAGAGTTGCTCGGCATCTACCCGGAGGGCACCCGCTCGCACGACGGCCGGCTCTACAAGGGCAAGGTCGGGGTGGCGGCGATGGCGCTCGGCGCCGGCGTCCCCGTCGTGCCGTGCGCGATGGTCGGCACCTTCGAGATCCAGCCGCCCGGGCAGAAGCTCCCGAAGATCCGGCGGGTCACGATCCGTTTCGGCCGGCCGCTGGAGTTCTCCCGCTACGCGGGCCTGGAGGGCGAGCGGGCGATCCTGCGGGCCGTCACCGACGAGATCATGTACGCGGTCCTGGAGCTGTCCGGCCAGGAGTACGTCGACCGGTACGCGGCCGAGGTGAAGGCGGAGGAGGAGCAGGCGCGGAAGAAGGCCCGGCGCAGGACGCGCTGAGCCTTCTCCCTGTGGCATGCCCGGGTGCCGCCGGCGTCCTAGCGGACGGCCGGGAGCTCCTCGTGCTTGGCCAGTTCGGCGCCCGAGGCCTGCGCCGACGACTTGGCGGCGGCCGGAGCCGGGGCGACCGGGGTGGCGTGCGGCTCGCACGTCACGTCCTGGGCGTCCACCTTGCCGGTCAGCAGGTAGCTGTCCACGCGGGTGTTGATGCAGGGGTTCACCAGGCTGGTGACACCGTGCGAGCCCGCGTTCTTCTCGGTGATCAGACGCGAACCGCCGAGGCGGCGGTGCATCTCGACGCCGCCCGCGTACGGGGTGGCCGCGTCGCGCTCGCTCTGGACGACGAGGACCGGCGGCAGACCGCGCTTGGCGCTCGCGCCGACCTCGATCGGGGTGCTCTGCTTGGCCTTCCAGGTCGCGCAGGGCAGGTTCATCCACGCGTTGGACCAGGTCAAGAAGGGGTACTGCTTGTTCAGCGCCGTGTTGTCCTTGTCCCACTTGGCCCAGCTGGTGGGCCACTTGGCGTCGGCGCACTCCACCGCGGTGTAGACGGCGTTGCCGTTCTCCGTCGCGATGTTGCCCTTGATGTCCGAGAGGTCCGGGGTGACCGCGTCGATCAGCGGCTTCTCGTCACCCGCGACGTACGCGCTCAGGGCCTGGGCGGTGGGCACCCACGAGGAGTCGTAGTACGGGGCGCTCTGGAAGAAGCCGATGAGCTCCGCCGGACCGGCCACGCCGCCGAGCGGGCTGGCCTTGGCCTTGGCGCGCAGTTCCAGCCACTTGGCCTCGACCTTGGCGCGGGTGTCGCCGATGTGGAAGACGCTGTCGTTCTTGGCGACCCAGTCCTCCCAGTCGTTCCAGCGCACCTGGAAGGCGACGTCCTGCTCCAGGTTGGCCTGGTACCAGATGTTGTCCTGGTCCGGGTTGACCACGCTGTCGACGATCATGCGGCGCACGTGGCCCGGGAACAGGGTCGCGTAGACCCCGCCGAGGTAGGTGCCGTAGGAGACGCCGAGGTAGTTCAGCTTCTTCTCGCCGAGCGCGGCCCGGATGACGTCCAGGTCACGCGCGGTGTTCGGCGTGGTCATGAACGGCAGCATCTCGCCGCTGCGCTCCTTGCAGCCGTCCGCGTACTCCGCGGCGAGCTTGCGCTGGGCGCGCTTGTCGGCCTCGTTGGACGGGACCGGGTCCGCCTTGGGGACCTTGACGTACTCCTGCGGGTCGACGCAGGAGATGGGCGCCGAGTGGCCGACGCCGCGCGGGTCGAAGCCCACGAAGTCGTACGCCTTGGCGGTGTTGACCCACAGCGGGGACTTGGTGGTGATCCGGCGCGGGAAGCGCATGCCGGAACCGCCCGGGCCACCGGGGTTGTAGACGAGCGCGCCCTGGCGCTCCTCCTTGGTGCCGGTGCTCACCGCGCGGTCGACGGCGAGGTCGATGGTCTTGCCGTACGGCTTGGCGTAGTCGACCGGGACCTTCACCCAGCCGCACTGGATCGGCTTCTCGAAGCCCCAGTCGGCCGGGCAGTCCTTCCAATCGATCCCGGTGCGGGCCGCGCGGGCGGCGGCGACCTGAACGCCGATCGCCTCGTTGTAGCCGTTGCCGCCGGAGACCGGGGCGGCCTCGGCGGTCGGGGCGAGCAGCAGGCTCGCCGCCAGCGCACCGGTGATCAGAGTGGCAGCGCTCCCCAGCGCCGCGGTGCGTATCACGTGGTTGATCCCCCTGCGTCATCTGCCGTCGTGGGCAGCCGTATTGGTCGATTCGGTCGTTGACGTGCAGGGGGATCCTTGCGCCTGACCGGGACCGGGCGACAGAGCACGGTCCGGTTCTTTGCCAACCCGATATGCGGACGGGAGTGTACCGCTGAGCGGTGTCCGGTTCGCCCCGGGTCCGCCCTCCCGTTACCAGCCGTACGCCGAGCAGGCCGCGTCGAGCAGTTCCCGCAGCCCCAGCGCGTCCGGGGCGAGGGCGGTCACCAGGACGGCCGGTCCGGCGAGCGGGGTCACCGCCGCGAACTCGCCCAGCAGCGCCGCCTGCGGCGGGGCCTCGGCGAATGCCGGGTCGACCACCAGGAGTTGGCCCAGCGCCCGGTGGCCCGCGAGCCCCGCGGGGCCGTCCCAACCGCCGGGGGCGCCCGGTCCGCAGGCCAGTTCCTGGTCCAGCAGCGGGCGGCCGCCCCGGAAGACGGTGAGCCGGCTGCGGAGCAGGCCCGGGACCTCCCCCGTACGGCCGAGCACCTGCTCCTCGCGCAGCAGCAGCCGGGCGGTGGGGGCGAGTTCCACGCGGGTGCGCACGCGCAGGTCGCTGCCGCGTACGGAGACCAGCGGTTCGGGGAGCCAGCGCACCGCCGCGTCCTCGGCCAGCGTCAGCCGTACGTCGTACCGCGCGGGCGCGCCGCCCCGGCCGGGCAGCGCCAGGGTGGCCGCCGCCGAGCGGAGCCCGAGCCGGGCCCCCGGTCCGGCGTCGGCCTCCACGCTCAGGTGGTCCCCGCCGAGCGGCGCGCTCATCGCGCCGACCAGCATCACGCCGGCCTCGGCGCCCTCGCCCCGGGTGCGGCGCAGCGCGAGCGGGCCGTCCCCGGCCAGCAGCGGCAGGGCGGTGCCGCCCCGGCCGTCGGCGACGGCGGCGATCTTGGCGGTGGCCCGCAGGCCCGCCGGAGCGAGGGCTCCCGGGGCGACGGGGGGCGCGCTGGTCACCGTACGACCCAGGCGGCGATCCGGTCGCGCACCCAGTCGGCGACCGGGGTGACGCCCTCGGGCCCGCGCAGGGACTGGAACGCCACGGGCAGGTCGCCACGCTGTTCGGCGGCGTCGCGGGCCATCCGGTCCAGGTCGGAGCCGACGTGCGGGGCGAGGTCGGTCTTGTTGACGATGAGCAGGTCGGCGGTGGTGACGCCGGGTCCGCCCTTGCGCGGGATGTCGTCGCCGCCGGCCACGTCGATGACGAAGATCTGGGCGTCGACCAGGCCCCGGGAGAAGGTGGCGGTCAGGTTGTCCCCGCCGGACTCCACCAGGATCAGGTCGAGCGGTGCGGTGTGCCGGTGGGCTTCCTCCAGTTCCTCGACGGCCTCCAGGTTGGCGGAGATGTCGTCCCGGATGGCGGTGTGCGGGCAGGCTCCGGTCTCCACGGCGCTGATCCGCTCGGGCGGCAGGACCGCCTCGCGGAGCAGGAACTCGGCGTCCTCACGCGTGTAGATGTCGTTGGTGACGACGGCCATGGACAGTTCGGCGCGCAGGGCCCGGCACAGCGCCGCCACGGTGGCGGTCTTGCCGGAACCGACCGGTCCGCCGAGGCCGACGCGCAGGGCGCGGCGGGTGCCGTCGGCGCGTACGGGCTCGGCGCTGTGGGTGTGGCGGTGGGGGTAGCTGCCGCCGTGGTCGAGGTGCATGGTTCTCCTTGGGTGGGGGCGGTCAGGAGGCGAAGAGCCGGACCGGCCAGTCGGCATGGGCCTGCGCCGCGATGTCCAGCAGCGGGGAGGAGGCGGCCGGCAGTGCCTCCAGACCCTCGTGCCGGGCCAGCAGGGCGGCGCTCGCCGCCCGGCCGGACACGGCGTCGAGTTCGGGCGCGAGACCGGCCAGGACCGCGCTCGCCTCGAAGGGGTCCAGGCCCAGCAGCCGGACGGTGGCGGTGGCGGGACCGCTGACGCTCTCGTACGCCGCCACGTGCGCGGCGTCCAGCGGCCCGAGCCCGGCGGCCCTGGCCGTGACGCCGAGCACCACGGGCTGGTGGGCCCCGCGCGGGAAGGCCGCGGCCAGCGCGTCGAGTTCGGCGGCCGGCCAGGTGGCCCGGGCGGCCCGCATCAGCTGCCGGCCGAGCCGCCGCGCGGCCAGGCGCAGCGCGGGCGAGGGGGTGCGGGCGTCGGCGGCGGCATCGAGTTCCACCGGGTCGAGGCCGTGGGCGGCGGCCGCGGCGAGGCCGGCGGCGACGAGGCCGGAGGTGTGCAGCCGCCCCCGGCAGAACTCCGCGAGGGTGGCGGCGTCGTGGATCCGGCCCGCCTTGCAGGCGGCCTCCGCCCCGCCGGAGTGGGCGTGCCCTCCGGCGGGGAAGCGGCCGTCGGCGAGGACGAGCAGCGCGGCGAGGCTCATCGGGCGAGGCCTCCGCCGGTCACGGTCCGCGCATCGGAAGGGGCGCCCATCAGAACAGGAAGTATCTCTGTGCCATGGGCAGTTCCGCCGCCGGAGCCGGCTCCACGACCTCGCCGTCGATGGTGACGGTGAAGGTGTCGGCGTCGACCTCGACCCGGGGCATGGCGTCGTTGTTGCGCATGTCCGTCTTGCCCACCTTCCGGGTGCTCTCGATGGCCACGAACTGCTTGTCGAGGCCCAGCCGTTCGGGCAGCCCGTCGTCGAGTGCGGCTTGCGCGGTGAAGTTCAGCGAGTTGAGGGCCGGCGCGCGCCCGTAGGCCCCGTACATGGGGCGGGGCAGGACGGGCTGCGGGGTGGGGATGGAGGCGTTGGCGTCGCCCATCTGCGCATAGGCGATCTGGCCGCCCTTGACGACGACCTCCGGCTTGACCCCGAAGAAGGCGGGGCTCCACAGGACCAGGTCGGCGAGCTTGCCGACCTCGACCGAGCCGATCTCGCGGGCGAGGCCCTGGGCGACCGCGGGGTTGATCGTGTACTTGGCGACGTAGCGGCGGGCCCGGTGGTTGTCGGCCGGGCCGTCGCCGGGCAGGAAGCCGCGCCGCTTCTTCATCACGTGGGCGGTCTGCCAGGTGCGCAGTACGACCTCGCCGACCCGGCCCATGGCCTGCGAGTCGGAGGAGATGATGGAGATGGCCCCGAGGTCGTGCAGGACGTCCTCGGCGGCGATGGTGGAGGGCCGGATCCGGGACTCGGCGAAGGCGAGGTCCTCGGGTACGGCGGGGTTGAGGTGGTGGCAGACCATCAGCATGTCGAGGTGTTCCTCGATGGTGTTGACGGTGTGCGGCCGGGTGGGGTTGGTGGAGCTGGGCAGGATGTTCGGCTCGGAGACCACGGTGATGATGTCGGGCGCGTGTCCGCCGCCCGCGCCCTCGGTGTGGTACGAGTGGATGGTCCGCCCGGCGATCGCCGCGAGCGTGTCCGCGACGAATCCGGCCTCGTTGAGGGTGTCGGTGTGGATGGCGACCTGGGCGCCGGTCTCTTCCGCGACGGTCAGGCAGGCGTCGATGGCCGCGGGCGTCGCCCCCCAGTCCTCGTGGATCTTGAAGCCGAGGGCGCCGCCGCGCAGCTGGGAGTACATGCCCTCGCGGGACATGGTGTTGCCCTTGCCGAGCAGGCCGATGTTGACGGGGTAGGCCTCCAGCGCGGCGAACATCCTGGCCAGGTGCCAGGGTCCGGGCGTGACGGTGGTGGCCTTGGAGCCCTCCGCGGGTCCGGTGCCGCCGCCGACGAGGGTGGTGATGCCGGACGCGAGGGCCTCGTCGATCACGGTGGGGGCGATGAAGTGCACGTGGGCGTCGATGGCCCCGGCGGTGACGATCTTCCCGTTGCCGGCGATGATCTCGGTCTCGGGGCCGATGACCAGGGAGGGGTCGACCCCGTCCATGGTGTCGGGGTTGCCGGCCTTGCCGATCCCGCAGATCCGGCCGTCGCGGATGCCGAGGTCCGCCTTGACGATGCCCCAGTGGTCGAGGATCACCACTCCGGTGATCACCGTGTCGGGGGCGCCTTCGGCGCGGGTGGTGCGGGCCTGGCCCATGGACTCGCGGATGACCTTGCCGCCGCCGAAGACGGCTTCGTCCCCCGACTGTCCGGGGCCGCCGCTGAGGTCCTGTTCGATCTCCACGAAGAGGTCGGTGTCGGCGAGCCGGATCCGGTCGCCCTTGGTCGGTCCGAAGAGGTCCGCGTACGTCTGGCGGGAGATCTCAGCCATCGAGCGGCCCTCCGGTTTCCCCGCGCAGGCCCGGCACGGTGCGCAGACCGCCCAGCGGGACGAGTTCGACGGAGACGGGGATGCCCGGCTCGAAGCGGACGGCGGTACCGGCGGCGATGTTGAGCCGGAGCCCGTGGGCGGCGGCACGGTCGAAGTCGAGACCCGGGTTGACTTCGGCGAAGTGGTAGTGCGAGCCGACCTGCACGGGGCGGTCGGCGGCGTTGAGCACGGTGAGACGGGTGATGGCGCGGCCT
The DNA here is from genome assembly GCF_055567555.1 of Streptomyces sp. NPDC026522. NCBI lineage: Bacteria > Bacillati > Actinomycetota > Actinomycetes > Kitasatosporales > Streptomycetaceae > Streptomyces > Streptomyces sp. NPDC026522. Next base: position 360,136 of record NZ_JBVHQF010000007.1, read on the forward strand.
TCGTTCAGGCGCACCGGACCGTCCCCGAAGGCGATTTCGCCGGGGATCATGCTGGTGCTCCCGTTCAGACGATGGGGTCGTGGACAGTGACGAGCTTGGTGCCGTCCGGGAAGGTCGCCTCGACCTGGACGTCGTGGATCATCTCGGGGATCCCCTCCATGACCTCGTCGCGGCGCAGCACGGTGCGGCCGGAGGCCATGAGCTCGGCCACGGTCCGCCCGTCACGGGCGCCTTCGAGGATGTGCGAGGTGATCAGCGCCACGGCTTCGGGGTGGTTGAGGCGCACCCCGCGCGCCCTGCGCTTCTCGGCCACGTCGGCCGCGACGTGGATGAGCAGTCTTTCCTGCTCGTGCGGTGTCAGTTGCACACGTATCACCAAGCTTCCGGGACAAGATCAACTTCGCGCCAAGAAGACCCTAATCGCCTTCAACACTTTGTTGACCTGCGCATATCCGTGCCAAGCATCTCTTGCCCAACACAGGGAGAGGCTTTCCGTCCCGATCACCAGTCCTTTACCGGCCCATGGGTGATCATTGGCGGAAGGCCGCGGGCGCCATAGTAGGACCCGCAGTTTTCCGCCGAGTTAAGCCACGTTTCCGGGAGGCTCCCGGTTCAGCCCCGGGCGCCGTCCATGGAGGTCTTCGTATACGGAAGCACCCCGCGGCGCGGCGTGGAGCGGCGGCGGCACCTCGGCCGCGGCGCCCTCAACAACCGGTGGTGGTCCGCGCCGGGGCCGCGACGGCCCAGGGGAGCGCGATCCACACGGTCTTGCCGCCGTCTTCGGTCGGGGTGACCGAGAGGCGGCCGCCCGCCTCCGCGGCGAGCCAGCGGATGATCACCATCCCCCGGCCGTTGTCCTGCTGGACGGCGGCCGGCAGTCGCCGGGGCCGGCGCGGGTGACTGTCCGTCACACCGACCCGCAGCCATTCACCGCGCTCCAGCCGGAGGTCCACGGTGAAGGTGGGCGACTGGCCGAAGGTGTGCTGCACCGCGTTGGTCGCGAGCTCCGAGACGATCAGCCGGACGGTGTCGGCCGTCTCGGATTCCTCGGGCAGTCCCCATTCACCGAGCACCTCCGCGGCGTACCGGCGGGCAGCGGCGACCGCGGCCGGGTCGCTCGGCAGAGTGACGGATGCTTCCTGGTGGTCTGCCATGGCGACGTCCCTTTCCCACCGGGGCGCAGCCGCCCCGGATCTACGCTGAGCGTCAGAGTGCACCCATCGTGCCGCCGTTTCCGTCGTTCCCCCAAGATATGCATATATCTGTCGCTCAATGCGGTGAACTCTGCTACGGAAGAGCTTATTTGGACGGCAGACTGGTGCGAGGTGTGCCGGTGGGAAGGAGAGCGGGTATGCAGCACGGTCCCGCGGTACGCCGCCGCAAGCTGGGCGAGGAATTGCGTGCGCTCCGTGACCGGACCGGTCTCACCAGTGGTGAGGCCGCCCGGTTGGTGGGATGGCACCAGTCGAAAATCAGCCGCATCGAAACAGGGAGAAGTGGCGTGAAGACGGAGGACATCCGGCTCCTCCTCGACGCCTACGGGGATGTGGTGAGCACCCAGCAGCGGGCCCTGCTGGAGGCCCTGGGAGCCTCGGCGGCCGGCCCCGGGGCGGGGGGCGACCGTGCGCCCGGCCGCCAGTGGTGGCACGACTACCGGGGGCTGCTGCCCCAGGAGTACCGGGACTTCATCAGCCTGGAGGCGGGGGCCCGCTCCGCACGCACCGTCGAACTCTCGGTGGTGCCGGGCCTGCTGCAGACGCCGGAATACGCGCGCGCCGTGACCCGGGCGGCGCTGGGCGGGCTGCCGGAGCCGAAGGTGGACGCGCTGGTCGACGTACGGCTGGCCCGCCAGTCGGTGCTGCGGGCCGACCCTCCGCTCGAACTGAGCGCGGTCCTGGACGAGGCGGTGCTGCGCCGGCAGATCGGCGGCCCGGGGGTGATGCGGGAGCAGCTGCGGCACCTGGCGGAGGTGGCCCGGCTGCCCCAAGTGCGCCTGCAGGTGCTGCCGTTCAGCGTGGGGGGGCATCTCGGCCTGACCGGACCGTTCGTCATCTTCTCATTTCCGAACATCGCCGATCTGGATGTGGTGGTACTCGACCATTTGACGAGTAGCCTCTACCTGGAGCGGAAGGAAGACCTAGAGGCGTACAGCGCCGCGTTCCGCACCATCCAGGCGCACGCCCTCCCGCCCCGGGACTCGTCGGATCTGATCAGCTCTATCGCTGACGACGCGTAAGGAGGCACCCCCGTGTCCGCAACCCCCTTATCCACCCGCGGACTTCTGATCAGCGCGCGGTGGCGGCGGAGCAGCCGCAGCACCGGAATGAACAACTGCGTGGAAGCGGCCGTCCTCAGTGGCGGTCTCCTGGCCGTCCGCGACTCCAAGCGGACGGAGGGCCCGGCCGTGCTCTTCACCGGACCCGCCTGGGACGGCTTCCTCGCCTCGGTCCGGGCGGACGCCCCGGCGTGAGGTTCAGCGGTCCGTGGCTCCGGCGGGCGCGGTACGCACGATCACCGCGACGGCCCGACTGATCTCGTCCCCCGTGAGATCGGCCCGGGCGGTCAGCCGCAACCGGGAGATGCCGTCCGGAACGGACGGCGGCCGGAAGCACCCCACGGACAGACCTGCCTCGCGGCAGTCGGCGGCCCAGCGCAGTGCCGCCGCAGCCGACGGGGCCCGCACCGACACCACGGCCGCGTCCGGCCGGGCCGAGGTCAGGCCGGACGCGGTGAGCCGCCCGTACAACTCGGCGGCCACCTCACGCGCCCGCGCGGCGCGTTCCGGTTCCCGCCCGAGCAGGCGCAGGGCGGCGAGCGCCGCGCCCGTGGCGGCCGGGGCGAGCCCGGTGTCGAAGATGAAGGTCCGGGCCGTGTTGACCAGGTGCCGTATCACCTTGGCCGGTCCGAGCACGGCGCCGCCCTGGCTGCCCAGCGACTTCGACAGGGTCAGCGTCGCGACCACCCCGGGCGCGCCCGCGAGCCCGGCCGCGTGCAGCGCGCCCCGGCCGCCCTCGCCCAGGACGCCGAGCCCGTGGGCGTCGTCCACCACCAGGGCGGCCCGCTCCTCGCGGCAGGCGGCGGCGTAGTCGGCGAGCGGGGCGGCGTCCCCGTCGACGGAGAACACGGAGTCGCTGACCAGCAGGGAGCGGCCCTCGTGCCCGGCCAGCGCCTTGCGCGCGGCGTCCGCGTCACCGTGCGGGACGACGCCGACGTCGGCGCGCGAGAGCCGGCAGCCGTCGACGATCGAGGCGTGGTTCCCCGCGTCCGAGACGACGAGCGTGCCGCGGTCGCTCAGCGCCGTGACCGCGGCGAGATTCGCCGCGTAACCGGACGAAAGCACCAGTGCGGCCTCGAAGCCGCAGAACGCCGCGAGTTCGCGCTCCAGCGCGGCGTGCAGTTCGGTGGTGCCGGTGACCAGGCGGGAGCCGGTGGCTCCGGCGCCCCAGCGCTCGGCCGCCCGCTGCGCGCCGGCGATGACCTCGGGGTGCCGGGCCAGGCCGAGGTAGTCGTTGCTCGCGAGGTCCAGCAGCGGCGAGGATGCCGGGCGCGGACGCAGCGTCCGGACCAGCCCGGCCCGCTCGCGGGCCCGTTCCGCTTCGTCGATCCAGGCGAAGACGTCCACGGGCTCGGGGGTGTGCTGGAGCATCGGCGCAGTCCTCGGGTTTTGTCGGCTGTCCACAGGCCTGCTAGACCTTAGCCCGCCGGGGCACGAGCGCCAGGTGTGGCGATACACACACTGTGTTCCGGCGATGTTGTGCGATCTCTCCTTGGCCGTGAGTGCCGGTGTGGTCCAGGATCGGCGTCATGGACCTGCTGAACACCCTGGTGGAAAAGGGGCTGCGGCGCGAGCTGCCGACCCGCGAAGAGGCACTCGCCGTACTGGCGACTTCCGACGACGAACTGCTCGACGTGGTGGCCGCGGCCGGCAAGGTGCGCCGCCAGTGGTTCGGACGGCGAGTCAAGCTGAACTACCTGGTCAACCTGAAGTCGGGACTGTGCCCGGAGGACTGTTCGTACTGCTCCCAGCGGCTGGGATCGAAGGCGGAGATCCTCAAGTACACCTGGCTGAAGCCCGAGGAGGCCTCGCAGGCCGCCGCGGCCGGTGTCGCGGGCGGCGCCAAGCGCGTCTGCCTGGTGGCGAGCGGGCGCGGTCCGACGGACCGTGACGTGGAGCGGGTCGGCAAGACGATCGAGGCGATCAAGGAGCAGAACGAGGGCGTCGAGGTCTGCGCCTGTCTCGGCCTGCTCTCCGACGGCCAGGCCGAACGCCTGCGGGACGCGGGCGCCGACGCGTACAACCACAACCTCAACACGTCCGAGGCGACGTACGGTCAGATCACCAAGACGCACACCTACGCGGACCGGGTCGACACCGTACAAAAGGCGCACGCCGCGGGTCTGTCCGCCTGCTCCGGCCTGATCGCGGGCATGGGCGAGAGCGACGAGGACCTCGTCGACGTCGTCTACTCGCTGCGCGACCTGGATCCGGACTCGGTGCCCGTCAACTTCCTGATCCCCTTCGAGGGCACCCCGCTGGCCAAGGAGTGGAACCTCACCCCGCAGCGCTGCCTGCGGATCCTGGCGATGGTGCGCTTCGTCTGCCCCGACGTCGAGGTCCGGCTCGCCGGCGGCCGCGAGGTGCACCTGCGCAGCATGCAGCCGCTGGCCCTGCACCTGGTGAACTCCATCTTCCTCGGCGACTACCTGACGAGCGAGGGCCAGGCCGGTCAGGCCGACCTCGACATGATCGCGGACGCCGGTTTCGAGGTGGAGGGCGCCGGTACGACGACCCTCCCGGCGCACCGCTCGGACCAGGCGGCGGCCGGGGGCTGCGGCTCGCACGGCGCGGGCGGCCCCGTGTGCGGCTCGGCGGCTTCCGCCGGCTCCGCCGACGCGCCCGGCTGCGGTTCCGCGTGCGGCGGCTGCTCGGGACACGACTCCCCGGAGTCGGCGCCCGAGGAGGCTCCCGTCCGCGGCCAGGCGGAGGCCGGCGAGGTGCGCTCGGACCTGGTGGCGGTACGGCGCCGCGGCGCGGGGACGGATCTCGCCCCCAATGCCTGATCCGCTCCACCTTTCGGCTGCCGGTCTGCTCGCGCTGGACCGGCAGCACGTCTGGCACCCGTACGGCCCCATGCCCGGGCGCCAGGACCCGCTGGTCGTCTCCTCCGCCGCGGGTGTCCGGCTGCGGCTCGGCGCCCCGGCGCACGGGCAGCAGGAGCTGGTCGACGGCATGTCCTCCTGGTGGTCGGCCATCCACGGCTACAACCACCCGGTGCTGAACGAGGCCGTCACCGCCCAGCTGGGCCGGATGTCGCACGTCATGTTCGGCGGGCTCACCCACGAGCCCGCCGTCCGGCTGGCCACGAAGCTGGTCGAGATCACCCCGGCCGGTCTGGAGCACGTCTTCCTCGCCGACTCGGGCTCGGTCTCGGTCGAGGTCGCCGTCAAGATGTGCCTGCAGTACTGGCGCTCCCTGGGGCGGCCCGCCAAGACCCGGCTGCTGACCTGGCGCGGCGGCTATCACGGGGACACCTGGCAGCCGATGGCGGTCTGCGACCCCGAGGGCGGGATGCACGAACTGTGGTCGGGGCAGTTGCCCCGGCAGGTGTTCGCCGACGTGCCGCCCGGCGGGTTCGACACCCCGGTGGACCCGGCGTACACCGCGCACCTGCGCTCGCTGATCGCCGCGCACGCGCACGAACTGGCCGCCGTGATCGTGGAACCGGTGGTGCAGGGCGCGGGTGGGATGCGCTTCCACAACCCCGGCTACCTGCGGGTGCTGCGGGAGCTGTGCGACGAGTACGACGTCCTCCTCGTCCTGGACGAGATCGCGACGGGCTTCGGCCGCACCGGCTCCCTGTTCGCCGCCGGCCACGCGGAGATCACCCCGGACGTGATGTGCCTGGGCAAGGCGCTGACCGGCGGCTACCTCACCCTGTCGGCGACGCTGTGCACGCCCCGAGTGGCCGACGGCATCTCGCGCGGCGAGGTGCCGGTCCTGGCGCACGGACCGACCTTCATGGGCAATCCGCTGGCCACGGCGGTCGCGCTGGCCTCGGTCGAGCTGCTGCTGAGCCAGGACTGGGCGGCGGAGGTCGAGCGGATCGAGGCCGGCCTGCTGGCGGGCCTGGCCCCCGCCGCGGAGCTGCCCGGGGTGAAGGACGTACGGGTGCTGGGCGCGATCGGCGTGGTCCAGCTCGACCACGAGGTCGACCTGACCGCCGCCACGCGGGCGTCGGTGCGCGAGGGCGTCTGGCTGCGCCCGTTCCGCGATCTGATCTACACGATGCCGCCGTTCGTCACGGGTGACGCGGACGTGGCCCGCATCTGCCGTGCCGTCCGTGCGGCCGCGCAGGAGGGCTGACATGACGATCCTGTTCGTATCCGGCACCGGCACGGAGATCGGCAAGACGGTGGTGACCTCGGCGGTCGCCGCCGCGGCGGTGGCCGCCGGCCGGTCGGTGGCGGTACTCAAACCCGCCCAGACGGGGGTGGGTCCGGACGAGCCCGGTGACGCGGCGGAGGTCGCCCGGCTGGCCGGCCCGTCCGTCACCGCGCGGGAACTGGCCCGCTATCCGGAGCCGTTGGCACCGGACACGGCGGCGCGCCGCTCGGGGTTGGCGACGCTGTCCCCAGCCGTCGTCGCGGAGGCGGCGGAGAAGCTGGCGGCCTCGCACGACCTGGTCCTGGTGGAGGGCGCGGGCGGTCTGCTGGTCCGCTTCGACGAGGCGGGGCACACGCTGGCCGATGCGGCGCGGCTGCTCGACGCGCCGGTCCTGGTCGTCGCCCCGGCGGCTCTCGGCACGCTCAACTCGGTGACGCTGACGGTGGAAGCGCTGGAGGCGCGCGGGCTCACCGCGCCGGGCGTGGTGATCGGCAGCTGGCCGGCCGTGCCCGACCTGGCCTCGCGCTGCAACCTGGCGGACCTCCCGAAGGTGTCGGGCCTGCCGCTGCTCGGCGCGGTTCCGCAGGGCGCCGGCGCGCTGGCGCCCGCCGAGTTCCGGGCCGGGGCCCCCACCTGGCTCGCCCCGTCCCTGCACGGCGGCTGGTCGGCGCACTCGTTCACGGCCGCCTGGCCGGCCTGAGGACCGGTCCGGCCGGGGCGGGGGCGTTCGCGCGACGGCGCTCCCCGCCCCACCGGCCCCTGCCTCCACGTCTCAGTGGCCGCCGCGGGGCTCGTGACAGCCGCCCTCCATGTACATCCCGTGCGCCTCGATCTTCACCGGGCTGCCCAGGTAGCCCGTCACGCACGGCCCGCTCTCCGGGACCGACAGTACGAACATCAGATTGTCCGGCGCCGAGCCGTACACGTCCCCGCTCTCGACCCGGTAGCCCAGCCCCGTCAGCAGTACGCGGAGTTCCTCCGTGGTGCGCGGCGCGCCCTTGCCGTCGGGGCCGTCCAGCGCCGCCTTGATCCGCGCGGCGTGCGCGTCGCCCCGGCACCGGGCCGCCGGGGTGAGCCGGGCCTGGGTCTTGTACCCGTGGTTCTCGGCGTACTTGCGCGCCTCCGGGTCCGTCGGCAGGCCGGCCGGCGTCCCGGTCTCGGAAGGCATCGTCTCGGCCCGGCCCGCGCACCGCGCGGCCACCTCGGGGAACAGCTTGTCGTGGCGCTCCACCGCGGCGGCGGCCTGCGCCGCGTAATCGACGCTCGGCGCCGCGGAAGGGGCGGCGGATCCGGCCGCCGGCCGGGCGCCCGGGGCTACTGTGGTTCCACAGGCGGTCAACGCGAACAACCCTGCCGCGAACAGCACGGTACGGGCCGGTCCGGTACGGAACTTCACGGCGTCTCCACGTCCTGAGGCGGCCCCGCGACAAGGGCCGGATGATCCGATTATCCGCACGGTCCGGCCGGGGTCATGAGTACGCGTACCTACCTCACCCGGCCTCAACTCCCCCACCGTGGCGGCCAGTACCACGCGCCACCGGTTTCGCGGGCCGCCTGGACGGGGAACAGCCCGGCAGGGCAACCGCACCCGTCGCACCCGCCCGGAGGCTCGCCATGCCCACTTCACGTCTTGGTTCGGATCCCGTCCACCACCCCCTCTTCGCCCGGTTCTACGCCCGCGTCAGCCCGGCCGCCGACACCCGGGGCGGTATCGCCGCCGTGCGGCGCGAGCTCCTGCACGGGGTGTCCGGCCGCGTCATCGAGATCGGGGCGGGCAACGGGCTGAACTTCGCCCACTATCCCCGCGCCGTCGCCGAGGTCGTCGCCGTCGAGCCGGAGCGCGTGCTGCGCCTGCGCGCCGCTGCCGCCGCGCTGCGCGCCGACGTCCCGGTGGACCTGGTACCCGGCGTCGCGGAGGCCCTCCCGGTCAAGAGCGAGGCCTTCGACGCCGCCGTCGCCTCCCTCGTGCTGTGCAGCGTGCGCAGCCTGCCGCGGGCCCTCGCCGAGCTGTACCGGGTCCTGCGCCCCGACGGCGAGCTGCGCTTCTTCGAGCACGGCCTGGCGCCGGGACCGGGCATGGCCGCAGTCCAGCGCACGCTGGACCGGACCGTGTGGCCCCGCCTGTTCGGCAACTGCCACACCGCGCGCGACCCGCTGGCCTCGATCGAGGCAGCCGGGTTCCGGATCGTCTCGCAGCGGGTGTTCCGCCTGCCCGAACGCGGGCCCGCGCTGCCGACCTCGTACTGCGTGCTGGGTACGGCCCGGCGGGGCGTGGACTGAGCGGTCCCGGCGGCCGGGGCGCCGGTGTCAGCCGTTCAGCGGCTTGACCCAGCGGGTCCAGTGGTCCTCCGGGTGGTACCCGGCCGCCTCCCACGCCGCCTGTGCCCGCTCGTTGCGGTCGAGCACCATCGCGTCGGCGCGCCGGCCGCCGAGGGCGCAGAAACGTTCCTCCGCGGCGGCCAGGAGCGCCCCGCCGATGCCCTGCCTGCGGTGTTCGGGGTGCACGGCGAGCCGGTAGAGATGGCAGCGCCAGCCGTCGAACCCGGCGATCACGCTGCCGACCAGCTCCCCGTCGCGGCGGGCGAGGAGCAGGGCGTGCGGATCGCGGGCGTGGAGCCGTTCGACGCCCACGAGGTCGTCGCTGATGCTCGTGCCCTCGGCGGCGGTCTTCCAGAAGTCCAGCACGGCGGTGAGGTCGGCGGCCGTCGCGGCGGCGATATGAAGATCATTCATACGGCGATCCCACCATTCGGCGGGACCCGCCAAAAGCAGGGGACCTTCCCTTTGCCCGTCCTTTACCATGTCAGGACCCGTCCTCACGAGCGAAAGGTGTGAACGTCCGCCCATGGGCGAGCCTCCCAGTACCCGCAGCCGACCTCCGGTGGCACGACGTCGCGCGATGCCCCGCCTCCTGACCGATCATGGAACGGAGGTGACCGACCGATGACCGAAGTGCTCCTGCTCCTCCTGGCGCTGCTGCTCTGCCTCGCCTGCGGGGTGTTCGTCGCGGCCGAGTTCTCCCTGACGACCGTCGAGCGCGGCGAGCTCGAAGGGGCCGTCGAGCGCGGTGAGCGGGGCGCCGAGAGTGCCCTGGCCGCCGTTCGCAGCCTGACCTTCCAGCTGTCCGGCGCACAGCTCGGCATCACCGTGACGGGCCTGGTCATCGGCATGATCTCCAAACCTTCGATCGCCGCCCTGCTCAAGGGCCCGTTCCAGGCCATGGGCCTGTCGGCGGGCGCCGCCTCCTCCACCGCGCTGGTGGTGGCCACCGTGCTGTCCACGGTGGTCCTGATGGTGATCGGCGAGCTGGTTCCGAAGAACTGGGCGATCTCCTCCCCCCTGGCCATCGCCAAACGCGTGGCGACCCCCCAGCGGGTGTTCAGCCGGGCGTTCAGGCCCTTCATCAGCCAGCTCAACAGGACGGCGAACCACATGGTCCGCAGGTTCGGCATGGAGCCGGCCGAGGAGCTCGCCTCGGCGCGCAGTCCGCAGGAGCTCGTCGCCCTCGCCCGGCACTCCGCGAAGGCGGGAGCGCTGGAGAAGGACACCGCCGAACTGTTCGTGCGGACCCTGAACCTGGCCGATCTGACCGCCGAGAACGTCATGACACCTCGGGTCCAGGTCACCGCGCTCGACGTGCAGACCACCGCCGAGGACGTGGCGAACGCGACGCTGGCGACCGGCCTGTCCCGGTTCCCCGTGTACCGCGGCAGCCTCGACACCGTCGTGGGGACCGTCCACATCAAGGACGTCCTGGCCCTGCCCGCAGAGGAGCGGCACGGCTATCCGGTGTCGCAGCTGCTGCGCGCACCCCTGCTGGTGCCCGAGTCGCTCACGGTGGACCGGCTGCTGGACCGGCTCTCCGGCAAGCAGACGATGGCCGTGGTGATCGACGAGTACGGCGGTACGGCCGGCGTGGCCACGCTGGAGGACATCGTCGAGGAGGTCGTCGGCGAAGTCCGCGACGAGCACGACCCGCACGAGACGCCGGACCTGGCCCCGGCCGGTGCCGACGACTTCGGCCGCCCCCTGTTCTCGGCCGACGGCGCCGCGCGCACCGATCAGCTGCGCGGGATCGGCCTGCGGGTGCCGGACGGCCCGTACGAGACGCTGGCCGGGCTGATAGCGACCGAGCTGGGCCGGATCCCGGAGGTCGGGGACAGCCTGGAGCTCGACGGCTGGCGGCTGGACGTGGTGGACGCGAGCGGGCGCAGGGCGGCGCGCGTGCTGCTGCACCAGCCCGCGGATGGCGATGACGAGGGTGCGGGGGACTCGCGATGACCGTGATCCAGTTGCTGATCGGCCTGGCGACCCTGGTCGTCAACGCCTTCTTCGTCGGCGCGGAGTTCGCTTTGATCTCCGTCCGGCGCAGCCAGATCGAGCCGTACGCCGAACAGGGCGACCGGCGGGGGCGCGCGGTGCTGTGGGGCCTGGAGCACGTGTCGGCGCTGATGGCGGCGGCGCAGCTGGGCATCACCCTGTGCACCCTGGTGCTGGGCGTGGTCGCCGAGCCGGCCATCGCCCACCTGCTGACACCGGTGTTCGACTTCTTCGGTGTGCCGGGCGGGCTGACCCACGCGATCTCCTTCGTGGTCGCGCTGGCCCTGGCGACGTACCTGCACATGCTCTTCGGCGAGATGCTGCCGAAGAACGTCGCGCTGTCCGAGCCGGTACGGACGGCGCTGCTGCTGGGGCCGCCGCTGGTGACCCTGACCCGGGCGCTCAAGCCGGCGATCTTCGCGATCAACGCGTTCGCCAGCCTGCTCCTGCGTCTGCTGCGGGTGGACGCCAAGGACGAGGTCGCGGCGACGTTCTCGGACGACGAACTCGCGCGGATGGTCAAGGACTCCAGCGCCGCAGGGCTGATCGACAACCGGGCGAGCGCCCGGCTGCACGACGCCCTGGAACTGGGCCGGCGGCCGGTCACCGACGTGGTGCTGTCCTCGGACCGGGTGGTCCCGGCGCGCGAGGACATCACCCCGGCGGGGCTGGAGCGGCTCGCCGCCACGTCCGGGTACTCCCGGTTCCCGGTGATCGACGGGCAGCACAAGATCCTCGGTTACCTGCACGTCAAGGACGCGCTCGACGCGGACGTGACCCAGCGGGACCAGCCGTTCCCGGCCTCCGCGCTGCGCCCGATCGCGCAGGTACGGGCGGAGACCCCGCTGGACGACGTACTGACCGCGATGCGGCGGAGCCGCACGCACCTGGCCGCCGTGCAGGGGCCGGACGGTGCGATGACCGGGCTGGTGACCATGGAGGACGTCCTGCGCGAGCTCTTCGGCAGGCCGGCCCCGGCTTGAGGGTGTCCGCGGTGCCCCGGTTCCGCAGGGCCGTGCGGAGCCGGGGTACCGCGCGGTAACATCGCTGCGCCATGGAGATGAATGCCTCTTACACCAGTTTCGTCGCGGTCGGCGACTCCTTCACCGAGGGCATGTCCGACCTGCTCCCGAACGGCTCCTACCGGGGCTGGGCCGACCTGCTGGCCGCGCGTCTCGCCGCGCGGGAGCCGGGCTTCCGCTACGCGAACCTCGCCGTCCGCGGGAAGCTGATCGGGCAGATAGCCCGGGACCAGGCGCCCGCGGCAGCGGCGATGGGCGCCGATGTGGTGACGCTGGTGGGCGGCCTGAACGACGCCCTGCGGCCCAAGGTCGACATGGGTCGGGTGCGCGGGCATCTGGAAGAGGCCGTGGGGCTGCTCGCCCCCACCTGCAAGACCCTGGTCCTGATGCGCTCCCCGGGCCGCAACGGTCCGGTGATGGAACGTTTCCGCCCGCGGATGGAGGAACTCTTCGCCCTGCTGGAGGAGCTGGCCGCCCGGCACGGCGCGCTGCTCGTGGACCTGTACGGGGCGCCCGTGCTCGGCGACCCCCGGCTGTGGGACGTGGACCGGCTGCACCTGACCCCCGAAGGTCACCGGCGCGTGGCCGAGGCGGTCTGGCAGGCGCTGGGCCTGCCACCGGAGGCGGACTGGCGGGCCCCGCTGCCGCCCGCGGTGGCCCCGGGCTGGTCCGTGCGCCGGACCGAGGACATCCGCTTCGCCCGGCAGCACCTGCTGCCCTGGATCGGGCGCCGGATCACAGGCCGTTCCTCCGGCGACGGCCGCGCGGCGAAGCGCTCGGAGCTGCTGCCGTACGAGGCCTGGGCGCCCGACCGGCTCTCGTAGCAAGGCACAATCCGCAGCGGGTCGCCTACCTGCGTAAACGCACAGCGGCGGCCCAAGTAGAATCCCTACACGTGACAGCCAAGCCCCGCATCCCCAATGTCCTGGCCGGCCGCTACGCCTCCGCGGAGCTCGCCGTCCTGTGGTCCCCCGAGTACAAGGTGACGCTGGAGCGGCGGCTGTGGCTCGCCGTGCTGCGCGCCCAGAAGGATCTCGGCATCGAGGTCCCGGACGCCGCCCTCGCCGACTACGAGCGCGTCCTGGAGACCGTCGACCTCGCCTCCATCGCCGAGCGCGAGAAGGTCACCCGGCACGACGTGAAGGCCCGCATCGAGGAGTTCAACGCCCTCGCCGGCCACGAGCACGTCCACAAGGGCATGACCTCGCGCGACCTCACCGAGAACGTCGAGCAGCTCCAGATCCGGCTCTCCCTGGAACTGGCCCGCGACCGTACGGTCGCCGTCCTCGCCCGCCTCGGCAAGCTGGCCGGTGAGCACGCCGAGCTGGTCATGGCCGGCCGCTCCCACAACGTCGCCGCACAGGCGACCACCCTGGGCAAGCGGTTCGCCACCGCGGCCGACGAGCTGCTGGTCGCCTACGACCGGCTGGAGAACCTGCTGGCCCGCTACCCGCTTCGCGGGATCAAGGGCCCGGTCGGCACCGCCCAGGACATGCTCGACCTGCTGGGAGGCGACGCCGCCAAGCTCGCCGACCTGGAGCAGCGCATCGCGGCCCACCTGGGCTTCGCCCAGGCCTTCACCTCGGTCGGCCAGGTCTACCCGCGCTCGCTGGACTACGACGTGGTCACCGCCCTGGTGCAGCTGGCCGCCGCCCCGTCCTCGATCGCCAAGACGATCCGCCTGATGGCCGGCCACGAGCTGGTCACCGAGGGGTTCAAGCCCGGCCAGGTCGGCTCGTCCGCGATGCCCCACAAGATGAACACCCGCTCCTGCGAGCGCGTGAACGGCCTCATGGTCATCCTGCGCGGTTACGCCTCGATGACCGGCGAGCTGGCCGGCGACCAGTGGAACGAGGGCGACGTCTCCTGCTCCGTGGTCCGCCGCGTGGCCCTGCCCGACGCGTTCTTCGCCTTCGACGGCCTGCTGGAAACCTTCCTCACCGTCCTCGACGAGTTCGGCGCCTTCCCGGCGGTCGTGGCCCGCGAGCTGGACCGCTACCTGCCGTTCCTCGCCACCACCAAGGTGCTGATGGGCGCGGTACGGGCCGGGGTCGGCCGGGAAGCCGCCCACGAGGTCATCAAGGAGCACGCCGTGGCTTCCGCACTCGCCATGCGCGAGCAGGGAGCCGAGCGCAACGAGCTGCTCGACAAGCTGGCCGCGGACGAGCGGATGCCGCTGGACCGGGCCCAGCTCGACGCCCTGATGGCCGACAAGCTGTCCTTCACGGGCGCCGCCGGCGACCAGGTCGCCACCGTGGTCTCCCGCATCGAGGACATCGCCAAGCAGCACCCGGAGGCCGCCGGGTACACGCCGGGGTCGATCCTCTGACCCCCGACGAGCTGAACGCCGCCCGTGACCGCGTCGTCCCCGACGTGGTCGCGGGCGGTCTGCGCGTGCTCTTCTGCGGGATCAATCCGGGACTCCTCTCCGCCGCGACGGGCCACCACTTCGCCCGCCCGGGCAACCGCTTCTGGCCGGTCCTGCACCTGTCCGGCTTCACCCCGCGCCGGCTGGCCCCCGCCGAGCAGGAAGAGCTGCTGTCCTACCGCCTCGGCATCACCAACGTCGTGGCCCGCGCCACGGCGCGCGCCGACGAGCTGAGCGCCGAGGAGTACCTGGAGGGCGGCCGCCTCCTGACCGCCAAGGTGGAATTCCTGCGCCCCCAGTGGCTGGCCGTGGTCGGTGTCACCGCCTACCGCATCGCCTTCCAGGAGCCCAAGGCCAAGATCGGCCCCCAGGAACGCACCATCGGCACGACCCGCGTCTGGGCCCTGCCCAATCCCAGCGGTCTCAACGCCCACTGGACGGCGGAGTCCATGGCCCAGGAATACGCCCGCCTCCGCGCCGCCGCCGAGGGAACCGTCTAGGCCCTTGGCCGGAGGCGGCCTACGGCGGGTCGATCACGGTGACGCCGGCGATCAGCCGGTACGGATCCTCCGCCTCCCAGTGGGCCACGCAGGCCACGAGCCACCGGTCTTCGGCCCGCCACAGGTGCACGTGGTCGGTACTGTTGCTGAGCTCCTCCCATGGCTCCGGTATCTCCTCCCCGTCGAGCCCCCGGTGCAGCATCCCCGCGAGGGTGAACAGCTGGGGCTCACCCCATCGATCGGTGAGGGCCTGTGCGAGCGCCCCGTACTCTGCACTGATCTGGTCGGCCGCCTCGATCCGCCCCGAGCCGTCGTCCTCCCAGAAGTCCCGGGTCTCCACGAGCTGGACCAGGTGGTATCCCGGCCCACTGCTGTGCCGGCCGGACCAGACCGGCTCCGAAGGAAACACCTGCGCCCGGAGCCGGTCGATCGTGTCGAGATGCTCTGCCGTGGTCATGGCGTCAGTATCCCGGCGGGCACTGACAACTGGCCCGGCGTCACGCCGCCCGGCGCCGCACCGCCAGCCATCCCGCGGCCAAGGCCACGAGCGACCAGAGCGCGGCGACACCGAGCCCGCTCCAAGGGCCGAGTGACCCCTCCGCCTCCATGCGCATGACCAGCTGCCCCGCCCGGTCGGGCATGAACTGGCCTGCTCCGCCCGCCACCTGGCCGATGACGAACGGCAGGATCAGCAGGAAGGGTATGAGCAGGCTCATCACGAGGGTGCCGCTGCGCACCAGCGCGGTCAGGCCTGCCGACAGCAGGGCGATCAACATCAGGTAGACACCGCTGCCGAACACCGCCCGCAGCGCACCGGGGTCACCCACCTCCAGGGCCCGCTCCCCCATGAAGGCCTGTCCGGTGACGAAGGTGACCACACCCGTGATCTCCCCCACCACGAAGGCCAGTACGGCCACCACCGCCGCCTTGGAGAGGTAGAGCCGGCTCCGGTTGGGCACGGCCGTGAGCGAGACCCGCAGCGCTCCCTCACGGAACTCACCGGCGAAGGCGGTGGCGCCGAACGCCACGGCGGCTATCTGGCCGAAGTTCACGCCGTAGAAGGCCCCGGCGAGCCGGT
Source organism: Streptomyces sp. NPDC026522 (assembly GCF_055567555.1). NCBI lineage: Bacteria > Bacillati > Actinomycetota > Actinomycetes > Kitasatosporales > Streptomycetaceae > Streptomyces > Streptomyces sp. NPDC026522. The sequence continues at coordinate 375,809 of NZ_JBVHQF010000007.1, forward strand.
CTTCTCCCAGTGCATCCTCCTGCCCCGCGCCGAGCGCGGCGGCGACGAGAAGGGTGATGCCGACGGTGGTGAGCAGCACGGCTATGAGGGACCCGAGGGTCGCGCGGGCGGACCGTATCTTGATCCATTCCGAGTGCAGGACGGGGACGGTGGGTAGACCGGCTGCGGTCACGGCGGTAGCTCCGTTCAAGGGGACAGGGACAGGGACAGGAATTCGGGGACCGGGGTCGAGGACCGGGATCGGGACGGGTCGAGGATGATCAGGCGGGCGTCGCGACGAACTGCGTTCGGTCTGAGGTGAGTTCGAGGTAGGCCTGTTCTAGCGAGGCCCGCTCGTCGGAGAGCTCCAGCAGCGGTATCCCGTGGCGGGCCGCGAGTGCGCCGATGCGTTCGGCCCTTATGCCGTCGACGCTCCAGCTGCCGTCCCCGGCTGCGGCGAGCGCGAAGCCCTCGCCTGCGAGCGCCTCCCGCAACCGGCCGGGCTCGGTGGTCCGCAACCGGGTCCGGGGAGTGCTGCGCGAGTCGATGAACTCCTTCATCGGGCTGTCCGCCAGCAGCTTGCCCTGTCCGAGCACGATCAGGTGGTCGGCGAACGAGGCGGTCTCCGCCATCAGATGACTGGAGACGAGCACCGTGCGCCCTTCGGCGGCGAGGCTTCGCAGCAGCTCCCGGATCCAGATGATGCCCTCCGGGTCCAGGCCGTTGGTCGGCTCGTCCAGGAGCAGCACCGCCGGGTCACCGAGGAGCGCCGCGGCTATGCCCAGCCGCTGGCGCATGCCGAGTGAGTAGGTCTTCACCCGTCGGCGGGCCACCGAGGCGATACCGCACTGCTCGAGTACCCCGTCCACCCGCTGCGCGGGAATGCGGTTGCTGACCGCGAGGGCCAGCAGGTGGTCCCGGGCGGTGCGCCCGCCGTGGGCCGCTTGCGGATCGAGCAGGGCGCCCACCCGGTGCAGCGGCCGCGCCAGTTCGGCGAAGGCGCTGCCCGCGATGCTGGCGGCGCCGGACGTCGGCCGGTCGAGCCCGAGGATCAGGCGCATCGTCGTGGACTTTCCCGCCCCGTTGGGGCCCAGGAAGCCGGTTACCCGTCCGGGCAGGACATCGAAGGTGAGGTGGTCCACGACCCGGGTCGGGCCGTAGTCCTTGGCCAGTTCGCGGATCTCGATGCGGTTCATGGCTCAAGGCTCGCCGCCGGCCCCCACCCGGCTCCTCCCCCGTGCGAGGGTGCCGTCTCCCCCACGTGGGGGAGACGCCCGGCGCCGGGCCGCTGTCACGATGAAGCCATGTACCGAATGCTCCGCGCACCGCTCCAGGCGGTGACGTACTCCCGCTGGCTGCACCTCTGCGTGCCGTTGCTGCTGCTGGCGATCTGGATGTTCATCAGGCCCGACATGCCGTGGGTGCCGTTGCTGATCGTCGTCCCGTTCGGCTTCGTGCCGTGGGTCCGGCTGGCCGAGGGCCTGCAGGCCCGGTTCCTGCTGACGCCGGACGAGGGCGACTCCGTCGACGCCGCCATCACCACGGCTGCGTCAGCGCGTTGGGGTGACCGGTGGCGGACTCTGCTCTGGCTGGAGATACGGCTGGTCGTCGCCGGAGCGGCCATGTTCGCGACCGTCACCCTGCCCGTGCTCACCGTCCAGCTCATCGCGATCGCGGTCGGCCACCCGACGGAGGCGGACGTCATGGTGCCGTTCGCTCCACCGCCGCGTTGGGCGGCCGCCCTGCTGGCACCGGTTCCGTTGGCCCTGCTGATCGTCATCGTCGCACTGCTCGGCGAGATGATCACCGCGATCGCCCGTCGGCTGCTGGGGCCTTCCGCGGCGGAGCGGGTGTCCGCGCTGGAAGCCCGGACGGAGCAGTTGTTGGAGCGGACCCGGATGGCGCGGGAGCTGCACGACTCCATCGGGCACGCGCTGACCGTCGCGGTCGTACAGGCCGGCGCGGCACGGGCGGCCGGGGATCCGGCGTTCACCGAGCGGGCGCTGTGCGCGATCGAGGAGACGGGCCGGGCGGCCCTCGAGGATCTGGAGCGGGTCCTCCTGGTCCTTCGGGAGTCGGCTCAGCCGCTGTCCCGGCGCCCGACCCTGGCGGAGGCGGACCGGCTCCTGGAGTCGGCGCGGGCATCGGGGTCGGAGGTGGACGCCCGACTGAGCGGCGCGCTCGAAACGTTGCCGGGCCCGGTCACCCGCGAGGGGTACCGGATCCTGCAGGAGGCGCTGACCAATGTGCTGAGACACTGCGGGCCCGTGCCCGTCCGGGTGCGGGTCGAGATGGCCGCCGGCCGGCTCGACCTGGAGGTGACGAACCCGCTGCCGGACGGGCCCAGTGTCATCACGGGCAGCGGAAGCGGCCTGCGCGGGATGCGGGAGCGGGCCGCGCTGCTCGGCGGCCAGGCCGAAACCGGTCCGCACCAGGGGCGTTGGAGGGTGCGCGCCCGGCTCCCGCTGGAGCGAATACCCTGACCGGATGCCGGTTACCGTACTGCTCGTCGATGACGAACCCCTGGTGCGCGCGGGCCTGCGTGCCGTTCTCGAAGCCCAGCCCGACATCGAAGTCGTCGGCGAGGCGGCGGACGGGGCGTCCGTCGTCCCCCTGGTGCGGCAGCTGCGCCCCGATGTGGTGGCGATGGACGTGCGGATGCCACTGCTCGACGGGATCGAGGCGACCCACGCGGTGCTGCGTTCCGTGGCCGCGCCGCCGAAGATCCTCGTGGTCACCACCTTCGAGAACGACGAGTACGTCTACCAGGCGCTGCGCGCCGGTGCCGACGGGTTCTTGCTGAAGCGGGCCCGGCCGTCGGAGATCGTGCATGCGGTGCGGCTCGTGGCGGAGGGGGAGACTCTTCTCTTCCCGTCCGCGGTGCGGGCGCTGGCGGCGGAGTACGGCAATCGGAAGGCCCGGTCGGTGCTGGAACGGGCCGCGCTCACCGAGCGCGAGGAGGCGGTGCTCCGACTGATGGCCCGGGGGCTGACCAACGTCGAGATCGCCGCCGAACTGATCATCGGGACGGAGACGGTCAAGTCCCACGTCAGCGCGATCCTGGCGAAGCTGGGGGCGCGGGACCGGACCCAGGCGGTGATCACGGCGTACGAGTCCGGCTTCGTCTCACCGGCCTGAGACGACCCTGTGGCACCGGCCGGTGGGGGCCGCTTCTCGCCGCCGCACCGGGAGCGCAGTACGATCCGGCTGACAGGGCCGCTAGCTGGGAGGACACACGTTGGGGCAGCTGACCGGCGGGGATCCCTCTCTGCTCCGGCGCATCAATTCGGCCGTCGTGCTGCGCGCCCTGCGGGCCGCCGGGTCGCCGACCCTCACCGACCTCACCCGGGTCACCGGCCTGTCGCGGCCGACCGTGGAGGGGGTCGTCGAAGGGCTGATCGGGGCCGGGCTCGTGGTCGAGGCCGACGCCGAGGAGGGCGCGCGACGTCAGGGCCGACCGGCCAGGAGGTTCCGTTTCCGGGCCGAGGCAGGCCATCTGCTGGGCATCGAGATCGGCTCCCACCGGGTCGCGGTCCTGCTCTCCGGGCTGGACGGACGGGTGATAGGCGCGGGCACCAAGGACGTCGCCGAGAGCGCTTCGGCCGACGAGCGGCTGGAGCGGGTCCGCGCGGCGGTGGCCGACCTGCTGCGGCGGGCCGGTGTACCCCGGGACTCGCTGAGGGCCGTGGGCGTCGGCAGCCCCGGCATCGTGGAGGCGGACGGCACGGTCCGGCTCGGGACGGCGCTGCCGGGCTGGACGAGGCTGCCGCTCGGCGACCGGTTGCGGCGCTCGTTCCGCTGCCCGGTGCAGGTGGAGAACGACGCCAACGCGGCGGCGGTCGCCGAGCACTGGAAGGGCGCGGCACGCGACACGGGTGACATGGTCTTCGTGATGGCGGGCCTCAGTCCCGGCGCGGGCTCCCTGATCGGCGGCCGGCTGCACCGCGGCTTCGGCGGGGCAGCGGGTGAGATCGGCGCACTCCATCTGCTGGGGCGCGAGGCCACACCGGAGAGGCTGCTGTCGACCACCGGCGAGCCGCTGCACCCGCTGGACGAGCCCGCGGTCGCGGAGGTCTTCGCGATGGCCCGGCGCGGGGACGCGCGGGCGGTGGCCGCGGTGGAGCGCTTCCTGCAACGGCTGGTCCACGACGTGGCGGCGCTGGTCCTGGCCATGGATCCGGAGCTGGTGGTGGTCGGCGGCTGGGCGGCCGGCCTGGACGGGGTCCTCGAACCGCTGCGCCGCGAACTGGAGCGGTACTGCCTGCGCCCGCCGAAGGTGGAGCTGTCGCTGCTCGGCGAGGCGGCGGTGGCCACGGGAGCGCTGCGGCTCGCGCTGGACCACGTGGAGGAAGAACTGTTCGCGGTGGAGAAGACGGTGACAGCCCGCCGCCGCTGATGGCGTCCCGCGGTGTCTGCACCGCCGCCGGGCCTCCGACCGCCCGACCGCTCCCGGGGCCGGGGCCGGGGCGGAACCTCCCCCGGGGCAGCCTCCGGCGCGCTTCCTACCCCCGCCGGACCGGGCCGGACGCGGCAGTGCTCCTGCCGCGACCGGCGCCAGGCCCGCCGCCCGTGGGGGCGGCGGCCCGCTGTACCGCCGCTGTCTCCGGAGGGGCCGCTCCGTGACGGCCGTACCCAGGGCCCCGGAAACCGGCGGAGCCCCGGCCGGCCGCAACGATGCTCCCGCTGCTGGCCCCCCGCCGCCCCGGGAAATACGGCTGCCACGGCTCGGCCCCCGCGCGGGACCCCGTGCCGGCGGTCCCAGGGGCGGCCCGCACCCGGCCCACTGCGGGGGCGCGGCCTACGCCGGGCGCTGCGCGAGCGCGTGTGTCCAGCCCTGGACGGGGCGTTGTCGTACCGACCGCGCTCCGGCCAAGCCCCGCTCGGCCCGCGAGCGGGCACTCCGCCCTTCGCCCGTGCCCCGGTCGCCGCACCCCTCCTCCGGCACGTCTGAACGCGGGGCCGCGGCCCCGCGTTCAGACGTGCCGGAGGAGGGGTGCGGCGCACGTTCGGGACGTACTCGCGCGGTACGACAACGTCGGCAGTAACCAGTCGGCAGTAACCAACGGACGAAGTGCCGGGCCGTGCGGACCGGGGGGTACCCCGGCGGCCCGGTCACCGCGCTACGAGGCGGCGCGGGTCGTGTCCGTGATCTCGATGCCGGAGTCGCCGAAGGTCAGGCGGCAGGTGTCCGCGCGGTACGTGGCCACCGAGACGGCGGCCGTCCCCTCGGCGGTGAAGTAGCGGGTGGTCACCAGCAGCACGGGAGCGCCCGGCAGCCGGTCGAGTTCCTTGGCGTCATCGGCGCGCGCGGAGCCGAGTTCCACCGACCGGTCCTGCCCGTCGAGGGTGAGCCGCTGGAGCTCCCGAAGCACCGCCCGCGCCCGCGCGGGCCCGGCCGGCGCGTCGATGGCGGAGAGTCCCGGAACCGACCCCGCGGGCACGTACAGCAGCTCGGCGGCGACGGCCTGCCCCTGCGTGACCCGGGTCCGGCGCACCGTGTGCACCAACTGGTCGGCGGCGAAGCCCGGCCCGGCGGCCAGCAGCGTCCGGACCGCGGCCGGCGCCACGGCCTCGACCGCGTCCACGCTCTCCCAGCCGTCGACGCTCTCGCCCGGCCAGCTGTGCCCCGCACTGCCGACGGCGACGCCCACCCGCGGCGGCGCGACGGTGGTGCCCACGCCCCGGCGCCGCTGCAGGCGGCCCTCCAGCTCCAGCTGCTCCAGCGCCTGGCGCAGGGTGGCACGGGCGACTCCGAACCGGGCGGCGAGCTCGCGCTCGTTCGGCAGCACCTCGCCCACGGCGAAGTCCTGGTCCAGCGCCTCGCTGAGCACGGTCTTCAGGTGCCAGTACTTCGGCTCCGGCACCGATTCGAGCTGCGTGGTCCCCACCCTGACTCCTCCTGCAATCGCTGCAAACGCCGTATTCCAGCGGCAGTTCCGCACCGCAGTTCCGCGCCTTTGTTTATTAAAGGTTCCTGCACTATCCCTGCGACGATAGGACGGTGCACCACCTTGGTCAAGACCAATGCTCGCCGCTTTGCCGGGCAGATCGGGCATATGCAGCAAGCCGTTCACAGGATGTTCGCGCGTACCAGAGGCCCCCGGGGCAGCCGAGGCCCGCCGGAGCCTTGCCGTCGGTACCTACTGAGCGGTAGTCATTACTGACAGCCTGTCTCACACGCGTCCACCCGACGAGGAGCAGCATGACCGCCACGGTCTCCTTCCCCATCGATTCGCCGCCCGGCCCGCGCACCGCCACCGTCGCCTACGAACGCAAGGGCGCCGGCGAGCCGCTCCTCCTCCTGCACGGCATCGGCCACCACCTCCAGGCCTGGCACCCGGTGACCGACATCCTGGCCGCCGAACACGACGTCATCGCCGTCGACCTGCCCGGCTTCGGCCTCTCGGGTCCGCTGCCGCACGGTGTCCCCTACAACCTGGCCACCGTCGCCCCGGCCCTCGGCGCGCTCTGCGCCGCGCTCGGCGTGCGGCGCCCGCACGTCGCGGGCAACTCCCTCGGAGGCCTGCTCGCGCTCGAAATGGCCCGCGGCGGCCTCGTCCGCTCGGTCACCGCCCTCTCCCCCGCCGGCTTCTGGTCGCAGGGCGAGCGGCGCTACGCCTTCGCCGCCCTGCGCGCCATGCACGCCGGAGCCCGGGCGCTGCCCCGCCCCGCGCTGGAGCGGCTCTCCCGCACCGCCCCGGGCCGGGCGGCGCTCACCGGGACCATCTACGCCCGCCCGGCGCGCCGTTCCCCCGAGGCCGTGGTCGCCGAGACGCTGGCCCTGCGCGGGGCCGGCGGCTTCGAGGAGACGCTGGCCGCGGGGGCCGCCGTACGGTTCACCGCCGACCTGCCCGGGCTGCCCGTCACCATCGCCTGGGGCGAACGCGACCGGCTGCTCATGCGCCGCCAGGGGGTCCGGGCGAAGCAGGCCATTCCGGGGGCGCGGCTGGTCCGACTGCCGGGGTGCGGCCACGTCCCGATGAACGACGATCCGGCGCTCGTCGCCCGGGTCATCCTCGACACGGCGCGCGCGGCCTCCTCCACCGCCCTGAGCACCGTGATCAGCTGACGGGTGTTCACCCACGGTTCGCGTGGGCGACGCGGCCGGGCCGGTGTGCGTCGGCACACTGGTCCGGCCCGCCCCCCGCCGGTCCCTGGAGACGCACCATGGCACCCACGCCGCACACCCGACGGTCCCTGCTCGGCAGTTCGCTCGCCGTCCCGGTCGGCCTCGCCCTGTCCGGCGCGTTCGCCGCACCGGCGTTCGCCGCCCCCCGCAAGGCACCGGCCCTGGCCCTCGCCGGCCGGCCGAGCGCCCTGTGGGGCGTCCAGTCCGGCGAGATCACCGCGCACTCCGCCACCGTCTGGACGCGTTCCGACCGCCCCGCGCGGATGTACGTCGAGACCTCCCCGAGCGAGTCGTTCCGCTACGGTGTGCGCCGCCACGACGGCCCCTTCCTCGGACCCGCGACCGACTTCACCGGCACCACCACCCTGCGCGACCTGCCTCCCGGACGCCAGATCCACTACCGCGTGCTGCTCGTCGACCCCGCCGACCCGCGCCGCACCGGCGAGCCGGCGCACGGCACCTTCCGCACCACCCCCGTCTCGCGCCGCGACGACGTGTGCTTCCTGTGGTCCGGGGACCTCGCGGGCCAGGGCTGGGGGATCAACCCGGACCTCGGCGGCTACCGGGTCTTCGAGGAGATGCGGCTGCAGGATCCCGACTTCTTCCTGTTCAGCGGTGACACGATCTACGCGGACGGCCCGATCCAGGCCTCCGTCGCGCGCCCCGACGGCAGCGTGTGGCACAACGTGACCACCGAGGAGAAGGACAAGGTCGCCGAGACGCTCGCCGAGTTCCGCGGGAACTTCCGCTACAACCTGCTCGATCGCAACCTCAAGGACTTCAACGCCCAGGTCCCGGTGCTCGCGCAGTGGGACGACCACGAGGTGCGCAACAACTGGTACCCGGGCCAGCTGATCGACGACCCCCGCTACACCGTCAAGGACGTCGACACCCTCGCCGCACGGGCCCGGCAGGCCTTCGGCGAGTACTTCCCCGTCACCGACCTGCGCGGCGGCCGCGCCGAGGGCCGGATGTACCGGGTGATGCGGTACGGCCCGCTGCTCGACGTGTTCGTCCTGGACATGCGGACGTACCGCGACGCCAACTCCCCCGGCACCCAGACCGAGGACCCCATCGGCATCCTCGGCGCCGAGCAGCTGGCCTGGCTCAAGCGCGAGCTGTGCCGCTCCCGCGCCACCTGGAAGGTCATCGCCGCCGACATGCCGCTGGGCATCGTCGTCCCCGACGGCGCCACCGACTTCGAGGCGGTCGCCCAGGGCGACCCGGGCGCACCGCTCGGGCGCGAGCTCCAGATCGCCGATCTGCTGCGCCACATCAAGCACCAGCACATCACGGGCACCCTGTGGCTCACCGCCGACGTCCACTACACGGCGGCGAACCACTACGCGCCGGAGCGGGCCGCCTTCACCGACTTCGCGCCGTTCTGGGAGTTCGTATCCGGCCCGATCGGCGCGGGCGGTTTCCCGGCCGGCCGGCTCGACGCCACCTTCGGGCCGCGGACGGCGTACGTCCAGTCGGCGCCGGTCGCCAACATGTCCCCGGCGGAGAACCCCCCGTACTACGGAGAGGTCTCGATCGACGGCGGCAGCGGCGAGCTCACCGTCCGCTTGCGCCGCCAGGGCGGCGGCGTACTCTTCACGACGACGCTCCAGCCCGGGCTCGTGGGGCAGTCGTAGCGGCCTGCTCCGCGGCGCGGGAAACCAGCGCGGGAAACCAGCCCGAAACCGGTAGACGGAGCAAAACCGACCAAGGCGGCCAGATCATCCACATCGACCGGATTGACACTTAACCAGTCGGTCACAGATCGTTCGTGATCACGCAACACCCCTGGGCCACAGTGGTCTGCATGACTGACCGTAACCCCGCCTCCGCCCAGCGTCCCCACCGCCACCACTGGCGCCGTGACGTCGTCGAACTCGCCGCCCTGTTCTGCGCCGTCGCGGTCGCCGACGGCATCGCCAATCTCGTCGCCCACGGCCCACGGGGTCCCATGCTGCTGGTGGCCTCGGCCGTCGCACTGCTGGGCACGGCGGCGTTCCACACCTGGTGGGCGCGCCGGCACAGCCATGCGCCGCCGCCGAGCACGGCGCTCCCCGATCCGGGCGGCCGGGCCGCCACCACCGCCCCCGCCTCCCCGTCCACGACCACCGCCGCCGCCCTGTGGCGGATGCGGACGACGGTGCGGGACGAGCCCGGCAGCCTGGCCGCGCTCTGCTCGGCCCTCGCCCGCAACGGCGTGGACATCCTGACCCTCCAGACCCACCCGCTCCCCGAGGGCGGCACCGTCGACGAGTTCCTGCTCCGCGCCCCGCAGCAGCTGCCCTCCGCCGAGCTGACCCGGGCCATCGCCGGGGCGGGCGGCCGCAGCACCTGGATCGAGCGCGCCGACGCCCACGACCTGGTCGACACCCCGACCCGGGTCCTCGGCCTGGCCACCCGCACCGCCCTGGACGCCGCCGAACTCCCCCTGGCCCTGCGCCAGCTGCTCGGCCGCTGCACCATCCACTCGATCCCCGCGACCACCCTCTCCGGCCGCCCCAACACCGGAGCCGACGCCCCGGTCGAGGGGGTCCTGGAGGCGACGGTGATGCGGCTGCGCGACCCGTCGGGCGGCGCCATCACCGTGGAGCGCCCCTACCTGCCCTTCACGCCGACCGAGTTCGCCCGTGCCCGGGCCCTGGTCGAACTCGACGCCCGCCTGGGCCCGCGCGTTCCGCGCAGCCAGGACGTACTGACGCTGCCCGAGGGCAACGAGATCACCGTGCGCCGCGCCGACGGCTCCGACCGGGCCGCCGCCCGCGCCATGCACGACCGGTGCTCCGAGCGGACCCTGGGCCTGCGCTACCACGGCCCGGTCGTCGACGCCGACCGATACCTGGGCCACCTGCTGAGCCCCCGCTTCGGCCGCACCCTCGCCGCCACCACCGCCTCGGGCAAGCTCGTCGCCCTCGGGCACCTGCTGTGGGACGGCGACGAGACCGAGGTGGCACTGCTCATCGAGGACGACTGGCAGCGCCGCGGCATCGGCTCCGAGCTGCTGCGCCGGCTCATCGCCATGGCCGTCGAGGCCGGCTGCGACAGCGTGTACGCCGTCACCCAGGCCTCCAACACCGGCATGGTCGCCGCCATGCGCGGGCTCGGCCTCCCGCTGGACTACCAGATCGAGGAGGGCACCCTGGTGATCACGGCCCGGCTGGACGCGACGCCGGTCGCCTCACAGGTGCCGTACGACGTCCCGCGCGACCGGAGCGCGTACGAGAGCCGGCGCCGCCAGGGCTGACCGGTCCCGCGGCAGCGGACGGGGGAGGGAGGGGAGCTCGGCGACCCCTCCCCCGGTAAGCAGGCCCAGAGCGAACGCTGATGACGCGGGGAGGCCGCCCGTACGAAGATGGCCGCATGTCAGAGACCCTCCACAGTGACAGCGCCGCCCGGCTCCCCCGTCAGGTCGCAGACGCCTACGTCGATGACCTGATCGCCATCGACCCGATCATCGGCACCTACCTCGGCGTCACCGCGAGCTCCGGTGAACTCCCCGACTTCTCCCCGGCTGGCCGCGCGGCCGCCGCCGACCTCGCCCGCGCCACCCTCGTACGGCTCGACGCCGCCGAGGCGCTCCCCGGCGCGGACAGCGACGCCGAGCGGCGCTGCGGCCGGCTGCTGCGCGAGCGCCTGACGGCGGAGCTCGCCGTATACGAGGCCGATGAGGACCTGCGCACGGTCAGCAACATCCACTCCCCGGCGCACGCGGTCCGCGAGGTCTTCACCCTGACCCCGGCCGAGACCGAGGAGGACTGGGCCGCGATCGCCCGGCGGCTGCGCGCCGTTCCCGGGGCCCTGGCCGGCTACCGCGAGAGCCTGCGGCTCGGCCTGGAGCGCGGCCTGTACGCCGGCCCGCGGGCCACCGCCACCTTCGTGGGCCAGCTGACCACCTGGGCGGGCCAGGACGCCGACGGGGACCGGGACTTCTTCGGCGAGTTCGCCGCGGCCGGCCCCGGGGCCCTGCGCGCGGAGCTGGACGGGGCCGCGGCCGCGGCCACCGCCTCCGTGGTGGAGCTGCGCGACTGGATGCGCGACGTGTACGCGCCGGCCGTGGAGGGACGGCCGGACACCGTGGGCCGCGAGCGCTACGCCCGCTGGTCGCGGTACTTCAACGGCACCGATCTGGACCTGGACGAGGCCTACGCGTTCGGCTGGGCGGAATACCACCGGCTGCTGGCCGAGATGAAGGCGGAGGCCGCCAAGATCCTTCCGGGCGCCGGTCCTTGGGAGGCGCTCAAGCACCTCGACGAGCACGGCACCCACATCGAGGGCGTCGACGAGGTACGGGCCTGGCTCCAGGGCATCATGGACGAGGCCATCGAGAACCTGGACGGCACCCACTTCGAACTCGCCGACCGGGTCAAGCGGGTGGAGTCCATGATCGCCCCGGCGGGCGGCGCGGCGGCCCCGTACTACACCAACCCGTCCGAGGACTTCTCCCGTCCGGGGCGCACCTGGCTGCCGACCATGGGCCAGACCCGGTTCGCGGTGTACGACCTGGTCTCCACCTGGTACCACGAGGGCGTTCCGGGCCACCACCTCCAGCTCGCGCAGTGGACGCACGTGGCGGACCGGCTCTCCCGCTACCAGGCCAGCGTCGGCATGGTCAGCGCCAACGTCGAGGGCTGGGCCCTGTACGCGGAGCGCCTGATGGACGAACTCGGCTACCTGCGGGACGCCGAGCAGCGGCTGGGCTACCTGGACTGCCAGATGATGCGCGCGGCCCGGGTCATCGTGGACATCGGCATGCACCTGGAACTGGAGATCCCGGCGGACTCGCCGTTCCACCCGGGCGAGCGCTGGACGGTGGAACTGGCGCAGGAGTTCTTCGGCCTGCACAGCGGGCGGCCGGCGGACTTCATCGAGAGCGAGCTGACCCGCTACCTGTCGATGCCGGGGCAGGCGATCGGCTACAAGCTGGGCGAGCGCGCCTGGCTGCTGGGCCGGGACCGGGCGCGGGCCGCGCACGGCGACTCCTTCGACTTGAAGGCGTGGCACATGGCGGCGCTGTCCCAGGGCTCGCTGGGCCTGGACGACCTGGTGGACGAGCTGTCGAAGCTCTGACGGCACCCGGCGGGCCGCTCGCCTCCCCCGAGGAGCGAGCGGGCCGCCGCGCCGGACCGGAGGGCGGTTTCAGCAGCCGCAGTCGTCGGAGTCGGTGGGTGCGGTCAGCGGGTCGGCCTCGGCGCGCCGCTCGTGGCCCTGCCAGGTCTCGACCTCGAAGCCCTCGCGGATCCAGTACTCGATGCCGCCCAGCATCTCCTTGACCTGGAAGCCGAGTTCGGCGAGGGCCAGCGCGCAGCGGGTGGCTCCGTTGCAGCCGGGGCCCCAGCAGTACGTGACCACCGGCACGTTCTTGTCCAGCAGCCGCTCGGCCTGCTCGGGGACGAGCGCGGTGGGCAGGTGGACCGCTCCGGGTACGTGGGCCTGGTCCCAGGAGGGCGTGGAGCGGGAGTCGACGAGCTGGAAGCCGAGTTCGGCGCCCTGCTCGCGGTGGGCCTTGACGGCCGCGGCGACATCGGACACGTCGGCGTGGAAGGCGAGGCTCGCCGAGAAGTAGGCGGCGGCCGCGGCCGGGGCGGCCGGGGGCACCCGGAGCACGGGGTTGGTGGGGGCGGCGGTCGCGGGGGCGGCGGGCTGGGCCTGTGTCGTCGTCATGGCTGAGAATCTACGAGTTGTTGTACCACCGCGGAAGTCGACTTCCCCTGCCTTCGGGTTGTCAGGCCGGGGAATCCCCGCTAGACCTGCACCATGACCGACTATTCCCCGGACGCCACCGACTGGCGGATCCTGCAAGTCCTCCAGGAGGACGGCCGCGCCAGCTTCGCCGATCTGGCCCGCACCGTCTCCATGTCCGCCAGCGCCGTCACCGAACGCGTGCGGCGCATGGAGGAAGCCGGCGTCATCACGGGCTACACCGCCGTGGTGGACCCGGAGAAGCTCGGCAAGACCATTCTCGCGCTGACCCGGCTGCGCTACCCGCACGGCAACTACAAGCCGTTCCACGACCTGCTGGAGGCGACGCCGGAGATCCTGGAGGCGCACCACGTGACGGGCGACGACTGCTTCGTGCTCAAGGTCGCGGCGCGCTCGATGTCGCACCTGGAGGAGGTGGCGGGGAGGATCTCCGGTCTCGGCCCGGTCACCACCAGCATCGTCTACTCGTCGCCGCTCCCCCGCAGGCCGCTGAGCCCCTGAGGGCCACCGGGCCGGCGTCGGTTCAGCCCGCCCCGCCCGCCATGCGGTGGCGCACCACCGAGCCGCCGCGCTGCTTGACGATCTCCAACTGGGCCTGGACCCGGGTGCGCAGATCGGCGACGTGGCTCACGATGCCGACGCTGCGGTCCCGTTCGCGCAGCGAGTCCAGTACGTCGAGCACCTCGTCCAGGGCCTGGTCGTCGAGGCTGCCGAAACCCTCGTCGATGAAGAGGGTGTCGAGGCGCATGCCGCCCGCCTCGTCGGTCACCACGTCGGCCAGTCCCAGCGCCAGGGCCAGCGAGGCGAAGAAGGTCTCGCCGCCGGACAGGGTGGCGGTGTCCCGCTCGCTGCCCGTCCAGGCGTCCACGACGTGCAGCCCGAGACCGGAACGGCCCCGCCCGCTCGCCCGCGCGTCGGAGTGGACGAGGGTGTAGCGGCCGCCGGACATCCGCAGCAGCCGCACCGTCGCCGCGGCCGCGACCTGCTCCAGGCGCGCCGCCAGTACGTACGACTCCAGCCGCATCTTGCGCTCGTTGTCGGCGGAGGTGCCCGCGGTGAGCCCGGCCATCCGGGCGACCCGCTCGTACTCCTCGCGCAACGGGCCCAGGGCGCGCAGTTCCTGCTCCGCCAGCCGCGCGAGCCGGTCCAGTTCGGCGCAGCTCAGCCGGGCGGCGTCGACGGCCGAGCCGGCCGCCCTCAGTTTCGCCGCCGCAGCGGCCGCGTACTCCTCGGCGCCCTGCGGATCGGCGGCCGGCAGCGCGGCCGCGGCCGCCGTGTCCTGCTCGGCGCGCCGGTCCGCCAGCATGGCCTCCTCGGCCTGCCAGGCGTCCAAGCGGTGCTGGAGCGCGGTGCGTTCGTACTCCGGCAGTACGGCGTCGGCCGCGGCCCCGGTGGTGTCGAACCCGGCCTTGAACGCGGCGTCGGCCAGCTGGTCGTCGGCCTCTTTCAGCCGCGCGGCGGTGGCGTCGGCGCGGCGCAGCGCGGCGGCGGCCGCGGTGACGATCCGGACCCGGTCCTCCAGGACCCGGGCGCGGGCCGCGACGCTGGGCGCGTCACCCCGTACGAGGGCCAGTTCGGCCTCCAGCGCGCCCTGTTCCCGCTCCAGGGCCTCCCGCCGCGAGGCCCTGGCGGCGGCCCGGCGTTCGGCGTCGAGCCGGTCGGCGCTGCGCGCGGCGTACTCCCGCTCGGCGCGGGCCAGCCGCTCCCGGGCGGTGTGCAGCCCGGCCGCGTCCGCGTGGGCGGCGGCGTGCCGGGCGCTCAGGTCGGAGGTGAGCGCGAGGAGTTCGGCGGTGGTCGCGTCCCCGGCGGCGGCCGCGGCTTCGGCCTCGGCCTCCCGGACGGCGGCCAGCTTCCGCTCGGCGGCGCCCCTGCGCTCCTCGGCCTGCTCGAAGCGGGCGTGGGCGGCGTCTTCGGCGGCCCGGTCGACGTGTCCGGCGGCCGGCCGCGCGGGCAGCGGGTGCTCCGCCGAGCCGCACACGGCGCAGGGCTCGCCGGCCACCAGGGCTCCGGCGAGTTCGGCGGCGATCCCGCGCAGCCGGGTCTCCTTCAGCTCCAGCCAGCTCTCCCGGGCGGCGGCGGACTCCTCGCGCAGCCGCAGCAGCGCGGCCCCGGCGACCTCGGCTTCGGCGGCCAGGGCGTCGCGCCGCCGGGCGGCGTTCAGGTGCAGCCGGGCCGGCTCCAGCCGGGCCGCGAGCTGCTCGGCGAGGGTGGCGGCCTGCTGGGCCGCGTCCACCCGGCCGGCCAGCTCGGCGCGGGTTCCCTCCCAGCGGGCGAGCCACTCGGCGGACTCCTGACGCTGCTCCTCGTCGTCCCGGGACTCCCGCTCCAGCGTGGCCCGCTCGCGACCGATCTCGGCGCTGCGCTGCTCGGCCCGCTGGGCGGCTCCGACAGCGCCGAGTTCCTCCCGCAGCCGCTGCTCGAAGGCGGCGAGCTGCTCGGCTCCGGCTTCGGCGAGGGAGGGCGGCAGTTCGGCCAGGGCGAGCGTCTGTGCGTGGGCGGCGGTCAGGTGCGCGGCGGCCGCGGCCCCGCGCAGTTCCAGGGCGGGGGCCACCAGGGCGCCCCGGCGGGCCCGGTCGAGCAGGGCGCGCACCCGCTCCCGTTCGGGCCCGGCGGCTTCGAGCAGGGCGGCCCGGCGGGCGGTCTCCGCGTGCCGGCGCTGCAACCGGTCGAGTTCCCGCGCTTCCTCGGCGGCCCGCCGGGCGGCCGCGTACCGGCTCTCCACGGCGGCCAGTGCGTACTCCGCGACGGTGAGCCGCTCCCGGGCGGCGCAGCGGGCGATCGCCGCCCAGGCGCGGACGGCGTCGGCGAGTCCGGGGTCGCCGGGCTGGTGCCGGGGCAGCGGCCAGGCCCGCAGGTCGGCGCTGTCCCCGGCGGCCTGGGCGAGCCGCTGGGCGACGCCGAGCACCTTCTCGTCGCCGGCGCGCACCTTGGCCTCGGCCGTCCGGCGCCGTTCGGCGAGCAGGGTTTCGACCGCGGCGAACCGGCGGGTGTCGAAGAGCCGCCCCAGGAGCCGGCCGCGGGCCTCGGCGCCGGCCCGCAGGAACTGGGCGAACTCGCCCTGCGGCAACAGCACCACCTGGCAGAACTGTTCGCGGCTCATGCCGAGCAGTTGCTCGATCTCCTCACCGATCTCCTGGTGGGAGCGGCTGAGTCCCTGCCAGGTGCCGTCGAGGCGCTCGCGCAGCCAGCTCTGGGCACGGTCCTTCGTGGTGCCGCTGCCGCGCTTCTTGGGCCGGTCCTGCTCGGGCCTCCGGGTGATCTCCAGGCGGCGGCCGCCCGCGGTGAGTTCGAGGGTGACCTCGGTCGCGGTGTCGGGGGCGGCGTGGTCGCTGCGCAGGCTGGTGAGGTGGGGGAGGCGGGAGCCGGGCACGGCCCCGTAGAGGGCGAAGCAGACGGCGTCGAGGACGGAGGTCTTGCCGGCGCCGGTGGGCCCGTGGAGCAGGAAGATCCCGGCGCCGGAGAGGGCGTCGAAGTCGATCTCCTGGGGCTCGGCGAACGGCCCGAAGGCGGTGACCTTGAGCCGGTGCAGTCTCATCGCAGGGTCTCCTGACTCGCCGCCTCGGTGCGGACGTCGTCGAAGGCGCCCCGCAGCACGGCCCGTTCGGCGTCGTCGGCCCGGCCGCCCCCGCGGACGTGCGCGACGAAGTCCTCGGCGATCTCCTGGTCGGTGCGGCCCCGCAGGCGCTGCGCGTAGGAGGCCGCGCCGTCCTCCTCCCGGCCCTCGGGGTCGAAGGCGAGGCTGAGGACGTGCGGGAAGCGGGCGGCGAGGCGGGCCATGGGGTCCTCGGGCCGGACGGGGTCGGTGAGGGTGGCTTCGATCCAGCGGTCCTCGTGAATGTCGAGGGCCGGGTCGTCCAGCAGTTCCTCCAGCCTGCCGCGGATCCGGCCGAGGGCGCGCGGTACGGGCGTGTCGATCCGCTCGGCGGTGAGGAGTTCCCCGGCCGCCCCGAGCTCGATCAGCCACATCGTCTTGCGGTGGCCGGCCTCGGAGAAGGAGTAGGCGAGCGGGGAACCCGAGTAGCGGACCCGTTCGTTGATCTCCTGGCAGCCGTGGAGGTGGCCGAGGGCGGCGTAGTCGACCCCGTCGAAGACGGCGGCGGGGACGGCTTCGACCCCGCCGACGGTGATGTCGCGCTCGCTGTCGCTGGCCTGCCCGCCGGTGACGAAGGCGTGGGCCAGGACGATGGAGCGGGTCCCGGGGGCCCGGCCCGCGAGGTCGGCGCGCACCCGCTCCATGGCGGCGCCGAGCACCGCCTCGTGGCTGACCTTCGGCGCCCCGAGGGCCTCCTTCACCAGGGCCGGCTCCAGATAGGGCAGTCCGTACACCGCCACCTCACCGTGTACGTCGGCCAGCACCACGGGGTCCGAGCAGCCGGCCGGATCGGTCCTGAGGAATATCCCGGCCCCCTCGATCAATCCGGCCCCGACCCCCAGACGGCGGGCGGAGTCGTGGTTCCCGGAGATCATCACCGTGGG
This sequence comes from Streptomyces sp. NPDC026522, assembly GCF_055567555.1. Taxonomy (NCBI): domain Bacteria; kingdom Bacillati; phylum Actinomycetota; class Actinomycetes; order Kitasatosporales; family Streptomycetaceae; genus Streptomyces; species Streptomyces sp. NPDC026522. The sequence continues at coordinate 393,090 of NZ_JBVHQF010000007.1, forward strand.
CACGCCGAGCGCGGCGAGCCGGTGCAGGGCCCGGTCGTACAGCTCGACGGCGGGCAGCGGGGGCACGGCCCGGTCGTAGACGTCCCCGGCGACGAGGACGGCGTCGACCCGGTGCTCCTCGACGGTCGCGACGAGGTGGTCGATGAAGGCGGCCTGGGCTCCGAGCATGTTGACGCGGTGGAAGGACCGTCCGAGGTGCCAGTCGGAGGTGTGCAGAAACTTCACTCGCCGGCCTCGCCGCGCATGCCCGTCCCCCTGGTCGTCCTCCGGCCCACTGCCCCCACTACGCTAACCCGTCGCCGGGGCCGCCACGGCCGCTCCGGCGAGAGCGGGGCACCGCGGGCTCAGGGCGCGTACGTCTCCCCGCCCAGGGTGAGGGTGGCGCTGCCCGCGGTGCTGTCGGCCAGCCAGGCCCCGAACGCGGGGAGGTCGGCTTCCGGGAGGGCGACCTCGATCTCCACGGCCGGGCCGTAGCGCAGGTCGACGACGGTCCGGCCGGTGGCGCGCAGGTCGTTCTGGGTCTTGCCGGCCCGCTGGTGGTCGACGGTGACGGTGGCCAGCCGGTAGCGGCGGCGGGTGACGGTGCCGAGCGCGTCGAGCGCTTCGCCCACGACCCCGCCGTAGGCCCGGATCAGCCCGCCGGCTCCGAGCTTGACGCCGCCGTAGTACCGGGTGACGACGGCGACCGCGTACCGGACGTCGCGCCGCGTGAGCATCTGCAGCATCGGCACCCCGGCGGTGCCGCCGGGCTCGCCGTCGTCACTGGCCTTCTGCACCGAGGCGTCGGCGCCGATCACGTAGGCGAAGCAGTTGTGCGTGGCGGTGGGGTGCTCCTTGCGGACGCGCGCGATGAACTCCTGCGCCTCCTGCTCCGTCGCGGCGGGCGCGAGCGAGCACAGGAACCGCGAGCGGTTGATCTCGGACTCGTGCACGCCCTCCCGGGCCACTGTCACGTACTGGTCTGCCTTCACCGCTCCACCCTAATCCGTGGTTAAGAGCGGTCCGGCCGGATCAGAACCGGGTGGGCCGTTCGAGCGCCAGGGCTGTCACATCTGGCTCCACCCGGGCTTGCGAGGCCTTCCCGTAGATCGGTGGCCGGCTCTGGGGCGCTTGGTGGTGGCGGTCGGGCGGGTGTCGAGGCGACGCCTTTCCGTAAGCGGGCATGCGATGCCTCCACGGAGATCGCGCGGGTCTCGGCACCTCCCCGGCCACCACCACGACGAAGCGGTGTGGACACCCGTCGGCACTGGGTGGACGTCCTCCCTACCCCAGGCCCCGAAGCCTTCTGCCAGAGCGACGCCATCCAGGGTCGTCGGGTGTCAACACCGTTCCCTTGATCACTCGTTGGTGTTGGCGGTGTGAGCCCGCCGCATGGTGACCTCTCGATACGCCCGAGCCAACCGAGCTCCCGCATAGACCGAGGCCCGTGGGGTGAGCTGGTGCCACGAACGGCTACTGAGGTGGCGGACCGACCCTCGCGTCGAGTCCTGGGATTAGGTCGCTGCGTGGTCCCGCATGAGCTCGCGGCCAGCACAAACACGCAAATGTGGGAGGGGAATCTTGATCTACTGCGGCATCGACTGGGCGGAACGCACGCATGACGTCGCCCTGGTCGACGACAACGGCCAGTTATTGGCCAAGCGGCACATCACCGATGACGCCGCCGGCTACAAGATCCTTCTGGAGCTACTCGCCGAGTACGGCGACACGGAGGAAGCCCCGATTCCGGTGGCGATCGAGACATCCCGGGGCCTGCTGGTGGCCGTGCTGCGGACCGGCAAGCGGCAGGTGTTCGCGATCAACCCGATGGCCGCCGCCCGCTACCGCGACAGGCACTCCGTCTCGCGCAAGAAGTCCGACCCCGGCGACGCCTTGGTTCTCGCCAACGTGCTCCGGACCGACATGCACGCCCACCGGCCGCTTCCCCGGGACAGCGATCTGGCCCGTGCCGTCGCCGTCCTCGCCCGTGCTCAGCAGGACGCCACCTGGAACCGGCAGCAGATCGCCAACCAGCTCCGCTCCCTGCTGCGCGAGTACTATCCGGCCGCCCTCGCGGCCTTCGAACCCTGGAAGAACGGACTTTGCCGACCTGAGGCCCACCAGCTTCTCAAGCTGGCCCCGACGCCGGCCAGGGCCGCTCGTCTCACGCGCACGCAGTTGCAAGCCGCGCTCAAGCGAGCCGGTCGTCAGCGGGGCATCGCCGCCGACGCCGAGCGGCTCCGCGAGGTCTTCCGAGCCGAGTGGGCGCACCAGCCGCAGCTGGTCGAGGACGCGCTCGGCAAGCAGATGCTGGCCCTGCTGGTTCAGCTGGAGGCCGCGTGCACCGCAGCCGACTACCTCGCCGAGGCGGTCGAAGAGGCTTTCACGCAGCACCCGGACGCCGAGATCATCCTCAGCTTTCCCGGCCTTGGCACCCAGCTCGGCGCCCGGGTGCTCGCCGAGATCGGCGACGATCGACAGCGGTTCGCCGACGCCCGCGGACTGAAGGCATACGCCGGCGCCTCGCCCATCACCCGGGCCTCAGGCAAGAAATCGAGCATCACCCGACGCTGGGTGAAGAACGACCGCCTCAATGCCGCCGGCTACCTCTGGGCGTTCTCCGCGATCACCGCCTCGCCCGGGGCCAAAGCCCACTACCGGCGACGCCGCGACAACCACGCAGACTGGCACGCCGCCGCCCAGCGCAACCTCTTCAACCGCATGATTGGCCAGCTCTACCACTGCCTTCAGCACGGCGAACGGTTCGATGAGCTGGCCGCCTTCCCCCCGTCCACGCTGCCGGAGACAGCTGCCGCGTGACCTGCCACAACGCGCCTTGCTCAGGGCGCCGAGAGCAGCCGATCATTCACGGATGAGACCCGAAGTTCAGACGTTCGCTGCCGACGGACCCCTTCCCGACTGGGACGCCGACGAGGAGGAAATCGACCACCGGGTCAAACAACTCGAAGCCATCACCGCGCCTGTCACACCCGACGAGGCGCAGGCTTTGGCTGCCTGTTTCGGCCCCGACGACTGCTACGGCGTCGCTTGGTCGCTGCTGCACCTGATCGAGACCAGCCCAGGACCGGTGCCACTGGTCACACCGCCCGGCCCCGATGCCGATGACTGGCACCACACGCTCTGGAACCGCTGGGGAAACCACGGACTCACCGACGAGGACTTGACGCGTTAGAGCCCTGAGGTGTCTACGGGGAATCGGACAGGTGTCCTTTCGGTTGATCCCCGGTGCGGGGCGGCACGAGCCGGTCCGGCGGGCGGCAGGAGGCGGTGCGCGTGAACGGCGAGCAGGAGACCATCCGCAGGATCCTCACCGAAGTCGGTGACCCCTGGGCCGTGGTGGGCCTGTCGAACAACGAGCGCCGGGCGGCCTACGGGGTGGCGCGGGTGCTGCAACGGTTCGGGAAGCGGGTGGTTCCCGTACACCCCAAGGCGGAGACGGTGCACGGGGAGCCCGGGTACGCGTCGTTGGCGGACATCCCCTTCGCGGTGGACGTGGTCGACGTCTTCGTCAACAGCGCCCTCGCCGGCGCCGTCGCCGACGAGGCGGTGGCGATCGGCGCGCGTGCCGTGTGGTTCCAGCTCGGCGTGATCGACGAGGCCGCCTGCGAGCGGACCCGCGAGGCGGGTCTGCTGATGGTCATGGACCGCTGCCCCGCGATCGAGATCCCCGTGCTGTAGCGACGCCCGTCAGTGCGTGAGCGGCGCCGGCTCGTGGCCGCTGACCGGCGGGATGGAAACCGCCATGGTCATCTCCATCGGCTCCGGGCCGTCGTTGCGGTACTCGTGCGGGACGTTCGCCTCGAAGGAGACCGCCCCGCCCTGCGGCACCTCGTACGGTTCGCCGTCGACGGTCAGGGTGAGCCGCCCGGCTGTGACGTGCAGCATCTCCAGGGTCCCGGCCGGGTGGGGGTCCGACGCCGTGCCCTCGCCCGGCTCCAGCCGGTACGCCCACACCTCCAGCGGGCCGCGCCGGTCGTCGCCGAGCAGCATGGTGGCGCCGCTGCCGCCGGCCGTGGACCACATCCGGACCCCCTGACCGGGCGGCACCAGGTGCACCCGCGGGCCGCGGTCGCGGTCCAGCAGGGTGGTGATGCTGACGCCCAGGGCGTCGGCCAGTTTGACCGTGGTGCCGACGCTGGGGTTGGTCCGGGCCTGCTCGATCTGGATGATCATGCCGCGGCTCACGCCGGCCCGCGCCGCCAGCGCTTCGAGGGTGAAACCGCGCTCACCGCGCCAGCGCCTGAGGTTGCGCCCGAGCGCTTGCGTGAGCTGTTCCAGGTCCGACACCGTTTCCCCGCCCTCAGCGTCCAATATTTTGAATGACACGGTCCAGCAGACTGAACTACGGTGTGGTGTACTCGACGCTGCACTCCACCGTTCAAGACACTGTACTGCGAGGTCTCCGCATGACCGTCCTCTTCGCCCTGGCGACAGCCCTGCTGTGGGGACTCGCCGATTTCGGCGGCGGCCTGCTGACGCGCCGCATACCGGCGCTGACGGTGGTGGTGGTCTCGCAGGTCGTCGCCGTCGTCGTGCTCGGTTCGGTGGTGCTCGCCACCGGCGCCTGGCGCGAGGCCGGACCCCAGCTGTGGTTCGCGGTGGCCGCCGGGCTCATCGGACCGGTCGCGATGCTCAGCTTCTACAAGGCGCTGGCCCTCGGCCCGATGGGCGTGGTCTCCCCGCTCGGCTCGCTCGGCGTGATCGTCCCCGTCGGAGCCGGGCTGGCGCTGGGCGAGCGGCCCGGCCCCGGCCAGTTCGCCGGGATCGCGGTGGCCGTCGTCGGCATCGTCCTCGCCGGCGGCCCGGAACTGCGCGGAGCGCCGGTACAGCGCCAGGCCGTCCTGCTCACCCTGCTCGCAGCCTTCGGTTTCGGGGCGGTGATGGCCCTGATCGCAGAGGCGTCGCACACCGTCACCGGGCTGTTCCTGGCCCTGTTCGTGCAGCGCGTGACCAACGTGGCCGCAGGCGGTACGGCCCTGCGGGTGCAGGTCCGGCGGGGTACGTCCGCCCTGCCGCGGGACAGCGGCCCGCGACTCCTGTGGCAGCTGCTGCCGGCCCTGGCCTTCGTGGGCCTCGCGGACGTCGCGGCCAACGGCACGTATTCCGTGGCCGCACAGAGCGGCCCCGTCACGGTGGCCGCCGTGCTCTCCTCGCTCTACCCGGTGATCACCGCGCTCGCCGCCTTCGCCGTCCTCAAGGAACGCCTGCGTACGGTGCAGGCCGCCGGAGCGGGGCTCGCCCTCGCGGGCACCGTCCTGCTCGCGGCCGGTTAGGCGGTTCTCAACCGGCCCGGGCTCAGCCCACCCCGGGGCTGAGCTGCTCGGCTTCCGCCTCCGCCAGGGCCGCCAGCCCCCGCAGCTGCTCCGGCGTGATGCCCTCGGCGATCGGGACCGGCGCGGGGGTGCGCAGCGGCGGCTGCCAGCCCGTCTCGGGCTCCCACCTGCGCACGATGCGCGCCGGGGCGCCCGCCACCACCGAGTGGTCCGGCACCTCGCCCCGTACGACGGCCCCGGCCGCGACGACGACGTTGCGGCCCAGCCGCGCCCCGGGCAGGATCACCGCCCCGGTGCCCAGCCAGCAGCCCGGGCCGATCTCCACCGGCGCGCTGCGGGGCCATTGCCTGCCGACGGGCTCGTGCGGGTCGTCGTAGCTGTGGTTGGTGGAGGTGATGTACACGCCCGGCCCGCAGAAGGTGTCGTCCCCGATGCTGATCCGGGTGTCGGCTATCACATGGCTGCCGCGGCCCAGGACCACCCCGTTGCCGAGCACGAGCACCGGGTCCGGGCCCAGGTCCAGATCGGGCATCATCCCGGCCGTCAGGGTGACCTGTTCGGCGATGATGCAGTGTTCACCGAGCCGGATCCACTGCTCGCCGAAGACGGTGCCCTGCGGGAAGGCGAGCCGGGTGCCGGGGCCGATGGCGCCGAAGCGCAGCCGGCCGGGCGTCTCGGCGGTCACGGCGCCGGCCCGTTGCATCCAGCGCCACCCGGCCTGGACGGCGCGGTTGGCCATGCGACGGCGCAGGGATGAGAACGTGTTCTGGTTCTTCGGCACCGGGCCACCGTAGCGTGCCGCGTGCCGCCACCGCGCCGTGATCTTCACCCCATCTGCGGTGGTCGCACGCCGGTGTCCTACCGTGCCGGTAGCGCGGCACCGGCGGAGAACAGAGAACCGAGGGAAGAGAACATGACACAGCAGGCGGACCGGGCACTCGTGGCCGGCGTGGGCGGGAAGCGGCCGGTCATCGACCCGTCGGCCTTCACCGCCCCCACTTCCGTGGTGGTCGGGGACGTCACGCTCGGCGCCGGCTCCAGCATCTGGTACTCGGCGGTGCTGCGCGCCGACTGCGGGCCGATCACCCTGGGCGCGGACAGCAACGTGCAGGACAACTGCACCCTCCACGTGGACCCCGGGTTCCCGGTCACCATCGGGGAGCGGGTCTCCATCGGCCACAACGCCGTCGTGCACGGCTGCACCGTCGAGGACGACTGCCTGATCGGCATGGGCGCGACGGTGCTGAACGGCGCGGTGATCGGCGCCGGTTCGCTGGTGGCGGCGCAGGCGCTGGTCCCGCAGGGCATGGTGGTCCCGCCCGGCTCACTGGTCGCGGGGGTACCCGCCAAGGTGCGGCGGGAGCTGACGGCGGAGGAACGCGAGGGCATCCGGGTCAACGCCCTGATGTACACGGGGCTGGCCGAGCAGCACCGCGCGGCGGTGGGCGGCGGCCCGCAGAGCTGAGGGGTGGCCGGCGTCGGTCTCAGTCGGAGATCGACGCCGGCGCCGGGGCCGCGGGCTCGTCCTCGTCCACCTGCGCCGCGGCGGCGGCCTTCCGCATGCGGAAGCGCAGTACGAGGGTCACCGCGAGCCCGATCAGCAGGGCCGCGACCAGGGCCAGCCACGAGAACCGCTTGAGCCACGGCTCGGCGACGATGCCGACGGTGTAGATGACGGCGGTCGTGCCGCCCGCCCAGAGGATCCCGCCGAGCACGTTGGCGATCAGGAACTTCCAGTACGGCATGCGCAGCACGCCCGCCAGAGGTCCGGCGAAGATCCGCAGCAGGGCCACGAACCGCCCGAAGAAGACGGCCCACATGCCCCACTTCTCGAAGGAGCGTTCCGCCAGCGCCACGTGGCGCGGTCCGAAGTGCTTGGGGAAGCGCCGGCCAAGCCGCTCCAGCAGCGGTTTGCCGCCGCGCCGCCCGATCGCGTACCCGATGGAGTCACCGACGATGGCGCCCGCGATGGCGCACAGGCCCAGCACCACCGGGTCGATGTGCCCCTGCTGGGAGGCGAGCAGGGCCGCGCTGACCAGGATGATCTCACCGGGCAGCGGAACGCCCAGGCTCTCCAGCCCGATGACCAGCCCCACCAGGAGGTAGACGCTGATCGCCGGGATCGTCTCCAGCCATTCCTGGATGTGCACCGGTACGTCCTCCAGAGTCGTCCCCGGCGCGCCCCCTGTGACCCGCCGAACAGGCAGCCTATCGGCTCGCCACGACAGCCATCCCGCTCAGTGGCAGTAGCGCGATGAACGGCCGGCGTACACCTCCCGCGGGCCGGGACCCCGTATGCGGATATGCCGCTCCGGGTCCCGGGACGACAGCGCCCGCGCGCCGACCGCCGGGATCGACGCCTCCGGAGAGGCCGTCGGCCCTGGCAGCGGCGCCTCGGTGCCGTGTTCGTTGCGCAGCGGCACCGGGCCCCGGGTTCGGCCCTGCGGCGCCGCCGACGCGGCTACGCGTTGGGCCGCAGCGTCCAGACGACGGTCATCTCTCCGGTCACGGCCTCGTCCTCGCGCTGGATGGCGATGGTGACGGGGAACTCGGGGCGGCCGCCCGCGTCGAGTTCCGCGACGACCTCGGCGGCCGGGCGGCCGAGGGTGGCGGTGGCGGTCACGACGCCCTTGGCGAGCTTCTTGTAGCCGATCTCGGCCTTGACGGCGAGCGGCACGGCGCGCGAGAGCTGGTCCCCGAACGCGGCGAGGACGATGGCGCCGCTCGCGGATTCGGCGAGGGTGAACATCGCGCCCGCGTGCGGACCGCCGACGTGGTTGTGGAAGTCGGGCTGGTCGGGCAGCCGGACGACGGCGCGCTCGGGGGTCGTCTCCAGGAACTGGAGGTTCAGGGTGCGGGCCATCGGCACGGTCGCGGCGAGCAGTTCGCCCACGTTCATCTGTTCTGCGCTCATGACAGCCGATGTTACCCACGAGTAAGCCCGGTTGACCAGAGCGGATGAGGGGGCGGCCGTGGCTACCACCGGGCCCTCCCACTATCGTTACCGGCCATGTGGCCAGGACAGCAGCAGCCGCCCGGGGGACAGCCCGACCCCCGGGACGCGCGACAGAACCCGTACCAGCAGCAGCCGGGACAGCCGAACCCGTACCAGCAGCAGCCGCAACCGGGATTCGGCGAGCCGCAGCCCGGCTACGGATACCCGCAGGCGGGTTACCAGACGCCCCCGCCCGTCCAGCCGTGGGGCCCGCCCCAGCCGGCGCAGCAGCAGCCGGGGCGCGCCAGGAGCCCGTACTCCACGAAGACGGTGGCCATCGTCGCCGCCGCCGCGGTGATCGTGACCGCGGCCGTCACCGGGACGTTCGTCCTCACCCGGGACAAGAAGACGACCAACCAGGCCAACGACAAGCCGGTGGCCGCCTCCTCGCCGCCCGCCACCGGTTCGGCCGCGCCACCCGCCCCGACCGGGAACCCGCGGGCCGGCGGGGAGGTCAAGCCGGTGATCCCCGGCTGGAAGGTCGTCATCAACCCGTTGCACGGCACCGCCTTCGACGTACCGGCGGACTGGACCGTCGCCAGCTCGGGTCTGAGCACCGGCTTCGAGGACTCGAAGAAGGGCGACGGCTCCGCGCTCGTCATGATGACGGCGCCGGCCTTCTACAAGCAGGACTGGTGCAAGGTCGACTCCAACAAGGACGGCAAGGAGGAGACCACCGAGCTGGCCGGGACCGGCGCCAAGGGCGCCCAGGGCGCCAAGGACACCGCCGAGGCGGCGCGCATCGCGGCCGAGAACTGGGTGTACGCCGCCTACGCCCAGGATTCGCCGAACCCTAAGGAGACCGTCAAGTCCACGGACGCGAAAGACTTCACGACCCTCTCCGGTCTCAAGGGCAGCTTCTCCACCGCGACCGCCACCGGCCTGCCGAAGAAGAACAAGTGCTCCTCGGACGGCAAGAGCATCGCCTTCGCGTACAAACTCGCCAACGGCGACTTCGCCGTCTGGGTGCTCTACGCGGTCGCCGGCGTCCCCGGTGAGGTCTCCAAGGAGACGTACGAGAAGATCATGAGCTCGGTACGCCTCACCGGCAGCTGAACTGCGGTGGACCGCCCCCCCCCCGGGCCGACAATCCGTTTGGCTTCTCGGCCCGGGCCGGGCGATAGTCCCGGGGTGAGTTCTCCCCCCGCCGCCCCGTCCCGCGCTCCCCTGCGCCGTCGGCCCGCATGGGCCGGCCGCAACTACACCCTGCTGACGGGCGCCGCCGTCGTCACCAACCTCGGCAGCCACGGGGCGCTCATCGCCGCCGCGTTCGCCGTGCTCGACTCCGGCGGGACCGCGGGCGACGTCGGTCTGGTGGCGGCGGCCCGCACCCTGCCGCTCGTCCTCTTCCTGCTGATCGGCGGCGCGCTGGCCGACCGGCTGCCGCGGCACCGGGTGATGGTCGCGGCCAACGCCCTCAACTGCCTTTCCCAGGCCGCCTTCGCCGCCCTCGTCCTGGCCGGTGACCCGCAGCTGTGGCAGATGATGCTGCTCACCGCGCTCTGCGGCACGGGTACCGCCTTCTTCAACCCGGCCGCCGAGGGAATGCTGCTGTCGAGCGTCTCGGGCGAGCACGCCAACCGCGCCTTCGCGCTGTTCCGGATGGCGATGAACGGCGCGGGCATCGGCGGCGCGGCGCTGGGCGGGGCCCTGATCGCCGCGATCGGCCCGGGCTGGGTGCTGGCGGTGGACGCCACCGCCTTCGCCGTCGCGGGTGCGCTACGGGCGTTCCTGCGGGTCGGCAAGATCGCCGGACGGGCCCCCGGCGGGGGTCTGCTGGCCGACCTGCGCGAGGGCTGGGACGAGTTCCGGAGCCGCTCCTGGCTGTGGGGGATCGTGCTCCAGTTCTCCGTGGTCGTCGCCGTCGTGGGCGCGGCGGAGGCGGTGTACGGGCCGCTGGTCGCCCGGGACCGGCTGGGCGGGCCCGCCCCCTGGGGCGCGGCCCTGGCCTTCTTCGGGCTGGGGACGATCGGCGGGGCGCTGCTGATGGCCGTGTGGAAACCGCGCCGGCTGCTGCTGGCCGGCACGCTCTGCGTGTTCCCGCTGGCCCTGCCTTCGGCGGCGCTGGCGGTGCCGCTGCCCGCCTGGGGACTGTGCGCGGTGATGCTGGTCACCGGCGTGTCCATCGAGGTGTTCGGCGTGAACTGGATGACGGCCCTGCACCAGGAGATACCGGAGGAGAAGTTCTCCCGGGTCTCGGCCTACGACTGGTTCGGCTCCGTGTCGATGCTCCCGCTGGCCACGGCCCTGGCCGGGCCGGTCGAGACGGCCTTCGGGCGCACGCAGGCCCTGTGGGGCTGCGCGGCCCTCGTGGTCCTGGCCACCGCCGCGGTCCTGGCCGCGCCGGACGTCCGCCGCCTCACCCGGCGCCCGGCCCCGGCTCGGAGCCCTGGAGCGACGGCGGAACCGGCACCGGAGCCGGCACCCGAGCCCGCCGCCGCATGAGGCCGGGCCCGGCGCGGACACCCCCCTGACCCACGCTGACCTAACCCACGCTGAACGCCCCCGCCGGGGGCTCCGGTGACGCCACGGCCCGGGCGTCCGGCACCGGGACCGCGCCCCGCACGAGCCGGGCGAGGGCCGGGCCCGCCTCCACCCGGGCCGGGAACGCGTCGGCCGCGCAGCGCCGGGCCAGGGCGGCCACCGGGACCTCCCGGTCCGAGGCGACGAGCACCGCGTTGCCGAACCTGCGCCCGCGCAGCACCCCCGGCTCGGCGATCAGCGCCAGCTCCGGGAAGACGGCCCCGAAATTCGCCAACTGCCCCCGCAGGAAGGCGAAGGGCGCGCCGTCGGCCAGGTTCGCCACGTACAGTCCGCCGGGCCTCAGCACCCGCGCCGCCTCCCGCGCGTACTCCAGCGAGGTCAGCTGCGCCGGTACCCGGGATCCCCCGAAGACGTCGGCGACCACCACGTCGGCGCTCGCACCCGGCGCGCCCTCCAGCCAGGCCCGTGCGTCGGCGGCGTGCACCGTGATCCCGGAGCCCTCCCCCCACGGCAGGTGCTCCGCCACCAGCTCGACCAGGCCCGCGTCGAACTCCACCACCTGCTGCCGGGAGCCGGGCCGGGTCGCGGCGGCGTACCGCGGGAGCGTCAGCGCGCCCCCGCCCAGGTGGAGCAGGTCCAGCGGCGCCCCCGGCTCCGCCGCGCAGTCCAGCACGTGGGCGAGGCGGCGTACGTACTCGAACTCGAGGTGCTCCGGTTCGTCGAGGTCGACGTACGACTGCGGCGCCCCGTCGACGGTGAGCAGCCAGGCCCGCTCCCGGTCCACGTCCGGCATCAGCTTGGCGGTGCCCTGGCCCACGTCCCGCATCACCGGGATCTGCTCGTCGTCCACCCCACCATTGTCAGGCCGCCCAGACCCGCGCCGCCTCCGCCGCGTGCGCCGCCGCCTGGGCCAGCCCGGCCCGGGCGGCCGGGTCCCGGCGCGCGGGATCCAGCAGGTTGCGTCCGAAGGTCTTGCGGGCCTCGGCGGAAGGGGTGATCAGCAGCACCTCCGCCCCCGCCTTCCGCAGCCGCTCGGCCTGCGCCGCAGGCGAGGGGATCAGCTTCGATCCGAGCGACATCGGCGCGACGATCACCACCCGCTCGTAGTCGGCGGCCAGGTCGGCGTTGGTCGCCGAGCGGACGCCGCCGTCGATGTACCGCCGGCCGGCCACGGTCACCGGCGGCCACACCCCGGGCACCGCGCAGCTCGCCGAGACCGCGTCCAGCAGGCCGGCCCCGCTCTCCCGGTCGAAGGCCGCCAGTGCACCGGTCAGCGCGTCGACCGCGGTCACGACCAGCCGCCGCTCGGGCCATTCGGACGAGACCAGCCGGGCCTTCAGCACCTCGCGGCGCACCGCCTCGGGCCCGGTGTCGGCGGCGAGCGCGAAGGCACCGACCCGGCGCCGGTAGGCCGCGGCGTCCCGGGAGCGCAGCATCGTGACGGCGTACCGCGCGAAGGTGGCGGCCCCCAGCCTCGCCGCGACCTCGCCGGCCGCGTCGCCGAGCTGGCGCTCGTAGAGCTCCCTCGGCGTGAGCAGCCCGGAGGTGAGCTGGGCGCCGACGACCGAACCGGCCGAGGTGCCGACGACGAGGTCGGCGGTGGTCAGGTCGGTGCCCGCCGCGGCCAGCCCGCACAGGATCCCGGTCTCCCAGCCGATCCCGGTGAGTCCGCCGCCGCCGAGCACCAGTGCCGTCTTGCCGCCCATCGCCGCCCGCCCCTCGTCGCATCGCACCCGTGTGGTGACGGCAGTCTGACGCAGACCCACCACCGCCACCACACCGGGTGCGGATCCGGCCGGGGCTACCCGACCGAGGTGACGGTCCCCGCGCCGACCGTGCGGCCGCCCTCGCGGATCGCGAAGCCGAGGCCGGCCTCCAGCGGAACGTCACGGCCCAGTTCGACGGTCATGGTGACCGTCTCCCCCGGCCGGGCCACCGCCACCGCGCCCAGGTCCACGTCCCCGACGACGTCGGCGGTACGGATGTAGAACTGGGGCCGGTACCCGGAGGCGACCGGCGTCGTCCGGCCGCCCTCCCGCGCGGAGAGCACGTACACCTGGGCGGTGAAGCGGCGGCTGGGCACGACGCTGTCCGGCGCCGCGACCACGTGCCCGCGGCGCACCCCGTCGCGCGGCACGCCGCGCAGCAGCAGCGCGACGTTGTCCCCGGCCTCGGCGGACTCCATCGGCTTGCCGAAGGTCTCCAGGCCGGTGACCACCGTCTCGACCGGCTCGCCGTCGCCGCCGAGCACGCTCACCCGGTCGCCCGTGCGGACGCTGCCGCGCTCGACGGCGCCGGTGACGACCGTCCCGCGTCCGGTGATGGTCAGTACGTTCTCCACCGGCAGCAGGAACGGCGCGTCCGTGTACCGCACGGGCATCGGCACGTACGTGTCCACCGCGTCCAGCAGCGCCTCGACGGCCGCGGTCCAGCGCGGGTCGCCGTCCAGCGCCCCCAGCCCGGAGACCCGTACGACGGGCGCGCCGTCGCCGCCGTAGCCGTGCGCGTCGAGCAGTTCACGGACCTCCAGCTCGACCAGGTCGGTCAGCTCGGGGTCCCCGGCGTCGGCCTTGTTGAGGGCCACCACGATGTGGTCGACGCCGACTTGGCGGGCGAGCAGGACGTGCTCGGCGGTCTGCGGCATGACCCCGTCGACGGCGGAGACGACGAGGATCGCGCCGTCGAGCTGGGCCGCACCGGTCACCATGTTCTTGATGTAGTCGGCGTGCCCGGGCATGTCGACGTGGGCGTAGTGGCGGGTGTCGGTCTCGTACTCGACGTGCGTGAGGTTGATGGTGATCCCGCGCCGGGCCTCCTCGGGGGCCCGGTCGATGCGGTCGAAGGGGACGAAGGAGGCGCCGCCGCGCTCGGCGAGGACCTTGGTGATGGCGGCGGTGAGGGTCGTCTTGCCGTGGTCGACGTGTCCCATGGTGCCGATGTTGAGGTGCGGCTTGGTGCGCACGAAGGCCGTCTTGGCCATGATGTCTTCCCGTGTGTCGCGAAGCTGGATACGGGACCCCTGGAGCGGACCGACCCTCCCCCTCTGGGGTCCGCCGGACGTTCCGGGAAGGGTCAGCTTCGTGCGCCGTCGACTGCGGCGAAGGGGAATGCCTCTGCGGGGACGGCAGCCTTCGGCGCGTCCGCGACTGCGGACGGCGCTGCGGGGAAGGCGTACCGGGACATGCACCTGATCCTGCCTCAGGGCCCGGGGCGCGTCGAACCGTTTTTCCCGGACCGGGCGGCGCGGATCCGACGTGGCCTTCGTCACTGCGGGTGCGGGGCGCGGGCGGCCGGCCTCGCAGGCGTCGGCCGCCGTTCGTCCGCGCGGGATGCGGACGGCGGCGCGGCGCCGGACCCGTCGGCTAGTCTCCCGGAATGCCCCTTCTCCGCTCGCCGTGGACCCGGCTGTCGCTGCTCGTCCTGCTGCTCGCGGCGGGCGGCGCGGGCGTGCTGCTGTACGAGCCCCAGCGGCTCCTGTCGCAGGGGCCGCCGCCGGGGCTCCCGCTGGGTGCGGCGACACTGCTGTTCGCGACGGTGTACGGCCTCTGCACGGCGGCCTTCGTGCCGAGGCCGTTGCTGAACCTGGCGGCGGGGGCGGTGTTCGGCTCCGCGCTCGGGCTGGTCGCGGCGGTCGCCGGTACGGTTCTGGGCGCCGGAATCTCCTTCGGCCTGGGCCGGGCGCTGGGCCGCGGCGCGCTGCGGCCCCTGGTGCGCGGCCGCTGGCTGCGCGCGGCGGACGGGCAGCTCGGCCGGCACGGCTTCCGCTCGACGCTCGCGATCCGCCTCTTCCCGGGGGTGCCGTTCGCGGCAGCCAACTACTGCGCGGCGGTGTCCCGCTGCGGCTGGCTGCCGTTCCTGGGCGCGACGGCGCTGGGCACCGTCCCCAACACCGCCGCCTACGTGATCGCCGGGTCGAGCGCCTCCTCCCCGGATTCCCCCGCGTTCCTCGTCTCCTTCGGCTTCATCGCGGTGTCGGGGGTGGTGGCGGCTGCGGTCGCCTGGCGCAAGCGGCACCGCTTGGCGCCCCCGGCGGCGCCGGTGGCGGCGTACGCCCTGGCGCCCCAGCACCCCCCTGCGGTCAGCGGCGTTCCCCACGGGCCCTAGCATCGGACGCGACCTTCCCGACGATCACAAGGACGAGCGCACCCCGACATGAGCTGGTTCGAATCCCTAATCCTCGGTCTCGTGCAGGGGCTTACGGAGTTCCTCCCGATCTCCTCCAGCGCCCACCTCCGGCTGACCGCGGCATTCGCCGGCTGGCAGGACCCGGGCGCCGCCTTCACCGCGATCACGCAGATCGGCACGGAAGCCGCCGTGCTGATCTACTTCCGCAAGGACATCGCGCGGATCGTGTCCTCCTGGTTCCGTTCGCTCTTCGACAAGTCCTTGCGCGGGGACCAGGACGCCAAGATGGGCTGGCTGGTGATCGTCGGTTCCATCCCCATCGGTGTGCTGGGCGTCACGCTCAAGGACGCGATCGAGGGCCCGTTCCGCGATCTGCGGCTGACCGCCGCCACGCTCATCGTGATGGGCATCGTGCTCGGCATCGCCGACCGGCTGGCGGCACGTGACGAGGAGGGCGGCCGGCACCGCGCCGTTCGCGAGCGCAAGACGCTCAAGGAGCTCGGCGTCAAGGACGGTCTGATCTTCGGCATCTGCCAGGCGATGGCGCTGGTGCCCGGTGTCTCCCGGTCCGGCGCGACGATCTCCGGTGGCCTGCTGATGGGCTTCACGCGTGAGGCCGCGGCACGTTACTCCTTCCTCCTCGCCATCCCGGCGGTACTGGCCTCCGGTGGCATGGAGTTGACGAAGCTGGGTGAGGGCCAGGTGTCCTGGGGCCCGACCGTCTTCGCCACGATCATCGCCTTCTTCGTCGGCTACGTGGTGATCGCCTGGTTCATGAAGTTCATCTCCAGCAAGAGCTTCATGCCCTTCGTGGTCTACCGCATCCTGCTGGGCATCGCCCTGATCGTGCTGATCAGCATGGACGTGCTGAGCCCGCACGCGGGCGAATCGGCCGGGTAAATCACCGTTTCGCGTGAATCGGAGGCCGTCCGGGAACGTTCCCGGACGGCCTCCGCGTCGTTGTGCCTGTAAAGAGTGGTGCCTGTGAAGAGCTGAGAGACCTGTAGGAAAGCAGCAGGGGGTGTCCCATGCGTCGAGTGGTGTTGGAGCGTTTTCCGGCCGGAAGCCCGAGGGGAAGCTGGCCGGCCGAGGAGTACGCGGCCCAGCGGATGCGCGAGGGCGTGCCGGCCGAGGTGGTGATGGATCTGGACAGCGACGCGTTCCTGGTCGTCGTCCGCCAGCGGGAGGCGCATTCCGGTCGTTGACGGACCCGGCGGGGATCAAGTCCGCGCACGCCCCTTGGACTCGCGGCCCGGCGGCCGCACACTGACCCGATGACGCAGCGTGTGGACCTCGCGACGGTGATGGACCGGCTGGCGATCGACGAGGTGGTCTCGGGATACGCGGTGGCCGTCGACGACGGGGACTGGGACGCCTACCGGGCCCTCTTCACCCCGGCCGGGCGCGCGGACTACCGGTCCGCCGGCGGGGTGGAGGGCCCGGCCGGGGAGGTCGCGCAGTGGCTGGAGCGGACCATGACGGTGTTCCCCGTCCGCCAGCACCTGATCGTCAACCGGCTGGTCCGGCTGGCGGTCACCGACGGCGCGCCCGGGGACACGGCGGAGGTGCGGGCCGACTTCCTCAACCCCATGCGGCTGGCCGGCGCCGGGTCGGACCCGGCCGTCACCGCCCCCAACTTCGTCGCCGCGGGCCGCTATGCCTTCGCCCTGGCCCGGACCCGCGATGGCTGGCGGCTCTCCGGGGTAACCGTGCACGAGAAGTGGCGGCACCCGGCGGGCTGACCCGGCCCCGCTGCCCGACACTGGAAGCGGAGGCGCCTCATGGCCTTGGAGCACAACGGTTGGTGGCGTGCGGCCGCCGCGGTCGCGGTGGGGGCGCTGCCCGCGCTCGCTTTTCCGGCTCCGGCGCTCTGGTGGTTCGCCTACGTCGCCCTCGTGCCCTGGATGCTGCTGTTGAGGTCGGCGCCCACCGGGCGGCGCGCCGCGCTGGAAGGCTGGCTCGGCGGGACGGGGTTCGTCTTCGCCGTCCACCACTGGCTGCTGCCGAGCCTGCACGTGTTCCTGTTCCTGCTGGCGGCGCTGCTCGGTGCGCTCTGGATCCCCTGGGCGCTGCTCGTACGGGAGCTGCTCGGCGGGGTCGCCACGCCCGGGCGCACGGGCGCCGCGCTGGTGCTCGTACCGGCGGGGTGGGTGCTGCCGGAGCTGGTCCGGTCCTGGCAGGGGCTGGGCGGGCCGTGGGGGCTGCTGGGGGCCAGCCAGTGGCAGGTGCCGCCCGCGCTGCTGCTGGCGTCGGTGGGCGGCGTGTGGCTGGTGAGCCTGCTGGTGGTGGCGGTGAACTGTGCGCTGGCGCTGCTGGTCGCCGTGCCGGGGGCGCGGGTGCCCGCGGTCGCCGGGATGACGGGATGTGCGGTGCTCGTGGGCGCGGCGTGGCTGTGGGCGCCCCGGCCGCAGGTGTCGGGCGCGCTGCGGGTGGCCGTCGTACAACCGGGTCTGATACCGGACGGCCCGGACAGTACGGAGCGGCGGTTCGCGGCCGGAGAGCGGCTGACCGCGGCGCTGGCCGAGCGGCCGCCGGAGCAGCGTCCGGACCTGGTGGTCTGGGGCGAGAGCAGCGTCGGCGAGGATCTCGCCGCCCGGCCGGACCTGGCCCGGCGGCTCGCGGCGCTGTCGGCGCGGGTGGGCGCTCCGCTGCTGGTCAACGTGGACGCGCGGCGCAGTGACCGGCCCGGGATATACAAGAGTTCCGTGCTCATGGGCCCCGCAGGACCGACCGGGGACCGGTACGACAAGATGCGTCTGGTGCCGTTCGGGGAGTACATACCGGCGCGGGCCCTGTTCGGCTGGGCCACCTCGGTCGGCAAGGCGGCGGGCGAGGACCGGATGCGCGGCGACGCCCAGGCCCTGATGGAGCTGCCGGGGCGGCCCGGGGTGCGGCTGGGCCCGCTGATCTGCTTCGAGTCCGCGTTCCCGGACATGAGCCGACGGCTCACCCGCGACGGGGCGGCGCTGCTCGTGACCCAGTCGTCGACCTCCAGTTTCCAGCACAGCTGGGCCCCGGCCCAGCACGCTTCGCTCGCCGCCCTGCGGGCCGCCGAGGACGGCCGCCCGGTGGTGCACGCCACCCTGACCGGGATCAGCGAGGTGCACGGTCCCTCCGGCGAGCGGATCGGGCCGGCGCTGCCCACCTCGGCGAGCGCGGCGGCCGTGTACGAGGTTCCGCTCGCCCGGGGTACGACGCTCTACGTGCGCTTCGGGGACTGGCCGGTGGGCGCGGCCCTCGCCGCCCTGGCCGCGTACTGCGCCGCGCAGGCGGCGCGTTCGCTCAGGAGGCCTGCTCCAGAGCCGAGCGCACCACCCGCTCGCACAGTTCATGGGTGAGCAGGGCGTCGCGGGCGCTGAGGGTCCGGCCCGCCTCGACGGCCTCCAGGAAGGCGTCCACGACCTGTTCGATGCCGCGCTGGCGGGCGACCGGCACCCAGTCGCCGCGGCGGCGCACGGTCGGCTGGCCCCGGTGGTCGATGACCTCGGCGAGGTTGACGACCTGCCGCTTGGTGTCCTGTCCGGACACCTCCAGGATCTCCTCGGTGGAGCCGGAGAGGCGGTTCATGACGCCGAGGGCGGTGAATCCGGCGCCGGACATCTGGAGGACGACCTGGTGCATCAGCCCCTCGCGCACCACGGCCCGTACGTCGATGTGATCGGCTTCGCCGGGCAGGAGGAAGCGCAGGGTGTCGACGACGTGGATGAAGTCGTCCAGGACGAGGGTGCGCGGGTCCTCGGGCAGGCCGACCCGGTTCTTCTGCATGACGATCAGCTCGCGCGGGTGGTCGGCGCACTGCGCGTAGCCCGGTGCGTGGCGCCGGTTGAAGCCGACGGCGAGGGAGACCCCGCGCGCCTCGGCCAGTTCGACGAGCGCCCGCGACTCCGCGAGCTCGTAGGCCAGGGGCTTGTCCACGTAGGTCGGTACGCCCGCCTCCAGCAGCCGGGTCACGATCTCGGGGTGGGCGGCGGTGGGCGCGTGGACGAAGGCCGCGTCGAGGCCCTGGGCGATGAGCGCGTCGAGGCCGGTGTGCCGGCGTTCGGCGGGGACGTGGTGGACGTCGCCGATCCGCCGCAGGGTTTCGGGGGTCCGGGTCTGCAGGTGCAGCTCGGCTCCGGGGCGGGTGGTGAGGACGGGCAGGTACGCCTTCCGGGCGATGTCGCCGAGTCCGATGACGCCGACCTTCACGGGTACCTCCTGGTTGCTTCCTGTGGGACGCTCGCAGCTTAATCCCTGGTGACGGGGGCCGTGTTCGCCGAAGATAGGCACCATGACCAGTTCTGGATCACACCGTGACGAGCCCTCCACCACCGCGAACGAGCGTGAGATGCTGGACGGCTGGCTCGACTACCACCGTTCCACGCTCGCCTGGAAGTGCGAGGGCCTCAAGGAGGAGCAGCTGCGCAGCATTCCGCTCGCGCCCTCCGAGCTGAGCCTGCTGGGCCTGGTACGCCACATGGCGGAGGTGGAGCGGTACTGGTTCCGGGAGATCATGCTGGGCGCGGACCTGCCGGAGCTGTACTCCACCCGCGAAGACCCGGACGGGGACTTCCACTTCACCGCCGACGACAGCTGGGCGGAGTCGGAGGAGGTCTGGCAGACGGAGGTCGAGCTGGCCCGGCAGGCCGCCGCGGGCCGTTCCCTGGACCTGCTGTCGGAGCCCGAGAGCCACCACCGCGGCGAGGTGTTCAGCCTGCGCTGGGTCTACACCCACATGATCGAGGAGTACGCGCGCCACAACGGCCACGCGGACCTGCTGCGCGAGCACATCGACGGCGCCACCGGCGACTAGGGCGGGCGGCGCGTCAACCTGCGGTGCCGCGTCGGCCGGCCGTCACCCTTGCGGGGGCAATATCCGCTCAGGGTTTTCGCAACGGGGTCCCCGCACAGCAGAGTTGCGCGGGTGCATCCAACCCGAACCACGACAAAACTGCTGCTCGGAGTGGCCTGTGCCGTCTCGGCCGTCTCCGGCTGTGTGACCGTGAGCCCCACCGCGACGCAGCCCGCGGCGGGCACCGCCAGCGGGCTGCCGCCCCACCACGAGCCGGGCGGTGGGCCGGGGGTCCTGCCGGTGGTGGTCCAGGCTCCCGCGCTGGAGGCGCTGAAGGCGGTGCCCGGCGAGTCCGCGCGTCCGGCGGCTCCGGGGAACTCCCGCCTGCCCGCCGCGCGCCCGGGGACGGGGCCGGCCGCCGAGGTGGCCCCGCCGCCCGTGCCCGACATCCCCGAGCCCCGGCGGCCCGCGAAGGCGCCCACGCGGCACCCCGGGGGCCCGTCCGGCCCGGCCGGGCCGCGCGAGGCGGAGGCCGGCCGCGAGCTGATGCGGGAGCTGCCGGTCCGCCCGGCCGACGTGTGCGCCCTCGGGCGGCGGCACGGGCGCTGGCATCCGGACAGCCCGGAGGCCCGGATCTGCGCGGGCGTCCACGGCGGCTGACGCCGTACGGGGCCACCCGCGGGCGGCTACGGGCCCTGCTCGGGGAACGGCCGGGGCGGGGCGCCCGGGTCCGCGTCGAGCCGCCGCTCCAGCCGGGCGATGGCGGCCCGCACCCCGTTGCCGTAGCCGTCGTCGGCCAGCGCCCCGGTGGCGGCCCGGGCCCGCGCGAGGTGGGCCCGGGCCGCCTCGGGACGGCGCAGCTTGACGTAGTCGGCGGCCAGACTCAGGTGCAGCGACGGGTAGAACGCCCGGACCGCCTGGTGGGGCTCCGGCCGCGCGGGCGGCCACCGGGCCGCGATGTCCTCGGCGGCGCGCAGGGCCCGCAGGTCCCAGGCCAGTTCGTCCGCGGGATCGTCCTGGGCGTCGGCCATGTAGTGCGCGAGGGTGCAGCGGTGGAGCAGGTCGCCGCCCTCCCCGAGCTCGGACCAGATCTCGCCCAGCCGGTTGCGGGCCTCCTCGCGGTCGCCGGCGTGCAGCAGGATGACCGCCTGGCCGATCCTGGTCATGACGGCGTCCTCCGACGCCTCCCGCTGCTCCGTCAACGCGACCTCCGGCTGCTCCGCCAGACCTGCCCCGGTCTGATCGTCAAGACGCTAACCGGAGCAACCGGCTCAGGCACCGAGGCGCGGTGTGGCGTCAGCCCAGGTCCGGGATGCGCCAGTCGATCGGCTCATGGCCCTGCGCGGCGACGGCCTCGTTGATCTGCGTGAAGGGCCGGGACCCGAAGAACTTCTTGGCCGACAGCGGAGAGGGGTGAGCGCCCTTGACGATCACGTGCCGCTCCTCGTCGATGAGCGGGATCTTCTTCTGGGCGTAGGCACCCCAGAGGACGAAGACGACCGGGTCGGGGCGGGCGGAGACGGCGCGGATCACCGCATCGGTGAACTTCTCCCAGCCCTTGCCCTTGTGGGAGTTGGGCTCGGCCTCACGGACGGTGAGCACCGCGTTGAGCAGCAGGACGCCCTGCTCGGCCCACGGCATCAGGTAGCCGTTGTCGGGGACGGGCAGACCCAGCTCCTCCTTCATCTCCTTGTAGATGTTGCGCAGCGAGGGCGGGGTCTTGACGCCGGGCCGCACGGAGAAGCACAGGCCGTGGCCCTGGCCCGCGCCGTGGTACGGGTCCTGGCCGAGGACCAGCACCTTCACCTTGTCGAAGGGGGTGGCCTCCAGGGCCGCGAAGACCTGCTCGTGGGGCGGGTAGACCGGCCCGTTGGCCCGCTCCTTCTCTACGAACTCCACGAGCTCTTTGAAGTAGGGCTGGTCCAGCTCCCCGCCGATCGCGGGGAGCCAGGACTCGGGCAGCATCTGGCTCACGTCTACATCCTCCGGTACAGGTCCGTGCAACTGCTTGGTGTGACTGGACCGAACCTACCCGCAGGCACTGACAACGCCTCGCCCGCCCGGGGCCGGGGCCGGGGCCGGGGCCGGGGAGCAGGACTACCAGCTGGTCTTGCGGTACAGCTCCCACATCTGCATGACGGTCTGCGGGTCCAGCGCCCGCTCGGCGCCCGCGATGTCGTCGCGCGCGGCCACGTACAGCTTGCCCTGCCACAGGGGCAGCAGGCGGACGTCCTGGGCGAAGGTCTGCTGGGCCTGCTCGAACTCCTTGACGCCGGCCGAGCGGTCGCTCTCGCGCCGGGACTTGGGCAGCAGGTCGTTCAGGATGTCGGCGGGCTCGTAGGGCGTCCCGACCGCGTTCTCCTTGCCGACGAACGGCGCGATGAAGTTGTCCGGGTCCGGGAAGTCGGGGAACCAGCCTCGGCCGAAGACGGGGAACTCACCGTTCTTGTAGCCGTCCTGGAATTCGATCCAGGGCTTGCTGCGCAGGGTGATCTTGAAGAGGCCGCTCTCGTCGAGCTGGCGCTTGAGTTCCGTGAACTCGTCCGCCGTGGAGGAGCCGTAGCGGTCGGTGGTGTACCAGAAGGTCAGCTCCACCGGCTGGGTGATCCCCGCGTCCCGGAGGGTCTTGCGGGCCTTGTCGACGTTCGGCTGGCCGTACATGTCGTAGAACGGCGTCTTGTGACCGAGGACGCCCTTGGGGACCATCGAGTACAGCGGCTCGGCCGTACCCTGGTAGACCTTGCTGACGAGGGCGCCGCGGTCGATGGTCTGGGCGATCGCCTGGCGCACGGCCGGCTTGGCGACCTGCGGGTCCTTCGGGTTGAAGACCAGGTAGCGGATCTCGGAACCGACGTTCTCGACGACCTGGACGCCCTTGTCGTGCGAGGCGGGGCTCTGCAGGTCCTTGATCTCGGTCGCGGACAGGCCTCGGTAGGTGGCGTCGATCTCCTTGTCCTTGAGCGCCGCGACCATCTTCTTGGAGTCCGTGAAGTAGCGGATGGTCACGGTGTCGTTGCGCCGGTTGGCGAAGCCCACGTAGCTGTCGTTGCGACCGAGGACCGCTTCGCCGTCCTTGTACGACGTCAGGACGTACGGGCCGGAACCGGTGGTCTTGCCGTCCTTGCGGACCTTGTCGGCGGGGTACTCGCCGGGCGGCACCAGCGAGGCGGCCGGCGAGCCGAGGACGTAGGGGAACGTCGCGTCCGGGGTCTTCAGGTGGAAGACGACGGTCAGCGCGTCCGGGGTCTCGATCTTGTCGAGGCTGCCGAACAGGTCCTTCGGGCCGGTCTTGGCCGCGATCGTGCGGATGCGGTCCAGGGAGTGCTTGACGGCTTTGGAGTCGAGCGCCTCGCCGTTGGAGAACTTCAGGCCCTTGCGCAGCGTGCAGCGGTAGGACTCGTTGCCGGAGTCGGTGAACTCGCAGCCCTGGGCGGCGTCCGGCTCCGGCTTGGTGCTGCCGGTGGGGAAGGCCAGCAGGGTCTGGTAGATGTTCCGGTACAGCTCCCAGGAGCCGTCCCAGGCCGCCGCCGGGTCGAGGGTGCTCGGCTTGCTCGTCGTACCGACCACGATCGGCTTCTTGTCGGCACCGCTGCCGTCGGAAAGCAGACCGCATCCGGCGAGCAGGGATATGGACGCAAGGGCTGCAGTGATCTGCAGGCATCTGGTCCGGTTGAACACGTGCACGCTCCTCGATCAGCCAGGGGTGCGGCAGACCCTACCGCAGTGCCTCACAAATCCAATGGGCAGGTTTCGTGTGGCACTTGACCGATTTCATGCACATTCGATACGCATTTGCCTCCCTTTAGGAGGCAAATGCGTCCGGTTATCGGTCAGTGCACCCCGGCATTGAGGAACATTCCTCCGTCAACGACGAGAGTTTGCCCTGTGATCCATTCCGCTTGTGCAGATGTAAGAAAGGCCGCCGCCCCTCCGATGTCCTCGGGGACGCCGAGCCGGCCGAGCGGATAGGCGGCCGAGGCCTCCTGCTCTCGCCCTTCGTACAGGGCCTGCGCGAACTTCGTCTTGACCACGGCGGGCGCGATGGCGTTGACCCGGACCCCGGGCGCCATCTCGTGCGCGAGCTGGAGGGTGAGGTTGACCATGGCGGCCTTGCTCATCCCGTACGCGCCGATGAAGGGCGAGGCGGAGAGCCCGGCGATGGAGGCGATGTTCACGATCGCGCCGCCGTTGTCCTTCTGCCAGGCGTGCCAGGTCCGCTGGGCGAAGCCGAGCGCCGAGATCACGTTGGTCTCGAAGACCTTGCGCGCCACCCCGAGGTCGAGGTCCGCGATCGGTCCGAAGACGGGATTGGTCCCCGCGTTGTTGATCAGGAAGTCCACCCGCCCGAAGGCTTCCATCGTGCGCTCCACGGCGAGGGCCTGGTGGGCCTCGTCGTGCGCCTTGCCGGGCACGCCGATCACCCGGTCCGCACCGAGGGCCTCCACGGCCTCCTTGAGGGCGTCCTCGTTGCGTCCCGTGATGCAGACCCGGTCGCCGCGGGCGACCAGTGCCTCGGCGATGCCGTAGCCGATGCCCCGGCTCGCGCCGGTGATCAGCGCGACCTTGCCGCTGTCCGTTCCTTCGTACGTCGTCATGTGCGCCGTGCCTCTCCTCGGTTGCTCTGCCTCGCGCCGGTTGCCGGGAGCCGTCAGTTGAGGGGGCCGCCGGCCACGTACAGGACCTGGCCGGAGACGAAGCCCGCGGCCTCGCCCGTGAAGAAGGCGATGGCGTTGGCGATGTCGTTGGGCCGGCCCACGCGCTGCACCGGGATCTGGGTGGCGGCGGCGGCCTGGAAGTCCTCGAAGCCCATGCCGACGCGGGCGGCGGTCTGGGCGGTCATCTCGGTGACGATGAAGCCGGGGGCGACGGCGTTGGCGGTGACGCCGAACTTGCCGAGCTCGACGGCCAGCGTCTTGGTGAAGCCCTGCAGGCCGGCCTTGGCGGCGGAGTAGTTGGCCTGGCCGCGGTTGCCCAGCGCCGAGCTGCTGGAGAGGTTGACGATGCGGCCGAACTTGGCCTCCACCATGTACTTCTGACAGGCCCGGGCCATCAGGAACGCCCCCCGCAGGTGCACGTTCATGACCGTGTCCCAGTCGGTGTCGCTCATCTTGAAGAGCAGGTTGTCCCGGAGCACCCCCGCGTTGTTGACCAGCACGGTCGGCGCGCCGAGCGTGCTCGCTACGCGCTCGACCGCGGCCTCCACCTGCGCGCTGTCCGAGACGTCGCAGCCGACCGCGAGGGCCGTGCCGCCCGCGGCGGTGATCGCCTCGACGGTGTCCTTGCAGGCGGCCTCGTCGAGGTCGAGCACGGCGACCGCGCGGCCTTCGGCGGCCAGCCGCACGGCGGTGGCCGCGCCGATGCCCCGGGCCGCCCCGGTCACGATCGCTACGCGCTGCTCGGTGGTGGACATGCTGGGTCTCCTCGCGCTCGGAATCCTCTGGAGCGGCGGCCCACGGGTGAGCAACCGCTTAGTAGCTTCAGCTGAGGAGACGCTAGGAGCCCTGGCACCCGGTGTCAACGGCACCGGGCCCCAAGGCCCCAGGTCGTACGGATCTTCCTCCGGGTCAGCGCACCAGCAGGTCGAGCAGCCGCTCCACCTCGGCCTCCGGGTCCGCCGTCAGCCCCGTGTGGACCGGGCCCGGCTGCACGACGGTGCTGCGCGGCGCGATCAGCCAGCGGAACCGGCGCCCCGGATCGTCCCCCGCGGCCTGGCCGGCCCGCTCGCCGCCCCGGCACAGCCCCTCGACGGCGTGCAGGGCGGCCCGTACGCCCGCGACGTCGGCGCCGGGGTCCAGGGCGCGCAGCTTGGCCTCGTCGAGGTGGACGCGCGCGGCGACGTAGGACTTCGCCCGGCAGTAGACGATCACGCCGGCGTTGAAACACTCGCCGCGCTCCACCCTGGGCACCACGCGCACCAGTGCGTACTCGAACACGTCCCGCTTGATCACTCGCCGTCGCTCTTCTTCTTGGTCTCGTGGGGCCATTCGGGCAGGTGGTCGGTCAGCCAGCCCGGCGGCTTGGACGGGGGCTTCACCTCTGCCTCCATCGAGATCCTCTCGTGGATCGTCGCCGCGCGCGTCAGCAGCGCCTCCACGTACGCCGAGCGCAGTGCGTCCGTCGAGTCGAAGCCGGGCTCGTCGACCAGCCACTCGTCGGGGACGTCGGCGGCGACCTCGGTGAGCAGTTCCCGGGTGACGAGGGGCGCGAGCGCCCCGGCGGCCGCCGCGACGTCCGGGCCGAAGGGCGCCAGCACGTGGTCGGAGGCGTTGTAGGGCTTCGCGGCTGCGCTCTGGGCGGTGGGCCAGTTGTGATGCCAGATCATGGTGGCGCCGTGGTCGATGAGCCATACGTCCCCGTGCCAGACGAGCATGTTGGGGTTGCGCCAGGACCGGTCGACGTTGTTGACGAGGGCGTCGAACCACACCACGCGCCCGGCCTCGACCGGGTCCACCTGGTACGCGAGCGGGTCGAAGCCGATCGAGCCGGGCAGGTAGTCCATGCCGAGGTTGAGCCCGCCGCTGGCCTTGAGCAGCTCCTGCACCTCCTGGTCGGGCTCGCCGAGCCCGATGACGGGATCGAGCTGCATCCGTACCAGCCTCGGGACCCGCAGCCCCAGCCGCTGGCCCAGGCGGCCGCAGATGACCTCGGCGACCAGGGTCTTGCGCCCCTGGCCGGCTCCGGTGAATTTCATGACGTAGGTCCCGAGGTCGTCGGCCTCGACGATCCCCGGGAGCGAGCCGCCCTCACGCAAGGGCGTGACGTAACGGGTCGCGATCACTTCGGACAGCATCCGCCCAGGTTACGGGGGTCAGCGCAGCGGGTCCCACTGGTTAAGCAGGGCCTCGGCCGTGGTGACGGCCGCGACGAGGGAGAGGGAGTTGCGGATCACCTCGTCCGTATAGGCGGCGGGAACCCCGCAGATGGCGTCCGAGGGGACCACGACCCGGTAGCCGAGGTTCACGGCGTCGAAGACGGTGTTCGGGATCGCGATGTTGGCGGAGACCCCGGTGACGACCAGCGTGCGGATGCCGAGGTTGCGCAGCAGGGGGTCGAGGTCGGTGCCGGCCATCGGCGAGAGCCCGTGCAGGCGGCGCACGACCAGGTCGTGCGCGGCCACCTCGATGGGCGGGGCCACTTCCACCGCCCGGGTGCCGCACAGCTGGCGCACCGGAAGCTTCCCGGCGGCCCGGAAGAGCCGGGCGTTGGTGTTGGCCCCCAGCCCGTCCGGCCGGCGCTCGGCGACCGCGTGCAGGACCTGCACTCCGGCCCGGTGCGCGGCGGCGACCAGGGCGGCCACCCGGTCCAGCATTCCCGACTCGTGCGCCTCCTTGGCCAGTTCGGGGAGCGCACTCTCGTCCCCGACCACGCCGTTCTGGCATTCGACGGTGAGCAGTGCGGTGGTGGCGGCATCGGGTGCGGGCGCGGGTTCCGGCATGGCTCCCCCTGGCGTGACGGCCGACGAGCCCGCATCATTCCTGACACACAGTCAGATGTGAAGGGGTGCGGGGCATGGACGGGACGCAGCGGCGGGGCCGGCGCATCATGATGACCGACGGGGAAGTGGACGTCTTCCTGCGCGAGCAGCGCACCTGCCGGGTGGCCACGGTCTCCCCCGACGGGCGCCCGCACGTCGGCGCCCTGTGGTTCGCCTGGGACGGCCGGTCGCTGTGGCTGTACTCGATCACGCGCAGCCGCCGCTGGTCGGACCTGCGCGCGGACCCGCGGCTCTCGGTGGTCGTGGACGCGGGCGAGGCGTACGACGAACTGCGCGGGGTCGAGCTCTCCGGCAGCGCCGTCTTCGTGGGCGAGGCCCCGCGCACCGGCGAGCCCTGCCCGGAACTGGCGGAGCCCGAGCGGCTGTTCCCGGCCAAGAACTTCGGCATCGCGCAGATGCCGTACGACGGCCGCCACGCCTGGATCCGGCTCACTCCGGACTCGGTCGTCTCCTGGGACTTCCGCAAGCTGTAGGCGCCGGGCCGCTACCGCCCCAGGGCGGCCGCCCGCAGGGCCCCGACGGCGGCCCGGATCGAGGGCCGCCGGTCGGCGTCGGCCCGCCAGACGGCGTAGACGTGGCGCTGGACGGCGTCCCGTACGGGCAGCAGCCGGACCCCCTCTGGTACCGGTCCGCGCCCGAGCCGCGGCGTCACGCACACCCCGAGCCCGGCTTCCACGAAGGCCAGCTGGGTGTGGTGCTCCTCGGCGATGTGCGCGACGCGGGGCTCGACGCCCATGTCGCGCAGGGTGAACACCAGCCACTCGTGGCAGAACTGGCCCTCGTTCCAGGAGATCCACTCGTCGGCGGCGAACTCCGCGAGGGAGACCTCGCTCCGCCCGGCCAGCCGGTGCCCGGCCGGCACGGCGACGTCGCAGGAGTCGTCGAGCAGGTGCGTGCGGGTGAGTTCGACGGGCACCGGCATGCGCTTGTTGTACCAGTCGATGGCCAGCGCGAGGTCCAGGTCGCCGCGCACGACGGCCGCCATGGCCTCCTCGGGCGCCTGCTCCCGCACCCGCGGCCGCAGTTCGGGGTGGTCGGCCCGGAGGGCCGACAGGGCGGGCGGCAGCAGACCCCGCATCGCGGTCGGGAAGGCGCCGATGCCCAGCTCGCCGACGGCGCAGCCGCGCTGGGCCTCGACATCGGCCTGGGCGAGTTCCACCTGGGAGATGATCCGGGCCGCGTGGCCGGCGAGCAGCCGCCCCGCGTCGGTGAGCCGGACGCCGCGCCCGTTCTTGGCCAGCAGGGGCTGTCCGACCTCGCGCTCCAGTTTGGCCATCTGCTGGGAGACGGCGGAGGTGGTGACGTGCAGGCCGTCCGCCGCACCGCTGACCGAGCCGTGCCGGGCGAGGGCGTCGAGGGTGCGCAGCCGCTCCAGGTTCAACATGTAAGCAATGCTACGGCGTGACAGGGAGGAAATCTCGCTTGTTCTAATCTTTCTAGGGCACCAGAGTGAACCCCATGAGCGCACCCGCCACCACCCCGCCCGTCCGGACGAGCACCCTCACCCCCGCCCACCGCACCCGCACCCTCGACTGGCGGGTGCGGTTCGCGCTCCTCTCGGTGATCTGGGGCTTCAGCTTCCTCCTGATCAAAGTGGGCACGGACGGCTACGCGCCGTTCCACGTGGCCTTCGGGCGGGTCCTGTGCGGGGCGCTCGCCCTGGTCGTGGTGCTGCTGGTCCGCCGTGAACCCCTCCCCCGCGGCCGGCGCACCTGGGCCCATCTGACGGTGAGCGCGCTGCTGCTCAACACCGCCCCGTTCTCGCTGTTCGCCTTCGCCGAGCAGAGCATCCCGTCCGGCCTGGCGGGCATCTGCAACGCCACGTCGCCGCTGTGGGGCATGGTGCTGTCGCTGGTGGCGCTTTCCGAGGACCGCCCGACCCGGCGCCGCTTCGCCGGGCTGGGGCTCGGCTTCCTGGGGGTGCTGACCGTGCTCGGCGCCTGGCAGGGCTTCTCCGGAGTCGACGCCAAGGGCGCCGCCCTCGCCCTGCTGGCCTCGCTGTGCTACCCCATCGGCTGGATCTACGTCCGGCGTACCCTGGCGGGCACCCCGGGCTCGCCGGTCGCGATGACCGGGGCCCAGCTCATGGTCTCGGCGCTCCAGCTCCTCGCGGTCAGCACGCTGTTCACCTCGGCGCCGGCCGGCTTCCCGCTCTGGCCCACCCTGGCGGTGATCGCCCTGGGCGCCCTCGGGACGGGCGCGGCCCTGCAGATGCAGTACGGCCTGGTGGCGGAGATCGGCCCGACCACCGCGCAGATGGTCACGTACTTCGTCCCGGTCATCGCCACCACGGCGGGCGTCCTGGTGCTCGGCGAACAGCTCCACTGGAACACCCCGGTCGGCGCGGCCGTCGTCCTGGCGGGCGCCGCGCTCACCCAGGCCCGGCCCTCCGCCAAGCGCGCCTGACCCCGAGCGGGGGGCCGCTCAGCCGAACCGGCCCCCCGCCACGGGCCTGACCGCCGCCGCCACCGCGTCGGCCAGGGCGGCGAGTTCGGCGGGCGCGAGCTGGGACACCGTCACCCGCACCCCCGGACCGCTGTCCACCCGGAACCGCGCGCCCGGCGCCACGGCCCACCCGGCGCCCAGCAGCCGCGTCACCGTCCCGGTCTCGTCGGCGACGGGCACCCACACGTTCATGCCGCTGCGCCCCCGCGCCGGCACCCCGCGCTCCGCGAGCGCCGCGACGAGCCCGTCCCGCCGCTCGCCGTAGGACCGGGCCACCGCCGCCGGATCCACCGCGCCGGACGTCCACAGCTCCACCACCGCGTACTGGAGCAGCCGGCTCACCCAGCCCGGCCCCAGCCGCTGCCTGCCGCGCACCCGGTCCGTCGTCACCGCATCGCCGGTCAGCGCCGCGATCCGCAGGTCCGGCCCGTACGCCTTCGCCGTCGAGCGGACCAGCGCCCAGTGCCGGGTCACCCCGCCCAGGCAGTGCAACGGCAGGTCCACGATGCCGTGGCCGTGGTCGTCCTCCACGACCAGCACCTCGGGCTGCCGGGCCAGCAGTTCGCGCAGCTCCGCCGCCCGGGCCGCGCCGACCGCGGCGCCCGTCGGGTTCTGCGCCCGGGCCGTCACCACGAGCGCCCGGGCGCCCGCGGCCAGGGCCCGTGCCACCGCCTCCGGGCGCGGCCCCTCGTCGTCCACCGCCACCGGCAGCGTCCGCAGGCCGAGGGCGGCCACCAGGTCCAGCATGCTGCCCCAGCCCGGATCCTCCACCGCCACCGCGTCCCCGGGCCGCAGGTGCGCGGCCAGCACCCGCTCGACGCCGTCCAGCGCGCCGGAGGTCACCGCCGGCTCGCCCGGTGGCACCCCGTCCGCGTCGAAGCCGGCCCTGGCCAGCCGGGCCAGCTCCGGCACCACCGGGTCGTCCCCGTACAGGGTCGGCGCCTTCGCGTACCGGTCGGCCGCGACCGCGAGGGCGGTGTCCAGCCGGGGCAGCAGCGACACGTCGGGGTTGCCCGAGGCGGCGTCGCGTACGCCGTCCGGGACCACCGCCCGCAGCTCGTCGCGCGGCGCGCTCGCGGGCCGGGCCCGTACCCGGCTGCCGCGCCGGCCGTCCGTCTCGATGACCCCGCGTTCGCGCAGCGTCCGGTACGCGGCGGCGACGGTGTTGGGGTTCACCCCCAGCACCCCCGCCAGTTCCCGCATCGGCGGCAGCAGCGTTCCGGGCACGAGGGTGCCCGAGCCGATGCCCGCCTCGATGCTGGCTGCGATCTCCGATGCACGACGCCCTGTAATCCGATACTCTCCTAGCACAAAGAAGATTATGCACTAGTACAACGGAGTTCGCACCATGAGCGTCACGCCCGTCACCGAGCCGTCCGACCAGCCCGCCGACCCGGCGACCGCGCATGCCGCACCGGCCGAGTCGTACGCGCCCACCGGGCGCACCGTCCCGACCCGTTCCCGGGACCGGGCGCGCTACGACCGCGAGACGGTCCACGCGATACTCGACCAGGCCTACGTCTGCCACCTCGGCTTCGTCCGCGACGGCGCGCCGGTGGTGCTGCCGACGCTCTTCGGCCGGGTGGGCGAGCGGCTCTACCTCCACGGCTCGACGGGCTCCCGCCCGCTGCTCGCCGCCGGCACCACCGACCCGGGCCTCGCCGTGTGCGTGACCGTCACGCACGTCGACGGCCTGGTGCTGGCCCGGTCCGCCTTCCACCACTCGATCAACTACCGCTCCGTCGTCGTGCACGGCACCGCCTACCAGGTCACCGACGAGGAAGAGCGCCGGATGGCGCTCGACGCCCTGGTCGACCACGTCGTGCCCGGCCGCTCCGCCGACTCCCGCCCGGCCAACGCCAGGGAACTCGCGGCCACGGCGGTGATCCGCCTGGACCTCGACGAGGTGTCGGCGAAGCTCCGCACCGGCGGCCCGAACGACGACGCCGAGGACCTGGACCTGCCGTTCTGGTCGGGCGTGGTCCCGGTCGCCCCGGCCTACGGGGCTCCGGTCCCGGCCGCCGACCTGGCCCCCGGCATCGCCGTCCCGGGCTACCTCGCCGCGCTCTGAGCCACCGGCGCGGGCCGGAGCTCCTCCGGCCCGCCCGCAGGCCGCCGCGCCTCGGCGGCGATCAGCGCCCCGACCGCCGTCAGCAGCAGTACGGTGCCCAGCACCACGGCGCCGGTCAGCCGCTCCCCGAGCAGCAGGACGGCGATCACCGCGGCGCTCACCGGCTCGATCAGCATGATCACGGACACCGTCGCGGACCGCACCGCCGCGGCCCCGGTGAAGTACAGGGCGTAGGCCAGGGCCGTCGGCACCGTGGCGACGTAGACCAGCAGCCACAGCACCCGGGCCGGTTCGGCGGTGTGCGGGAGCAGCCCCTCCACCAGTGCGGCCGGCAGCAGGCACACCGCGCCCACCCCGACCGACCAGGCGGTGGTGACGAGCGGGTCCCCGCCCGCCCCGCGCTGCCCCAGCCACCGGGCGCGCAGGGTCATCCCCGCGTAGCCCGCCGCCGACAGCAGCGCCCAGCCGACGCCGAGCGGCCGCACCTCACCCCCGCCGCTGCCCAGCACCAGGACGGCGAGGCCGGCCAGCGCCCCCGCCACCGCGGCGGCTCCGCCCCGGCCGAGCCGCTCCCCCATCCAGTACCGCGCGCCGAGCGCGATCAGCACCGGCCCGGCGCCGAGGGTGACCACGGTGCCCACGGCCAGGCCCGTCTCCCGTACGGCGCCGAAGTACGCGGCCTGGAAGAGGGTGAACATCAGGCCGGTCCCGATCAGCGACCGGACCGAGGGACGGGGCAGGGCCGGCGCGGGACGGCGGCGTACGGCGAGCACCCCCGCCAGGACCACCAGGCCGCCCGCGCTCCGCCAGAACGACAGGGCGAGCGGTCCGAGGTCACTGGCCAGGAAGAGGAGCGAGGCGGCCGCCCCGGCGGTGCCCCAGGCGGCTCCGGCGACGACGAGGTACAGCAGACTGCGCCCGGCAGCGGGCGATTGGTTCGACACAGGTGTCTCCGCGCTTGCGTGAAGGATGAGAAGAGCAGGTCATCGCTTCGCGGGCAGCGCGAACCCGCCCGGGGCACTCCCGGGCCGGGACTGTTGCGTGAGGGCCGCCCGCGCTAGGCGGCGGGAGGCGGAAGCACGGCGGTCGAAGGCATGATCGCCACCCTAGGCGTTCGTCGCTTCGCGGTCCAGCACGGCCGGTTCGGCCGCCGCCGGGGGCGTGGGGCGGGAGGACTGCGCGATGAAGGCGCCGCCCAGCACGAGCGCGCCGCCCAGCGTCTGCCAGGTGGAGAGGTGCTCACCCAGGAGCACCCAGGCCAGCACGGTCGCGACGACCGCCTCCAGGCAGGCCACGACCCCGGCGACCTGCGGCGACAGCTTGCGCACGGCGACGACCCCGGTCAGGTACGCGAACACGGTGGCGATCAGCACCACGAAGGCGAGCAGCAGCGCCGCCGGTACCGTCGTGCCGTTCATGACCGCGTCGCCGGCCAGCACCTGCCAGTCGATCTGCCAGGGCCGCGCGATCACGGTCATGACCAGCGTCCCGATGAGCATGCCGAACGCGATCACGCCGATCGGGTCGGGTACGTCGCGCTCGTCGCTGCCCTGGTCCGCGAAGACGAAGTAGCAGGCCTGGCAGCAGGCGGCGGCGAGACCGAGCAGCACACCGAGCAGGTCCAGGCTGAGCCCGGCCCAGATCTCCACGACGCACGCCAGTCCGACGACGGCCACGGTGGCTCCGGCCGCCGCGGCCCGGGTCACCGGCTTGCGCTGCACGAAACGGATGTAGCCGAGGAGCAGGCACGGCCCGAGGTACTCCAGCAGCAGGGCCACGCCGACCGGGATGCGGGAGAGGGAGGCGAAGTAGAAGGCCTGCACACCGGCGACGGCTATGAGCCCGAAGCCGGCCAGCAGCAGCGGTTTGCGCCGCACCAGGGCGCGGTGGCGCCAGGCGAGCGGGGACAGCACCAGCGCCGCGCCGGCCACCCTCAGCCACACCATGTGCAGCGGGTCGAGGCCCGCCTCGATCAGCGGCTTCGCCGCGACCCCGGAACCACCGAACGCACACGCCGAGACGAGGGCGAGGCCCAGCCCGGCGTTCTTCCCTGACGCTTGCATGCGGCCATCATGGCAGGGCCGGACAGGAGTGTCGCTTGGGTGACACCTGTTGAGACGGGCCCGGGCCCGGGCCGGCCGCCACCGCCATTTCTGACAAGCCGTCAGTATTGAATGTTCCGCCCGCCGGGGCTACGTTCCGCGCACGAACCCGACGAGAAGGGGTGGCCGCATGGCCGAAGTCACCGCGGAATCACGCATCGAGGCGCCCGCCGCGAAGGTCTGGGCGCAGCTCACCGACTGGGACTCCTACGGCCAGTGGAGCATGACCCACACCGACTTCCCGAAGGGCGGCCCGGGAACCCTCGCGCTCGGCTCCACCTTCAGCGAGAACATGAAGATGATGGGCTTCCCGGCCGAGGTGCTGTGGACCGTCTCGGAGCTGGAGGACGAGCGCCTCTTCGCCATCACCGGCAAGGGCCCGATGGGCGTGGCCGTCCTCACCCGGTACACCCTGGTCCCGGACGGCGGGGCCACGACCGTCCGCATCGACGGCGAGTTCACCGGGGCCGCGGTCTCCCTGATGGCGGGCAAGCTCAAGGACTCCGCCACCGCCGCCCTGAACGAGTCGCTGCGCAAGCTGGCGGCGCTGGTCGCCTGACCGGCCCACCCGACACGCGCCGGCGCGCCCCACGACAGGTCTCGTGGGGCGCGCCGGTTCGTCGCGGGAGGGGCGGCCGGACTCAGTGCTCGTCGGCCAGGATGAGGTAGAGCTTCTTGCGGGCGTCGTTGATGACCGCGAGGGCCTTCTCGCGCTGCTCGGGCGTGCCGGTCTTGAAGACCTGGCCGAACGCCTCCATCAGGCCGATGCCGGCCGTCCGGACCTCGTGCATCGCCTCGAAGTCGAAGCCCCGGCCCGCCTCGGCCCAGGGGGCCGACGGGCCCGACTCGGCCTCGGTGCGGCCGGCGTCGGTGAGCGTGAACAGCTTCTTGCCGCCGTCGCTCGCACTGGTGATGAGGCCTTCGTCCTCGAGCAGCTGGAGGGTCGGGTAGACCGAGCCCGGGCTGGGCTTCCATGCCCCGCCGCTGCGCTCGCCGATCTCCTGGATCATCTCGTAGCCGTGCATCGGCCGGTCGGCGAGCAGCGCCAGGATCGAGGCGCGCACATCGCCGCGCCGGGCGCGGCCGCGCGGGCCGCCCCGTCCTCCGCGTCCACCGAAGGGCCCGCCTCCGAAGGGCGGCCCGAACGGCCCGAAGGCGGCGCGCCGCCCCATGAACTCCTCCCGACGGTCCGGCCCGCAGTGGCCGTGTCCCCGCCCGTGCTCGGGTCCGTGGTCATGTCCGTGCTGTCCGTGTGAACGCATGACTGCGCTCCT
This sequence comes from Streptomyces sp. NPDC026522, assembly GCF_055567555.1. Lineage (NCBI taxonomy): Bacteria > Bacillati > Actinomycetota > Actinomycetes > Kitasatosporales > Streptomycetaceae > Streptomyces > Streptomyces sp. NPDC026522. The sequence goes on from NZ_JBVHQF010000007.1 coordinate 428,125, forward strand.
TTCGTCAATCGTGATCTCGATGTCGATCGTCGCGATCGCTCTTCCGGACCCCTTCCGGGTTCCGATGCATCCACTATCACCGACCGCTCGCGATGCGTCAACGATATATCGGAAACTTTTCACCGACAGAGCCAGACACCTCGCATTGGCATTGGGCGACGATCAGGGGGGCGCCCTACGGTCGGGGCATGCGCATCCGAATCGTCGACGCCTTCACCGATCGGCCCTTCGCCGGAAACCCCGCCGGAGTGCTGCTCCTCGACGGCGAGTTCCCGCCGGACCACTGGCTCCAGCAGGTCGCGGCCGAGGTCAACCTCTCCGAGACCGCCTTCGCCCGCCCGCTGCCGACCGGCGGGGACGCCGACTGGGCACTGCGCTGGTTCACCCCGGCCACCGAGGTCGACATGTGCGGCCACGCCACCCTCGCCACCGCGCACGTCCTGGCGACGAACGGCCTGGCGAACGGCCTGATCCGGTTCGGCACCCGCAGCGGCGTACTGACGGCCCTGGCCGGCGCCGACGGCCGGATCACCATGGACTTCCCGACGTCCGCGCTCACCCCGGTCGCGGCGCCCGCCGAGGTGGAACGCGCCCTGGGCGCCGCGGTCCGGTCCGTCCACGACACCTCCGACCACATCGGCGACCTGGTGGTGGAACTCGCCGACGAGCGGGCCGTACGGGAGCTCAGGCCCGACCTCCCCGCCCTGCGCGCCTACGCCCGCCGCGGGGTGGTCGTCACGGCGGCCGCCGAGGACCCTGCCCGCGGGTACGACTTCGTCTCCCGCGGCTTCTTCCCCGCCGTCGGCATCGCCGAGGACCCGGTCACCGGAAGCGCCCACACCGCGCTCGCCCCGTTCTGGGCCGCACGGCTGGGCCGGGCAGAGCTCGTCGGCCTCCAGGGCGGAACCCGCACCGGCCTCGTCACCGTCCGGCTCGCCGGTGACCGTACGCTGCTGACCGGCGACGCCGTCACGGTGCTGGACGGGGAGCTGCGCACCCGCCCCTGACCCCTCAGGGCGTCGGCAGCCAGGACACGTGGCCCGCCAGCAGCGCGTACCCGCCGAAGGCCACGATGTCGAGCAGCGCGTGGGCGACGACCAGCGGAGCCACCCGGCCCCAGCGACGGTAGGCCAGGACGAAGACGACGCCCATCACCACGTTGCCGAGGAAGCCGCCGACGCCCTGGTAGAGGTGGTAGGAGCCGCGCAGCACCGCGCTGGCCAGCAGCGCCGCCATCGGCGACCAGCCGAACCCGTCCAGCCGCCGCAGCAGGTACGCCAGCACGATGACCTCCTCCACCACCGCGTTCTGCACGGCGGAGAGGATCAGCACCGGGAACTTCCACCACACGTCGGGCAGCGCCTCGGGCACCACCGTCAGGTTGAAACCGGCGGCCCGCGACCCCAGGTAGAACGCCAGCCCCGCGCTCCCGATCCCCGCCGCGACGAGCGCGCCCCGGCCCAGGTCCCGGCCGGGGCGGGTGCGGTCGAAGCCGAGCACCCGCAGCCCCGGCGCGCCTTCCCGGGTCAGCAGGTGGGCGACGAGCAGGACGGGCACCAGCGCGGTCGCGATGCCGAACAACTGCCACGCCAGGTCCAGCCAGGGCCGCCCGGGCGCGTACGAGCCGTTGAGCGTGGCGGCCTGGTGCTTGAGGCCGCCCGGCTTCGTGAGCGAGCCGATGAAGCTGATCAGCGCCGACACCGCGCTCGCGCCCAGCGAGAGCGCGAGCACCAGCAGCGTCTCGGTCCGCAGGTACCCGCGGCCGTCCTCCCGCCGGCCCTCGGCCACCGGCTCCGGCTCCACCCGCACGTGCGACTCCCGTCCCGCCGTCCCGTTGTCCGCCACCCCCATACTGCCTCGTGGGCGGGGCCGCGGACGCACCGGACCCGGGCGGGTCAGCGGCCGACCGCGGCCGTGGCGTCCACCTCCCGCTCCGGGAGGCCGACGGGCCAGGTGTGCACGGGGTCGCCCCGGTGCATCAGCTCGCTGTACCGCCGGGTCGTCGCGGCCAGCGCGGCGTCGCGCTCCAGGCCGCCCGCGAGCGCCTGGTGGTAGGTGTCGACCTGCCAGGTCGCCCCGTTCACCCGGCGCCGGCACCGCTCCTCGATGATCCCGAGGTAACGGTCCCGGTCGGCGGGTGCGATCCCCCACGCGTCCAGGCCCGCCGCCGCCATGGGCAGCAGCTCGTCCAGTACCAGCCGCACCGCCGGTACGCTCGCCAGGCCCGGCCCCCGGCCCCGGCGCGGCCAGCGCAGCCGGGCGTCGATGCCGTACCGGCAGGCCGCGTCGAAGTTGGCCTCCGCCTCGGCGAAGGGGAGCCGGCTCCACACCGGGCGCGGCTCGTCCGCGAGCGTCCGTACCAGGCCGTAGTAGAAGGCCGCGTTGGCGACGACGTCGGCCACCGTCGGCCCGGCCGGCAGCACCCGGTTCTCCACCCGCAGGTGCGGCACCCCGTCGGCGACCCCGTACACGGGCCGGTTCCAGCGGTAGACGGTGCCGTTGTGCAGGACCAGCTCCTGCAGGCTCGGCACCCCGCCCTCGGTGAGCACCCGCAGCGGCTCCTCCTCGTCGCAGATCGGCAGCAGCGCGGGGAAGTAGCGCACGTTCTCGGCGAAGAGCTCGTACGCCGATTCCACCCACCGCTCCCCGAACCAGGTCCGCGGCCGCACGCCCTGCGCCTGGAGCTCCGGCGGCCGGGTGTCGGTGGCCTGCGTGAACAGCGGCGGCCGGGATTCGCGCCACAGCTCCCGGCCGAACAGGAACGGGGAGTTGGCGCCGACGGCTATCTGGACGGCGGCCACCGCCTGCGCCGCGTTCCACACGTCCGCGAACCGGGCCGGGGTCACCTGCAAATGCAGCTGCACGGAGGTGCAGGCCGCTTCCGGAACGATCGAGCCGGTGGTCCAGCTGACCCGCTCGACCCCCTCGATGTCGAGGGTGAAGTCCTCGCCCCGCATCATCAGGATCTGCTCGTTCAGCAGCGAGTAGCGGTCCACCGCCGAGAGGTTGGCCAGGGCCAGGTCCGAACGGGTGATCGTCGGCAGGATCCCGATCATCACGACGCCCGCGTCGATCTGCGCGGCCTGCCGGTGCGCGTAGTGCAGTCCCGCGCTCAGCTCCTCGGCGAGCTGGTCGAAAACGCGGCCCTCCAGGCGGTGCGGAAGTACGTTGACCTCCAGGTTGAACATTCCGAGCTCGGTCTGGAAATCGGGGCTCGCTATGCGCTCCAGGACCTGGGCATTCACCATTTTCGGCAACCCGTCGGCACCCGCGAGATTCAATTCGATCTCCAGCCCCATCATGTTCTTCGGGCGATCGAACCTCTGCTCTGCCAGAAGTCGCTCCAGACCCTCCAGGCACTCGCGCAGCTTCCTCCGATACCGCTGCCGATCGGACAGGTCGAATCCGCCTGCCACGACCTTCTCCCCCATCGAGGTGTCCCTCCTCAAGTGGCCCGGCCCACAGCACCCAGGCGCGCGTTACGGTCGATGATGCCCCGGCGGCGTGATCGCTAACTCCGCGGGGGCGTGCGTGGCGGACAGCGCGCGCCGGTTTGGCGCGAAGGGCGCTTCGGCACATTCACCCGGCAAGTCCACTCCAGCAAATTCCGCATCGACTTTGCCCATTCCGGATAACCGGCGCTTTCCAGCCGAGCCCCCGTCCGGTAACCTCCGAGGTCAGCGCTGCGTGTTCGTGTGGAACCGGCATGCACGTCAGGTCAGCGGGACCGGTAAACGCCTTGTCGGCAATAGCCGGGACAGCTAGCCGAAACATTGCGTGAACACATGTCGTATAAACTCCGCAAACGAGGCAGAGAGTTGGCGCGCGGCCATTGCCCCACAGCCCACCTCTGACCCCAGAATGCGACAGCGCCGTCCGCACCTTCTCCCGTAGCACCGGTCTCCCAAGTGAGAGGCGACCCACCATGCCGCTGCATGTCCCTCCGGCTCCCGCGCCCGCCCTGCGCAGCGTCCTCGCGGCACTCGGTTCCCCCACCGCCGTCAACGAGGCTCACACCCCTTCCCTGCGCGCCCTGCAAGGGCCGGTCACCGTCGAACTCCCGCTGCCGGTCCACGTGCTCGACCGGTTGCACGCCTCGCCGCTGGCGGCCGGCGGCAGGCCGCCCCGTACGCGGCTGACGGGCTGGCGGTTCCTGATCCGCAGCGGCGACCGGTTCGTCGCCGCCGCCGACACCCGCCTCACCGCGGACGGCTGGACCTTCTCGCACTTCTTCGAGGGCCCCTACGTGGCCGCGACGGAACGCGCGCTGCGCCAGGCGGAGTCGCTCGGCCAGGGGTACCAGCCCAGGCTGCTGTCCGTACCGGAGCTGTACATGCTGACGCTGTGGCTGCACGGGGCCGTGAACGCCGACGCCGCCGCGGGCCTGCCGGCCGCCGCCGATCTGCTGGTGCCGCTGGCTCCCGCCCCGCCCGGGATCGCCGCCTACCGGCCGCACCCCGTGTCCGAACTGCTGCCCGTACTGACCCACCGGCTGCGGCGCACCGCACCGCCGACCCCGCCGCCGGTGGCCGCTCCGGCGGCCTGACCTGCGCGGTCGTAGCGACATGGTCCGAGTGGCCCATGCGGCGTAGCCCGCTTGGGCCAGCGTGGAACCACCCCGATCGACAGGGGAGTTGGCTGAACCGCCCGCACGAGTGATGCGTCATCAATCTATGAGGACAGCTGCCGGGAAATCCCTGCGAAGCAGCCGTCATGGGGGAAGACTGACGACACATCCCCGCTGGGGCGGGGATGAAACACAGGGGGACGGCCATGAAACACGCATCGAGCCGTAGCACGCAGACCACACCGCAGCGAAAGAACGCATCCATGTGCCAGCACCAGCCTGCCTGCCCGTCATCAGACTCCGCCGACCGGGAAGCCGCGCGCCCGGTGGCCAACCACCCGGAACAGGGCTGGAGCCTGCTGTGCAACGGCGTCCTGCTCTTCGAGGACACCGGTGAGCTGCTGCCCAACGGCCAGATCATCGCCCCGCACCGCCCGCTCGCCGTCGCGTAGCGGCCCGCACACGAGGAGGGGCCGGTCCCGGAGCACATGCTCCGGGACCGGCCCCTTCCTACGTCATCCGGCTACGCGCCGACGGATCAGGCGTCGTACTCGTCCAGCGGCGGGCAGGAACACACCAGGTTCCGGTCACCGAAGGCGCCGTCGATCCGGCGCACCGGCGGCCAGTACTTCTCGGCCGCGGTGACCCCGCCCGGGAAGACGGCCTCGTCCCGGCTGTACGGGTGGTTCCACTCGCCGCCCAGCGCCGCCGCGGTGTGCGGGGAGTTGGCCAGCGGGTTGTCGTCGACCGGCCACTCGCCGCCCGCGACCCGCTCGATCTCGGCGCGGATGGCGATCATCGCGTCGCAGAACCGGTCGATCTCGGCGAGGTCCTCGGACTCCGTCGGCTCGATCATCAGCGTGCCGGCCACCGGGAAGGACATCGTCGGCGCGTGGAAGCCGTAGTCGATCAGACGCTTGGCGATGTCGTCCACGCTCACGCCCGTCGCCTTCGACAGCGGGCGCAGGTCGATGATGCACTCGTGCGCGACCAGGTTGCCGGGGCCCGTGTAGAGCACCGGGTAGTGCGGCTCCAGGCGCTTGGCGATGTAGTTGGCGCCGAGCACCGCCACCTGGGTGGCGCGCTTGAGACCCTCGCCGCCCATCAGGCGCACGTAGGACCAGGAGATGGGCAGGATGCCCGCCGAACCCCAGGGCGCCGCCGAGATCGGGCCGACGCCCGTCTCGGGGCCGGCCGTCGGCTGGAGCGGGTGGTTGGGCAGGTACGGGGCGAGGTGCGCCCGGACACCGACCGGGCCGACGCCCGGGCCGCCGCCGCCGTGCGGGATGCAGAAGGTCTTGTGCAGGTTCAGGTGCGAGACGTCGCCGCCGAAGTGGCCCGGCTTGGCCAGGCCCACCAGGGCGTTGAGGTTGGCGCCGTCCACGTAGACCTGGCCGCCGGCCTCGTGCACCTGGGCGCAGATGTCGGCGACGTGCTCCTCGAACACACCGTGCGTCGACGGGTAGGTGATCATCAGGACGGCGAGCTCGTCGCGGTACTGCTCGATCTTGGCGCGCAGGTCGGCCGCGTCCACCTCGCCGTCGTCGGCGGTCTTGACGACGACGACCTTCATGCCGGCCATCACGGCGCTGGCGGCGTTCGTGCCGTGCGCGGAGGACGGGATGAGGCAGACGGTGCGCTGCTCGTCGCCGTTCGCGCGGTGGTAGGCGCGGACGGCCAGCAGGCCGGCCAGCTCACCCTGGGATCCGGCGTTCGGCTGGATCGAGACCTTGTCGTAGCCGGTGACCTCGCAGAGACGTTCCTCCAGCTCGGTGATGAGCGTGAGGTAGCCCTCGGCCTGCTCCACCGGGGCGAACGGGTGCAGCTGGCCGAACTCGGGCCAGGTGACCGGCTCCATCTCGGTGGTCGCGTTGAGCTTCATGGTGCACGAGCCCAGCGGGATCATGCCGCGGTCCAGCGCGTAGTCCTTGTCCGCGAGCTTGCGCAGGTAGCGCAGCATGGCGGTCTCGCTGCGGTGCTGGTGGAACACCGGGTGCGTCAGGTACGCGTCCGAGCGCAGCAGGCCCTCGGGCAGCGCGTCCGCGGCGGTGGCGTCCAGGGCCTCGATGTCCGCGGTGACGCCGAAGGCGGCCCACACGGCCTCGATGTCGGCGCGCAGCGTCGTCTCGTCACAGGCGACGGAGACGAGGTCGGCGCCGGCCTGGTAGAGGTTCACCCCGCCCTCGCGGGCGGCGGCCACGACCTCCGCGGCCCGGCCCGGGACCCGGGCGGTGACGGTGTCGAAGTACGCGCCGTGCACGATCTCGACCCCGCCGGCCGTCAGGCCCGCGGCGAGCAGGGCGGCGTAGCGGTGGGTCCGGCGGGCGATCGTGCGCAGGCCGTCCGGGCCGTGGTAGACGGCGTACATGCCGGCCATGACGGCGAGCAGCACCTGTGCGGTACAGATGTTGCTGGTGGCCTTCTCCCGGCGGATGTGCTGCTCGCGGGTCTGGAGCGCGAGGCGGTACGCCTTGTTGCCGTCCGCGTCGACGGAGACGCCGACCAGGCGGCCGGGCAGCGAGCGGGCGTGCTTGGCCTGGACGGCCATGTAGCCGGCGTGCGGTCCGCCGAAGCCCATCGGGACACCGAAGCGCTGCGTGGTGCCGACGGCGATGTCGGCGCCCAGCTCGCCCGGGGAGGTCAGCAGGGTCAGCGCGAGCAGGTCGGCGGAGACCGTGACGACGGCACCGAGCTCGTGCGCCTGGTCGATGACCGGCTTGATCTCGCGCACCGCGCCGGAGGCGCCGGGGTACTGGAGCAGCACACCGAAGACACCGCGCTCGGCGATGTCGGCCGGGATGCCCTCGGACAGGTCCGCGACGACGACCTCGACCCCGATCGGCTCCGCACGGGTCTCGATCACGGCGATGGTCTGGGGGAGCGCGTCGGCGTCGATCAGGAAGACACCGCCCTTGACCTTGCCGACGCGCCGGGCCAGCGACATGGCCTCGGCCGCCGCGGTGCCCTCGTCGAGCAGGGAGGCGCCGGAGGTCGGCAGGCCGGTCAGGTCGGCGACGACGGTCTGGAAGTTCAGCAGCGCCTCCAGCCGGCCCTGCGAGATCTCGGGCTGGTACGGCGTGTAGGCCGTGTACCAGGCCGGGTTCTCCATGACGTTGCGCAGGATCACCGGCGGCGTGAAGGTGCCGTAGTAACCGAGGCCGATCATGGAGGACAGGACCTGGTTGCGGTCGGCGAGCGAGCGCAGCTCGGCCAGCACCTCGGCCTCGGTCCGCGCCTCGGGCAGGTTCAGCGCGGCCGCGGTCTTGATCACATCCGGTACGGCGGCGGCGGTGAGTTCGTCCAGGGAGCCGTAGCCCACCTGGGCGAGCATCTTGGCCTGCGCCTCGGCATCCGGGCCGATGTGGCGCTGCTCGAAGGGGATGCCTCGCTCCAGCTGAGAGAGCGGAATGCGGTTGGCGGTCATGTACGGAGGCCTCCTGGTCGTACGACCTGCGAGGGGCACCACGGCGCGGGCACCCGGACGGCCTCCCCCTCTGTCATCTCAACCTGAGAGCTTCGCCGGAGTCGCGGGACGGCCCGCGGATCCGGCTTTCACCGTCGGTGAGGAGGGGAACCGGCACTGCGCACCCGGTACCCGCCCCTGCTTTCCAGAGTGGCCTCGTCACGTGCGGTACGTATGCCTGAGAGATTCCGGGGAGGATTTGCTCCTTCGGCGCCTCCGTCGTGCTCACTCGGAGGACTCTCCCGCACAGGGTCAACAGCCACCGCCCAGCGTACCAGCGAGGATCTGGAAGCTCCCTCGAGTGGCCCCCTGTGCGGATATGCCCTTCTGTAGTCATTACGGAGGAGTTGCGACCAGTTGGAGGGACCGGACCGTGCAGACCGACATCGATCCCCGCAGTCTCATCGGCCGCAAGGCGTTCGACCGCAATGGCGCCAAGATCGGCACCGTGGACGAGGTCTACCTCGACGACGCCACCGGCGTTCCCGAATGGGCCGCCGTGCGGACCGGCTTGTTCAGCCGGGACGCCTTCGTCCCCCTGGAGCCCAGTGAGGTGGTCGACGACACCCTGCGGGTGCCCTTCGAACGCTCGCTGATCAAGGAGGCCCCGGACTTCGGCGTCGGGCGCCACCTCTCGCCGGAACAGGAGCTCCAGCTCTACCACCACTACGGGCTGGACGTGACCCTCCCGACGGACTTCCACCGGCCCCCGCCCCCGACGCAGCCCCGGGACTTCGGCAGCCTGGCCGGCGAAGGCTAAGGGCTGTCCGCCGGGGGCGACTCCTCCTCCCCTACCAGCGGCAGCGGGTCGGACGGCTCCAGCTCGGGGTCGTCCAGCCGGAAGGTCCGTACCCGGCCGGGCGCCGAGCCGGGCCGCTCGAAGCGCACGGTCACCCGGCCGACCCCGCTGCCCTGGACCCAGCCCGGGCCGTACACCGCGTGCCGGACGTCACTGCCGGCCGGCCAGCGGCGCTCGGCGGTCGGCTCCGGCTCCGGCCCGCCCCCCGCGGCCGGTACGAGCGCCACCGCCGGGCCGACCGCTCCGCCCGGCTCCCGCGCCCCGTCCGGCCCAGCGGCCGCCGCCTCCCCCACCGCGGCGTCCGCCGCGCCCTCCTGCGCGGCCTCGTCCGCCTCCTGCGCGGCCAGCGCGTCGGCCTGCGCGAACAGGTCCTCCTGGGTGTAGTCCGCCAGCCCCGTCACGCCGACGCCCAGCAGCCGGACCCCGCCGGTGGTGTCCACGGCCTCCAGCAGCCGCGCAGCGGCCTCCCGGACCACTCCCGGGTCATCGGTGGGACCCCGCAGCGTCTCCGAGCGGGTCAGCGTCGAGAAGTCGTAGCGCCGGACCTTCAGCACGATGGTGCGCCCGGAGTGCCCCGAACCGCGCAGCCGCCCCACACAGCGGTCGGCGAGCCGCTGCACCTCGTACCGGATCCGCACCCGGTCGTGCAGGTCGACGTCGAAGGTGTCCTCCACCGAGACCGACTTCGCGTCCCGCTCGGCGACCACCGGCCGGTCGTCCAGGCCAAGCGCCATCCGGTACAGCCCCGCGCCGTGCGCCCGCCCCACCATCCGGACCAGCTCGTCCTCCCCGGCCTCGGCCAGGTCCCCCACCGTGGTGATCCCGGCCCGCCGCAGGTGCTCCCCGGTGGCCGGCCCCACCCCCGGCAGGGTCCGCACCGACATCGGCGCGAGCAGTTCCCGCTCCGTTCCCGGCTCGATCAGCAGCAGCCCCGCCGGCTTGGCCTCCTCCGAGGCGACCTTGGCCAGCATCTTCGACCCGGCCAGCCCCACGGAGCCGCTGAGGCCGGTGGCGGCCATGATGTCGGCGCGCAGCCGCTCCCCCGTGGCCCGGGCGGTCGCCGAGTCGAAGGCGACCCCGCCGGCCTCCAGGTCCACGAAGGCCTCGTCCAGGCTGAGCGGCTCGACCAGCGGTGACAGTTCCCGCAGCAGGGCCATCACCGTCTCGCTGACCTCCCGGTACAGGGTGAAGCGGGGGATCAGGTAGGCACCGTTGGGGCACAGCCGTCTGGCCTGCGCCGTCGGCATCGCGGAATGCACGCCGAAGCGCCTGGCCTCGTAGGAGGCGGTGGCGACCACCCCGCGTGGCCCGAGACCGCCGACGATCACCGGCTTTCCGCGCAGGCTCGGCTTCGACGCCTGCTCCACGGCGGCGTAGAAGGCGTCCATGTCCAGGTGGAGGATGGTCGGCGCGGCTCTCACGGCTCCGATGCTCCCCTACGCCACTGACAACGCCGCCCGGGACCCCGGCGGCGCGTCGTGCGTCAGACGGCCCGGTTGCGGCGCGCGGCCAGTTCGTCCCTCGGGTTGTGGCCGACCAGCGTCTCACCGGTGTCGATCCGTTCCCCGTGCAACTGCGACAGGGCGTTCTCCACGTCCCGCCAGACCACGCCCACCGCGATGCCGAAGACGCCCTGGCCGCCCTGGAGCAGGCTCACGACCTGGTCCGGGGAGGTGCACTCGTACACGGTGGCGCCGTCGCTCATCAGGGTCATGCGCTCCAGGTCCGAGAAGCCGCGGTCGCGCAGGTGCTGCACCGCGGTGCGGATGTTCTGGAGCGCCACCCCGGTGTCCAGGAAGCGTTTGACGATCTTGAGGACCACCACGTCTCGGAAGCTGTACAGCCGCTGGGTACCTGAGCCGTAGGCCGGGCGCACGCTCGGCTCCACGAGGCCGGTCCGCGCCCAGTAGTCGAGCTGCCGGTAGGTGATGCCGGCGGCGGCGCACGCCGTCGGCCCCCGATAGCCGACCTGCTCGGCCGCCGGGGCCGCGCCGTCCGCTGCGGCCGGCGCCGGTTCCGGCTGACGGCGCGCACTGCCCGCCGCACCGCCGTGCAGCGGGTACGGCCCACCGTCACTCCGTGCGGGGGTGCCCCCGGTCATGCCGTCGCCCGTGATGCTCACGCCGACCCTCCGTCCTTGACCTGCCACCTCGAAGGTAGGCAGTCACCAGGGGTGCGTCAACGATCGCCACACTCGGCACGCCGAGTGATAATCACCCTGAGAGTGGTTTCCCGTGCCCCTTATCGGGGAAAGGCTAACCGAATGGGCTGAATGTCCCTGGTGGGCGGCTTGTCCGCCGCTCACTGCGGGCCGGTGCCGAAATCCTCGGGCGAGATCTGATCGAGGAACTCGCGGAACTTCTCCACCTCGTCCTCCTGCTCGTCCGGAATGGCGATGCCGGCGTCGTCCAGCACGCCGTCACTGCCGTAGATCGGCGTTCCCGTCCGCAGGGCCAGCGCTATCGCGTCGGAAGGCCGCGCGCTCACCTCTACCCCGCTCGCGAAGACGAGCTCCGCGTAGAAGACGCCCTCCCGCAGATCCGTGATCCGTACCTCGGTCAGCTCCTCACCGACCGCCTCCAGCACGTCCTTGAACAGGTCGTGCGTCAGCGGGCGGGCAGGGGCCATCCCCTGCTGAGCGAAGGCAATGGCGGTCGCCTCCCCAGGACCGATCCAGATGGGGAGGTACCGATCGCCTCCCACTTCACGCAGGAGCACGATCGGTTGGTTCGAGGGCATTTCCACCCGGACACCCACAACGTCGAGCTCGTTCACACAGCAACCCTAGGACGTGCCCGACCGGTTTGGGTAGTCGGGCTCTTTCCGGTCAACGCAGACGGACCCCGAGAGCGGTCTGCACGAGAGCCTCGTGCAGCCGTACGGAGAGCCCCGCCAGCTCTTTCAAGGTGGCCTCGGCATGGGCCCTGGTCTGCGGGTTGCGGTGCCGCCGCAAGGGGGAGACGACCTGCTCCACCAGGCCGGCCTCGCGGTCCGCCGCCGCCTTCATCGCCCGCAGGTGCCTGGGCTCCAGTCCGAAACGGCCGAGATCCGCGATCAGCCGCGCCACGGTGACCGCCCCGGCGTCGAACCCGCCGTCCGGTGCCTCGCCGAGCAGGCCGTACGACTCCCACTCGGCCAGTTGCTCCTCCGCCACCTCGGCGGCGGCGAGCAGCTCCGCCCGCCCCACCCGGGCCGCCGCCGGCCGCTCCCGGCCCACCTCGCCGTAAACGGCCGCGGGCCCGGTGGTGTCGGGCGCGCCGCCCGGGTCACGGGGCGCCGTGGGGGCCGGGATACGGATCTGCTCGCCGCGGTCGAGCGCGTCGAGCTGCTCGCGGATCACTTTCAGCGGCAGGTAGTGGTCGCGCTGCAGGCGCAGGATCCGGCCCAGCCGCTCGACGTCGTCGGTGCTGAACTTGCGGTATCCGGAGGGTGTGCGTCTGGGCTCGACCAGCCCCTCCGCCTCCAGGAAGCGGATCTTCGAGATCGTGACGTCGGGGAACTCGTCGCGCAGCATGGTCAGCACCGTGCCGATGCTCACCAGCCGCCCGGCGGTCCCGGCGGTGCCGTTCTTCGCGGCACCGCCGGTCGGGGTACGCAGCATGGGACCTTCCCTGTTGGGTCCCCCGAGGGCACCCCCCGGCGGTGGCCGGAAGGCGCCCGGGGGAGGTCAGACGCCCCGCAGGCTCGCGTAGAAGACCAGCCGGTACTTGCCGATCTGCACCTCGTCGCCGTTGTGCAGGGCGACGGAGTCGATCGGCTCACGGTTGACGTACGTGCCGTTGAGACTGCCCACGTCGGAGACGGTGAACCCGCCGTCCTGGCTCCTGCGGAACTCGACGTGCCGCCGGGAGACGGTGACGTCGTCCAGGAAGATGTCGCTCTGCGGGTGCCGCCCCGCCGTGGTCAGCTCGCCGTCCAGCAGGAAGCGGCTGCCCGAGTTGGGTCCGCGCCGCACGATCAGCAGAGCGGAGCCCGGGGGCAGGGCTTCCACCGCGGCCTGGGCCTCGGGGGAGAGCGAGGACGGCGCGTGTCCCGCCACCTCGGCCTCGTAGGCCTCCAGGCCCGAGATCGAGATGGTGGACGTGGTCTCCGAGGCTCGCTCCGGCGTCAGGCCCGGCCGCAGCGGCGCCCCGCAGTTGGAGCAGAAGCGGCTCGCCGCATCGCTGCGGTGCCCGCACCTGCTGCAAATCTGCTCGGCCGACATGGACGGCTCCTCGCGCCGCGGCTGCCCCGCGGAGGCGTTGGTGGCATACGGGTCGGAGGCAAACCCTCCACCCGCACTCGAGGTTGATGGATCACCGAAACCTATGCGTCCGGAACCGGCAGGGTCAACAGCCGACGCGCCCGGAGCGCCCGGAATGTCACCCTGGCCCGCGACCTCGTCCCGGAAGAGGGGCCGGTCGCCCTGGGCTTCCGCATCTGCGTGACCCGCACGGTGCCGCGCACCGCTTTCCTCACGGTTCTTCTTGCCGAACAACTTCTCAAACAACTTCACGGGCGATTCCCCTTGACCGAAACAGACCCGCCCGTGGGGCAGGACGAACTCCGCATGCACACACCTGCCGACCCGGACATTCTCACAACGTCCGTAACCACCAGACAGTTTCCACCACGCACCGCGACTTCGGCGCGTCGACCCCCCGCAGGCATCCCCCCACGTGAGCCGCTCCACATTCCACCCCGCCTCACGGCGATGACGACCGAGCGTAGTCAGGCTGCTTCGCAGCCCGCAAGGCGTCCACGACGATCTTCGCCGACCGTGTGACGGCGACCGTCGCCTGTTCCTTCTCCAGTGACTGCACCACACCGCCGGGGATGTTGAGCGCGGGCTCCAGGTCCTGGGGCTTGCCGATCACCCTGAACTCGTAGGGTTGTGTGATCTTCTTACCGTCGATCCCGACCCCACCGCCCTCGTCCGAGAAGAAGGAGCCCGCCACGACCCGCACACCGTTGATCTGGATCGCCTCGGCGCCGGCCGCCCGCAGCTCCTGGAGGGTGTCCAGCAGCTGATCGGACTGCACCTGGCCCTTGGGGTCGCTGATCCGCAGCGTGATCCCCGGCCCCTGTGCGGCCACGGTACCGGCCAGGATGCCCAGTTGGCGCTCCTTCTCCACGGTCTGCCTGCGCGCCTCCTCCGCCTGGTTGGAGCTGCTCTCCAGCTCCTTGCGCTGGCTCTCCAGCTGCTGCTTCTCGTCCTCCAGCCGCTTGGTGCGTCCGTCCAGCTCGTCGAGGATCCGTACGAGGTCCTCCTGGCGGGCGCCGCGCAGCGGGGCGCTGGAGTCGCTGTTGGACCGCACCTGGATGGCGAGGCCGAGTCCCAGCACGAACAGCAGCAGCGCGACGATCAGTTGCGCCCGGCTCAGCCGCGGCGGCCACAGACCCGCGGCCAGCCGCCGGCGGCCGCTCTGCTGCGGGACCCCGGCCGGTGCCGGCTTCCCCTCTGCAAGAGGCTGCTCCGGAACATTCGGTTCCTCGGGCGGGGTGTCATTCGTACTCATCGCGGCCTCACGCCCGGAACACGTGCCGGCGGATCGCCGCCGCGTTGGAGAAGATGCGGATGCCGAGGACGACCACCACACCGGTCGACAGCTGCGAGCCGACGCCCAGCTTGTCCCCGAGGAAGACGATCAGCGCGGCCACCACCACGTTCGACAGGAACGACACCACGAACACCTTGTCCACGAAGATGCCGTCCAGCATCGCGCGCAGACCGCCGAACACCGCGTCCAGCGCCGCCACCACGGCGATCGGCAGATATGGCTCCACCACGGCCGGCACTTCGGGCCGGACCAGAAGTCCGACCACCACTCCGGCCACGAGGCCCAGTACCGCGATCACGATGCACCCTTCTTCGGCTGTTCTGCTGTGGCTGTGCGTACGGTGAGGCTCGGCGCGGCCTGCAGGCGGAGGTCGTCCACCGAGGACAGGGTGTCGCGGATCCCGTAGCTCTCCTGGAGCACGTGCAGGTACTGGCCGCCCGCCGAGTCCTGGAACCGGGTGCCCAGCCGCTTGGGGTCACCCACGGCGAGGACTTCGTACGGCGGCACCAGCGGCCTGTTGTCGACCAGTATCGCGTCACCGGCGGCCCTGATCGCCGACAGCGCGGTCAGCCGCTGCCCGTTGATCGAGACCGCCTCGGCGCCCGACTGCCAGAGCCCGTTGACGATCTTCTGCATGTCCCGGTCCCGCAGCCGCCCGGTGTCCGAGAACCCCTTGCTCTCGCGCGGACCGCCGCCCCCGCCCGAGGCGGAGTCCTTCGCGTCGTCCACCACCAGCTTCACCCCGGGCCCGCGGACCTCGGTCGCCCCGGACAGCAACCCCACGAGCCGGCCCTGGTCCCCGCCCACCTGCTTGAGCGCCGCCTGCTGGCGGTCGGCGACCTCCGTGCGCAGCCGCTCGATGTCCGTCTCCAGCCCGTCCGCGTGGGCGTTCGCCCGCTCGACCCGGTCGATCAGCTCCTGACGCTCCTTGGCCAGTACCGGCCCCGCTACCCGCGCCTGGGCCGCGCCCAGGGTGACCACCATCGCGGCGAGTACGAGCCCGCCCGCGAGTGCCAGCTTGGCCTTGAGGGTGCGCGGAAGCCCGGAAGTGCCCTCGGCTTCGCGCCGCGCCGAGGCTTCCGCGTAGCCCTCGTCGAGACTGTGGTCCATCACGTGCGTCAGCAGCGACATGGAAGCGTCCGGGCGCGCGGGCCGTGTGACCGAACTCCGGTTGTGGTGCTGCTGCGACATGCCGCTCATCGTCGCATGACGCCCCCGCCGATACCGAATGCGCCGTCCGGCGGCCGGGACGGGGAGACGCCCTCCCTGCCCCGGCCGCCGGACGGCGCTCACGCCCGGCGCGGCCGCCTCAGTGTTCGCCGGCGTCCACCACTGCGGCCCACTCGTCCAGCAGCGCCTGCGCCGAAGCGTCGTCGGGGCCCTCGGCCCACAGGTGCGTGACCGCCTCCGCCGGGTCCGGCAGCACCAGCGCCCACCGGCCGTCGGCCTCGACCACGCGCACCCCGTCGGTGGTGTCCACCTGCCGGTCGCCGGCCGCCTCCACGACCCGCCGCATCACGAGCCCCTTCACCGCCCACGGCGTCGGCACGTCGCGCTTGAGCACGTGCGCCCGCGGGATCCGGGCGTCGATCTGGCTCAGGGTGAGCTGCGTACGCGCCACCAGCCCGATCAACTGGACGAACGCCGCCGAACCGTCGAAGACGCTGCTGAACTCCGGAACGATGAAGCCGCCGCGGCCGTCACCACCGAAGATGGTGCTCTCCGCCCGGCCCACCCGGGTCAGGTCGTCCGGCGAGGTCGTCGTCCACTCCACCTGGGTGCCGTGGTACGCCGCCACCTGCTCGGCGACCCGTGTGGTGGTCACCGGCAGCGCCACCTTGCCGCTGCGCTTCTCCGCGGCGACGAGGTCGAGCAGCACCAGCAGCGCCCGGTCGTCCTCGATGATCCGCCCGCGTTCGTCCACCAGCGAGATCCGCTCGCCCACCGGGTCGAAGCGAACGCCGAAGGCCGCCCGCGAGGAGGCCACGATCTCGCCCAGCCGCACCAGCCCGGCCCGCCGGGTCTCCCTGGTCTCCGTGGGGCGGGACTCGTCGAGCCCGGGATTGACGGTCAGGGCGTCCACCCCGAGCCGGCCGAGCAGGCTGGGCAGAACCAGGCCCGCGCTGCCGTTGGAGGCGTCGACGACCACCTTGAGCCCCGAATCGGCGACACCGGTGATGTCCACGCGCCGCAGCATCGAACCCGTGTACGCGTCGAAGACGCTGCCCGGGAACTGCAGGTCTCCGATCTCACCCGGGAACGCGCGCCGGTACTCCTGGCGGGCGTACACGCGGTCCAGCTTGCGCTGCTGCTGGAGGGAGAGGTCCGCACCGCGCTCGTCGAGGAACATGATGTCCACCGAGTCCGGGACGCCGGGTGAGGTGCGCAGCACGATGCCGCCGGCGCTGCCTCTCGCGGTCTGCTGGCGCGCGACGGGCAGCGGCACGTTCTCCAGGTCGCGGACGTTGATCGCGCTGGCCTGGAGCGCCGAGATCACGGCCCGCTTGAGCGCTCGCGCACCACGGGAGTGGTCGCGGGCCGTGGTGACCGTGGCGCCCTTCTTGAGGGTCGTCGCATAGGCGCCGGCCAGCCGCACCACCAGCTCGGGGGTGATCTCCACGTTCAGGATCCCGGTGACGCCGCGGGCCCCGAAGAGGTGGGCCTGGCCGCGGGACTCCCAGATGACCGAGGTGTTGACGAAGGCGCCGGCCTCGATCGTCTTGAAGGGGTAGACCCGCACGTTCCCCTGGACGATCGATTCCTCACCGACGAGGCACTCGTCGCCGATGACGGCGCCGTCCTCGATCCGGGCGGCCCGCATGATGTCGGTGTTCTTGCCGATCACGCAGCCGCGCAGGTTGCTGTGGGGTCCGATGTACACGTTGTCGTGCACCACGGCCTTGTGCAGGAAGGCCCCGCTCTTGACGACGACGTTCGACCCGATGACCGTGTGCTCACGGATCTCGACGCCGGCCTCGACCTTGGCGTAGTCGCCGACGTACAGCGGCCCGCGCAGCACGGCGTCGGGGCTCACCTCGGCGCCTTCGGCGATCCACACGCCGGGCGAGATCTCGAACCCGTCCATGTCGACCTGGACCTTGCCCTCGAGCACGTCGGCCTGGGCCTTGACGTAGCTCTCGTGCGTACCGACGTCCTCCCAGTAGCCCTCGGCGACGTAGCCGTAGATCGGCCGGCCTTCCTTCATCAGCTGCGGGAAGACATCACCGGACCAGTCGACCGAAACGTCCGCCTCGACGTAGTCGAAGATCTCCGGCTCCATCACGTAGATGCCGGTGTTGATGGTGTCCGAGAAGACCTGCCCCCACGTCGGCTTCTCCAGGAAGCGCTCGACCTTGCCCTCCTCGTCGACGATGGTGATGCCGAATTCCAGCGGATTCGGTACCCGCGTCAGACAGACGGTGACGAGCCCGCCCTTCTCCTTGTGGAAGCGGATCAGATCGGTGAGGTCGAAGTCCGTGAGCGCGTCGCCGGAGATGACGAGGAAGGTGTCGTCCTTCAAAGCGTCTTCGGCGTTCTTGACGCTGCCGGCGGTCCCGAGTGGCTTCTCCTCGTTGGCATAGGTGAGCTCCATCCCGAGCTCCTCGCCGTCACCGAAGTAGTTCTTGACGAGCGACGCCAGGAACTGAACAGTCACAACGGTCTCATTGAGCCCATGCCGCTTGAGCAGCCTGAGCACGTGCTCCATGATCGGCCTGTTGGCCACCGGCAGGAGCGGCTTGGGCATGCTCGAGGTCATGGGGCGAAGACGCGTGCCTTCGCCACCGGCCATCACGACGGCCTTCATGTCGGAAGAGTCCTCCTTGAGAGATGACGGTCAAGCCGACCTCACCCGTCTCGGACGGTGACTCCGCAACTCCTCCGCGTGTACCGGCGTCGAGCAAGCTCAATCGGCCGTGGCATCCGCCTTGACCAGCCGGCGGACTTGGACCACGTAAAGGATTCCTGCCCACCAATACAGGGTTGTACCCCATCCGGCGAACGCCCATCCGAAAACTGACGCCATCCAGGCCAACGGACCGTCGCCGTCACTCAGCAACAGCAAGGGGAACGCGTACATCAGGTTGAAGGTCGCGGCCTTGCCGAGGAAGTTGACCTGCGGCGGCGGATAGCCGTGTCGGCGCAGGATCCACACCATGACCAGCAGCATCAGCTCACGGGCGATCAGCGCCGCGGTGAGCCAGAGCGGCAGAATCCCGCGCCAGGTGAGGCCGAAGAGAGTCGTCAGGATGTACAGCCGGTCGGCGGCCGGGTCCAGCAGCCGACCGAGATTGCTGATCTGATTCCAGCGCCGCGCGAGTTTCCCGTCGAGGTAATCGCTGATCCCACTGAGCATGAGGACGAGAAGCGCCCACCCGTCGTGCTCCGTCAGGATCAGCCAGAGGAACAGGGGTACGCCGACGAGGCGCGCCATGCTCAGGATGTTCGGAATGGTGAAAATTCGGTCAGTCTGAACCCGAGTCTCCTGGACCTCCACCCGGGGGCCTCCACTGTGACGGTAGAACTAGTCGAACGATGCACACTGACCCTACAGGAGACCCCGCCGGGCCCTGAACGCAGAAAAGCCCCGCACCATGCCCGTGAAGGGCTGGTGCGGGGCTTTCCCACAATGATTGTTCGGCGGCGTCCTACTCTCCCACAGGGTCCCCCCTGCAGTACCATCGGCGCTGAAAGGCTTAGCTTCCGGGTTCGGAATGTAACCGGGCGTTTCCCTAACGCTATGACCACCGAAACACTATGAAGTTAACCAACCGGGCATGGACACAGTTCGTTACTTCAGAACTAACACAGTGGACGCGAGCAACTGAGGACAAGCCCTCGGCCTATTAGTACCAGTCAGCTCCACCCGTTACCGGGCTTCCACATCTG